>CAYWWV010000006.1:33820-54811 GCA_964462185.1 uncultured Candidatus Bathyarchaeia archaeon | reverse complement strand
GTTCGACAGGTGCACGGCTGAGTGTGAAGCCGGCAGATGTTGGAGGTGTGACTGGAATGAGTAAGCAGAGAGAAGAAGTTAAGACGACGGTGTTTCCGTTCGGTCCTCAGCACCCTGTGCTCCCTGAGCCGCTACAGCTGAGGTTCGTGGTTGAGGAGGAGAAGATCGTGGATGTGGTCCCCCAGATCGGGTACATCCACCGTGGGATAGAGAAGGCCATCGAGCTCAACGACTACAGGAGGAACATATACCTCTGTGAGCGTATCTGTGGCATCTGCAACTTTATGCACGGCATGGCGTACTGTGAGAGCATAGAGAAACTCACGGACACAGAGGTGCCGCCGCGGGCCAAGTACCTGCGCACCGTTTGGGCCGAGCTATCGAGGCTCCAGAGCCACCTTCTGTGGCTGGGCCTGTTCGCCGAGGGCGTCGGGTTTGAGAGCCTCTTCATGCAGATATGGCGGATAAGGGAGATCGTGCTGGAGCTCAACGAGGCGACGGCGGGTCACCGTATCCACCTATCCACCAACGTCATCGGCGGCGTAAACACGGACATGGACGAGGGCCTCATCAAGCGGTACCACGCGGACATGGAGAGACTTAGGAAGAATATGGAGACATTGGTGCCGGTCTTCTACAAGGACAAGGCCTTCCAGGAGAAGCAGGTGGGCAAGGGGATCCTGCCCAAGAAGGACGCGGTCCACCTGGGGGCGGTGGGTCCCACCATAAGGGGGAGCGGCATCCCCCAGGACATGAGGAACAACCATTACGAGGCGTACGGGTTCCTCGACTTCGAGCCCATAACCCACGACGGCGAGGACGTCTACTCCAGGACGCTGGTGAGGTTCGACGAGGTCTTCCAGAGCATCGACCTCATCGAGGCGGCGTTGAGGGATATGCCCGAGGGGCCCATAGTGAACAAGAACGACAGGTTCCCGGAGGGCGTCTCCGTAGTCCGCGTCGAGCAGCCCAGGGGCGAGTGCTTCTACTACGCTGTGGGGAACGGGACCATCCACCTGGAGCGCATGAGGATAAGGACGCCGACCCTGCCTAACATACCTCCGCTGCTGCACATGCTCAAGGGGTACGATATCTCGGACATACCCGCTATAGTTCACAGCATAGATCCGTGTCTCGCGTGCACCGAGAGGATCACCTACGTGGATAAGGGAGGTCAGTGAGAATGCCTAAGATGCTGGATAACATCCTGCGGAACCTGTTCTCCAAGCCGGCGACGGTGAGGTACCCATTCGAGAAGCCCGAGCATGTGCCCGGCACGAGGGGTGAGCTGAGCTTCGACATGGCTAAGTGCGACCAGTGCCAAGACTGTGAGCGGCTCTGCCCCTCGGGCGCTATAAAGGTGGACGTCGAGGGCAAGCGCGTGGAGTGGGACCCCTACAGGTGCATGTACTGTCACCTGTGTGTCCGGAGCTGCATGCACCAGGCGATAACGCCCCTGGATCATGTGCAGGCGCCAGGCTACAAGCCTGAGAAGAGGGTCTTCGAGACCTAACCCTTTTTTTTTTATTCGTAGAAACTTTTGAAGACTTTGCATATTTTTAGGGGTAGTCACAGCTCCCTCTCGCGTGTATGCGGCGTGTTCTTCGGCTTCCCTTAATGTAGCGGTCGTCCCAGAGTCTGTCGCCTTGCTGGTGCCCGACGAGCTTGTCCAGGGTCGCACTGGTGTTGGGGTTGTTTCGGCTGAACCCTAATCTTGAGAGTTTGTCGAGGCTTGTCGCGTTGTTGGGCTACCAGAAGTGGAGCCGTGCCCAGTAGTCCCGGTCTCTTTACGGGGCGTAGGCGTCGGGCTACCTGTACTGCTCCTTGTATTCGTTGTCTTGGAGGGTGTCGAGGCGTGCCTCCAGCCTGGCCAGCGTCTTCTCTATCTGCATGAGTCCGTCTTTGAGGCCCTCGGCGATCTCCATGAGGGCGACGCTCATCTCCAGGGGGAGGTCGTCGGAGACTTTGTAGTATTCGCTCTGGCTTTTCTTGATGAGTATGACGTTGCTTATGCGTTGGATGCCTTCTATCTGGGCGTCTATGCTCCTGAGTTGGTTTTGGGCTTCTTGGAGGAGGGCGTGGTAGTCGCTGTGTTTAAGGTCTTCCCAGGGGGTGTCTTCTGACATGGGAGCCACTAAGATGATGGTTGTTTTTGGGTTAAATAGTTTTTAGGCTGGATGTGTGTAGAGTTGGCACGGGGCGCCTTTGAAGTGTCGAAATCGGCCATCTTTTTTTGCCGGTTTTGGTGACTTTGGGCGTGTCGCTAAGAGGTGTCGGGATCTAGCTAGGTCCGGGGGTTGTCTGTTTTGGCATCCTTTTGGTTGCTTTATGCGTGTTCCCGTGTAACAAGGATGTGTCCCCCGAGAAACGCTGGGTTAGAGGGTGGTCACGTGAAGCGTCTTCCAAGCCCCTGTCTAGGGCTCGCCGGCCAGCTCCTCCAGGCTTCTCCCGGTGAGAACCGAGTTGGGCATCTCCTCCAACACGTCCCACCCCGGCCTCTCGTAGCCGTCCCGGGCCTTGAAGAACAGCCAGTCCCCCCTCCGGGTCCTCAACAGGTGGAAGCCTCCCCGGAGCTTCACCCCCTCCAGCCCCAGGCTCAGGTGGCCCTCCATCAGCCACTCCTCCACCCCCCTCTCAGGCTTCAGGTTCACATAGCCACCCCGGTCCCAGACGATCACCGCCCCCGCCCCATAGTTGCCAGGGGGGATAACCCCCTCGAAGCCTGAGTAATCCAAGGGGTGGTCCTCCACGGGTATGGCCAGCCGCCTCACAGAGGGGTCCAGGGAGGGCCCCTTGGGGAGAACCCAGCTCTTCAACACACCCCCCACCTCCAGCCTGAAATCGTAGTGGAGGGTGGAGGCCCGGTGCTTCTGGACCACGAACAAGGGGGAGCCTCCTCCACCCCCCTCCCCACCCCTGGGCTCAGGGGTCTCCCCCAGCCTCCGCTTACAGGCGTACTCCTCTAGAGAACCAGCCACATAAAGGAAGCGGGGGCCAGCCCATATATGGGTTGCCGGGATCAGTCCTCGGCCTGGTGTTGGCCGACCTTCATGGCCAGGCTCCGGGCCTGGGCCGCGGCCTTGGCCACCAGCAGGGGCACCGTCTCCACGGTGGGCCACCCAGCCTCCACGGCCACGGCCAGGGCGCGCTGCCTCAGCCGGGCCAGGATCACGGGCACCGTTGTGGGGGCGGGGTAGGCGGCCTCCACGGCCACGCGGAAGGCCCACTGGTAGGCCTGCTCCAGCCTGGAACGGTACTCCCCAAGGTCCAAAACCAGCTCCTCGCCGGGGATGGTGACACCGTTGTCGTAGGCCGCCTTGATCTTCAAGCCCATCTCGGAGGCCCTTATACCCATCCTCTGGAGTATCTCGGCCAACTCCTCGCTGATGGGCTCCCCCTTGCGGCAGACCAGGGTGTCCTGGGTCACCCAGATGTTCCCCCCCTCGATGCGGGTCCTCACACCCAGCACCCCGAAGAGGCCTATGAGGGGGCCAGGGCTCAGCCCCGTGTTCCCAGCCGGCAGAACGATGTCCTGCTGGGCCAGCTCCCCAGGCCTGGCGAAGACCTTGACCTTGCTGGCCTCCAACTCCATGGCAACCTTGTAGGGGTTCCCACTGGTGAACAAGAAGATGTTGGGGCCGGCGATCCTCTCGTTGAACTCCTCCCAGCCCTCCTTCCCAGCAGCCTCCAGGCTCTTAGCCATAATAGAACGCTTAACAACCTTGAATAATAGGCGCCCCCGCAGCTTCTTCCTCACATCCTGGAGCATGGAGGCCGAGACCTTGTTGAGGTCTGCCGCCGCCACCACGGGGTACTCTTTAAGAAGCTTCACCGTCTCCTCAACGGCTTTGACCTTCTCCTGGAGAACTGCTTTACTCAACTCTTTCACCTAGTAAACCCTTACCGCCTCACCCATCGTCAGCTTCAAGTAGATGCTCTTGATATTAGCGAAGCCCCTGGGGGTGGCCGCCGCCAGGTTCCTAATAACAGCCTCAATGTTGTCGGCCACCTCCTCATCACTCATGCTCTCCTTACCCACGATGCAGTGGACGAAGGGCTTGTCCCGACTCCTAAGCACCACCGTCCTCCGCTCCCGCTCCACGATCTCGTCGATGGGCGCTTGGGGGGGTACGGGTATGGGCATCTTACCCCTA
Organism: uncultured Candidatus Bathyarchaeia archaeon; assembly: GCA_964462185.1. Classification (GTDB taxonomy): domain Archaea; phylum Thermoproteota; class Bathyarchaeia; order TCS64; family TCS64; genus RBG-16-57-9. The sequence continues at coordinate 50,657 of CAYWWV010000006.1, read as the reverse complement.
GGCCCCAAGATGGGCCCCGCCACCCGGCCCACCAAAGGCATAAGGGGAGCCTCAGCAATAAACGCGTCAAAACCGGCGAGGTTCTTCTTGGCGGCCTTCCTGTCCTGCGCGAACAGCTCCAGCTCCTGGGGCTCCACAACCCTGTCCGCCCCAGCCCTCCTAGCCCTCAGAGCCAGGTCGCCAGAGGCAAACACCAAGACCTTCCTCTCCCCTATGCGGTGGGGAAGCTGGAAACGGAGGTTCACCCTGTTCTCAGGGCGGTTCATGTCTAACTCCCTCAGGTTTATGGCTAGATCAAAGCTCTGCTCGAAACCCCTGGGCTTGGCTAGCTCCCTAGCCTTTTGGACTGCTTCAATTATTTTTTCCCTCGGGAGCGACATTTAGATTCCCCTTCTTCTCACCTAGTGTCCTTTTTAAATCTTATTCGGCCTCCACGAGGAGGTGGTCATACTCCCCCGCGGCGATGGCCTTCTGCACCTCCTTGGCGGGGCGGCCATCAATGGTCACCCCAGCGCTCTGGCAAGTACCCACCACCTCCCTCACGGCGGACTTCAGGGTGGCCGCTAGGAGGCCCTCCCTCTTCTTCTTGGCTATGTCCACCAACTGGTCGAAGGAGAGGTCTGCCACGAACTCCTCATTGGGACGGCCGGAGCCCTTCTTGATGCCCGTGGCCTGGCTTATGAGGGCGAAGGTGGTGAGCATACCCACCTTGACCTGGAACTGCCTGGTGTCGGTGTCCACCGTCACCTCCACTGGGATAGGCAGCCCCTGATAGTCCGCCGTCTTGGCGTTGATCTCGTTCACGATGGCCATGATGTTTACGCCGAGGGGGCCCAGAGCCGGCCCAATGGGAGGACCACCCGTGGCCTGACCCCCGTTAACTATGAAGTTAAACGTCTTCTCAACCATACACTACTCTACTCCTTTAAGCTCACGGACATAGTCGGCGTGGACTGTGATGGGGAGGGTGAAGGCCGCCTCCAGTATCTCCACGGTCACCTCCTCCTTGGAGGGGTCCACCCTCACCACCCTGGCCTGCATCCCCTTGAAGGGGCCTGCCACCACCTCCACCAGGGCCCCCTCCTCCAAGCCCTCCATCACCGGCTTGGTCTCAATATAGTGTTCCACCTCGTCGGGGCTTATGGTGCCTTGAACCCTCTCCCTGGTGTGCCTAAGTCCCCTGATGAGCTCGTCCACTGCGTGGGGGGTGGGGGACTCGATGATGATGTAACCTCTCAGCTCGTCTGGTGCCAGGATGGCCTTCACTGGGGAAGACTCCACCTTGGCCTTGTCGGCCAGCATCATGGCTACCGCCTTCTCTTGGCCGTTGGTGACCTTGACCGCGTAGAGGTTGGACCTTTTCGTAACCAATTATACCACGCCAGATGCACCAAGCATATCAAAGCCCGAAGATATATAGATTCCTAAAAATAGGGGGCTCAAACCCCACCTCGGGGGCAAGGATTATTAGAGACCCACAACAGTCTTTGCTGGTACTATGGTTTCCAATCTGTTTCCATTGGTATCCAAGGAGGTACACAACCTATCCGTGTTGATGCTGGAGTTCGAGGAACTGCTCCTGGTCGCTGGGGGCCTGCTATTCCTGCTGCTATACCTGTTCTACTTCAAATACCCTGTGAACAAGGACTAGCCCGTCGGCTGGAGCACGGCCGCCAGCAGCCGAACTATGAAGCCAACCGCCCCAAGCGCCCCAATCCCCGCCATCACTATCTTAACGCTGAGCCAGTAGGTCTTCCTGTCAGGCCGGGTGAGGGTCCTCATAAGCCTGTTGGCCGATTGTATGAACTCGTTTAACCCCATGGCGTCCAACCTATCGGTTAGGGGACAGTAGTTAAGGTTTACTCATCCCCCAGCAGGCGCTCCACCAGCCACTGGGCATCGAAGGGCTGCAGGTCCTCGTATCCCTGGCCCACCCCCAGATATATTATGGGCTTCCCCGTGGTGTAGGAGACGCTGAGGCTGCTCCCCCCCTTGGCGTCGGCGTCAACCTTGGTCAGGATGGCGGCGTCGAAGCCCAGCTCCTCGTTAAAAGTCTTGGCCTGCTCGGTGGCGTCGTTGCCGATGAGGCTGTCGAGGACCATCACGGTGAGGTCTGGTTGCACCACCCTTTTCACCTTGCGGAGCTCGTCCATCAGGTTGCGGTTGGTCTGCATGCGGCCAGCGGTGTCGATGAGGACGGCGTCCACCCCCTGGGCCTTGGCGTGTTCCACCGCGTCCACGGCCACCGCAGCCGCGTCTGAGCCGTATCGGTGGCGCACCACTTTAACCCCCAGCCTCCTCCCATGCTCCTCCAATTGCTCAATGGCCCCCGCGCGATAGGTGTCACCAGAGGCCAACACCACTGATAATCCCCTGGACTTCAGTAGGTGGGCCACCTTGGCTATGGTGGTGGTCTTACCCGTCCCATTGATACCCACGAAGAGGACCACATAGGGCCGGCCCTCCCCCCTCGCCCGCTTCACCTCCTCCACCAGGTCGAAGGAGGACCCGCCCAGAACCCCCAGGAGGGCCTCCCTGAGACCCCTCCTGACCAACTCCCCCCGGTCTCCGAAGCGGGGTGCCCGCGCCCCCAGCAGCCGCTCCTTGAGCTCTCCACACACCCTCTCAGCCACCTCCAGGCTCACATCCCCCTCCAGCAGGCGGAGCTGCAGATCCCATAAAAGGGGTTCCAAATCCTTCTCGCCCAGAGGGGCCTGGGTTAAACGATCCGAGATCTGTTTGAGCCCCTCGCGGAGTTTATCGAACATCAAGCAGCCCCTTGGAGAGCCTGTTGGATCTCGGCGGAGAGCCTTTCAGCCTGGCCCCTGTGGGACTCCAGTTGGGCCATTATTTGAACCAGCTGCTGCTCTATGGACCTCTGAGCCTTCTCCATCTCCTCCAACCTCTCCGAGACCTCCCCCAGAGCCTCCTCATACTCCATCTCCATGGAGATGTTGGCGCCTATGCCCACCAAGACCTTGTCCACCTGGCCCAGGCGGGCCTTGATGAAGGCCGAGCCCCCTATGGGGACCAGCAGGTCGTTGTCTGCCTCGATCTTCACCAAGTCCTCCAGCGACCTCTTGGCCAGCCTAAGCTCGCTGGAGGTGGCCGCAACCATTTGAAGCCTCTCCCGAAGGGCGTTGGCCGTCCCCTCCATTAACCGCATCTCGGCTACAAGGCGTCTAAGCAGGCGCTCCTTCTCCGCTAGTCCCTCGGCCATGCCCTACTCTTCCTGCTCAACCATAACGCTGTGGATGATTATCTCGCTCCTCTTGGCCCTGTGGCGGCTACCCATCTCGGCGTAGACCCGCTCCAAGGCGTGGCTCTCCTTCAAGGCCACCACCCGCTTGTCGAAGACCAGGGGCTCGAAAAACTTCTTCTTCCTGACCTCGCCCCTCACCCTAAAGACCTTGCCGCTCAAGCCTCATCACCCGCCAACTCTACGGTGACCACGCCCTCGTTGTCCCTCGTCATCTTCACCCTTATTTTCCTGGGGGGGTTTCTGATGCCTCGGGCCCAGATGGCCTCGCTCACCTGGGGGTCTATGACAATCCTACTGGGCTTCATGTGGCGCTTGGTGAACTGCCTCAAAACCTGGACGGCCTTCTCAGCCCGCCTATACCTGGGTGCCACCCATGCCCGCCCCAGGGGAACCGTATAGTACCTAGTGACCTCCGACATACCACCCCTCCTAGGCCCTTAGCTTCCTGTTTCTCCAGTTCCTCCGACTCTTGGGGCTCCAACGAACGTTGCCCCTGGTCTTGGCAACTATCCAAGCAGGAACAGACTTCTTAGCCTTCCCCGCCTTGCCCAACCGAAGCTTGAACGCCAAATGCTTGTATCTCGCCAAATCAAATCCTCCTAATGTTGATCTCACGCCTGCCCTGCTGCCTCTGCAGCTGCTCCAGCAATCTTTTCAACAATTCGTCGTTGATGGGGAGTTGCACCCTGCCGCTTTGGGCCAGTTGGATGAGTTGGAGCTCGATCTGCTGGGTGAACTCGGGCCTTACCAGCTTCACGTTTTGGAGCCTCTGCCTGGCGTCCGGGGTGAGAATCCTCTTGAGCAGGAGCTGGACCTGGGCCTCGGCCTCAGCCTGGGCCTGGGCCTCCGCCTCCTGCTGGGCCCTCCTGGCTTGAAGCTCCTCCATCCTCCGCTTCCTTAAAGCCTCGAGCTCCTTGTCCGAAGACATCTCCCTCAATACATCCTTATCTCAGGGTTCTCCCTGTCTATCTCCCTCTTTATCTGGGTGGACATAGCGTCCAATAGGCTCCTACCCTTCCCCGTAGCCGTCCGGCCCCTAATACCCTCCTTCTGGGCCAGACCCGCCGCCTCCAGCTGCTGCAGAATCTTGCGAATATTGTTGCCCCCACCCTTGGCGAAGTGGGCCGGCTTGACACCGTTCCTCTTCCTACCCCCGTAGTGGTTTCGGAGCCTACTTACACCTATGGGGCCCTTCATGTAGAGCTTTCTCAGGATGCTGGCGCTCCTAACATACCACCAGTCGGGGTTCTGGGGAACCCTCTCAACATGGGCGCCTGTCTTCACATACTGGGCCCAGGGGGGGCTCTGGACCTCGGGCACGTTCTCCTTCAAATATCGGGACAGCCTCTCTATGAGCACATCAGCTGGAACATCGTAGGCGGTTGTCATTTTTCTTCTTCCCAGACGTAGTGAACCATAACAGGTACTTACATATATACCTAGCCCTGTGGTTCAGCAACCCATTACCCAGGAGCCAACATAAAAACTTGACTCACACCCAAGTGAGCACCCCCGTAACCAGGGTTAAACCCAGGGAAACAATGGTTTACATGGGAGACAGCAACGGTTTACGGGTTAAAATATTATTACGCCGCCCCCACTCCCCTATGGGGGTCCCCCTTGAAGAGGAGAAGCGTCGTGGTCTTCCTGGTATTGATGGGCGTCTTCGTAAGCGTCACCACGGCCTACAACATCAACAACATAGAGAACCAGGTGGGGGCCACCACCCTCGTTAAATACCAGGGAGACGACCGGTTCCTAACCACCTACGAGTCCAGGCCCCTGGGGAAGAACAAGGTACTGGTAATCATCACCATCAGCAACGAGCTGGGGGCACCGGCAACGGCCACCGTAACGGTGGAGCCATACAATAGAAGCGAGCTCCCCATAGCCATCGGGTCGACCCCAGCCTTCCTCTACAAGGTGGGCAGCGGGGATTGGACCCTGGCGCCGTTCAACGACCCCCAATACATGATAGCCACCGTCACGGTGAGCCTAGCCCCCTCAGAGTTCAAAACCATATACTACATCTTGGAGAGGGACAACCTGGCCCTAGAACACTATATGTCCGTGGTTACCACCCAGGAGCTGTCCTAAGGGTGGATGCCGATAAATGCATATTCCTGGAGTCTAAGCCTTGCCCCCACCCCTCCAACCAGGTAACCTTTGAGACCTGTAAGGCCTGCTTGGAGGCTTGGAAGGCGGAGGCTCTCCGTGAGAAGAGCCGGGAGCTAAGTAGAGCTGGTTTGTCGAGGGCTCTCAGCAGCCTCGATGAAGCCTTAACGGGGGAGGACTGGAGGGTCGAGGACTACCTTAAGGCCAGGCGGCGACTCCTGGACCCCCTACTGGGAGGGGAGGAGGACCTGGAACCAGCCATCAGGTTCCTGTTGGTGGAGAAAGGGTGGTTAGGGGTGAAGGCCACCACCTACCCCTCCACCTGGAAGCCCCCAAAGGAGCTGGGGCGGAGGCTTTCAGCCCTCCTCAAGGCCGCGCAAGACCGCCCCCAGGGGAGCTGGCTGGGCATAGGAGGCCTAAGGCTGGGGGTAGTGGCAGCCCAAAGGGGGCGGACAGTGTTTATGGTTGTGGATGAGGGCGTGGGCCCGGAGGGGTTGGGAGCCGCCTTGGAGCTGGTCTCAGGGCTTCTGGCTGGGAGGGATTGGAGGAAGGCCCTGGGGAGCCTGTTCCCCTCTTAGTGTAGAAGGCTCTTGGAGACTTTGGCAACCACTGTGTATAGGGGATCCACGATCTGGGCTATGCGGGCCTTGGCGGCCAAGCTCAGAAACATATAAGCGTCCAACCTCTCCCACCCATAATCAGCCACCATCCAGTCCACCAGCTCCCTGAAAGCCAGGCGGGCCGCATCCTCCAAAGGCCTCGCACTGCAAACCGCCATCAACTCCTCCCCCGACTCCACCCTCGGCCAGGAGATGGAGCCCTCAACCACATCCAACCTCAACCGCACCCAAGCCCCCACCTCCACCGCAGTCCCACAGATCTCCCCATCCCCCTGGACGGCGTGGACATCCCCCAATCCAAGGAGGGCTCCCTCCCTGAAAACAGGGAGAAACAGGGTGTTGCCGGGTCGGATGTCGGGGCAGTCCATGTTGCCCCCGTGGGGGCCAGGGGCCAAGGTTTGGATCCCCTGGTGGGCCGGGCTGACCCCTATGGTGCCTATGAAGGGCTGGGCCTCCAGCCACACCGCCCTCCCCCCCTCGGCCTCATACCTTACACGGCCCCCACGGATCTCGCTGATCTTGGTGCGGGGCTCCAGATGGTTGAGCCACCCCTCCAAGGCGCCGAAGCCAGGGATGATACTGGTGGCCCCCCAAGGGGGAAGCTCGATGTCCAACACCTCCACCTTCAAGGTGTCGCCAGGCCTGGCCCCCTTCACGTAGATGGGGCCTGTGACCGGGTTTAAAGCCCCCACTAAACCCTGGTCAACCGCTTCCTGGAAGCTCCTCCCCGGCTCCACCACGCCCCCGTAGGCGTCCCAAGTCTCAACCTCCACCACCTCCCCCGGCTGGACCCGGGCCACGGGCTGGGTGAAGGGGTTGAGGGTCCCATTATGGATGGGGTCCAACTCCCCCCTGGGCTTCTTCTCGACTCGAGTAACCATAACGCTTCAACCCTGGATACACCCACTAACCGTTTAACCGTATCGAACACTGAAAACGATAAGCATAAAAAGAGGCTCAAGGGTTCTATGTTAGCAGTCTCAAATCGAGGTGAAATGTTTGGAATACATGTATGCCGCCATGCTCCTCCACAGCGCTGGCAAAGAGATCAACGAGGGCGCCCTCACTAACACACTCACAGCGGCGGGGATCCAGCCCGACCCCAACAGGGTGAAGGCCCTCGTCGCCGCCCTATCGGAGATAGATATCGAGGAGGCGATGAACGCCCCCGTCTTCGCCGCTGGCGCTCCTGCAGCCGCGGCGGCGGCCCCAGCAGAGGAGGAGCCGCAGGCAGAGGAGGAGCCCCAGGAGGAGGAGAAGGAGGAAGAGGAAGACCTCCAAGGCTTGGGCGCTCTATTTGGCTAGGGCCCAACTCATTTGGCGGGCTCACAACCCACGGACTGGCCATGGGGAGCGCTTAACAAGGCTCCGGCCAGTGGACATCTTTATATGAGTTTCAGATTCACCAAGAGTGGTTCAAGTGATCACCCCCAAAGGCTTGAAGAAGCTATACCTGGAGTTCTTCCAAGAGAGAGGCCACAAGATCATACCCAACGCCTCCCTCATCCCTGAGAACGACCCCACAGCCCTCTTCATATCGGCGGGGATGCACCCCTTGGTCCCCTACCTACTGGGCCAACCCCACCCCAGCGGGCGAAGACTCGTGAACATCCAGAAATGCCTACGCACCACCGACATAGAGGAGGTGGGGGACAGCTTCCACCTGAGCTTCTTCGAGATGCTGGGCAACTGGAGCCTGGGAGACTACTTTAAGAAGGAATCCATCCCCTGGAGCCTAGAGTTCCTCACAAGCGAGGAGTGGCTGGGGGTGGACAAAGACAGGCTCAGCGTCACCGTATTCGCAGGCGACGACGATATCCCGAGGGACGAGGAAAGCGCCAGGATTTGGCGCCAATTGGGGATACCCGAGGACCGCATATACTACCTCCCCAAAGAGGACAACTTTTGGGGCCCCATAGGCTCCACAGGCCCCTGCGGCCCCGACACCGAGATATTCTACGACACGGGGAAGGATCCCTGCGGCCCAGACTGCAGGCCTGGATGCGGGTGCGGGAAGTACAACGAGGTCTGGAACAACGTCTTCATGGAGTACAACAAGACGGCCGACGGCAGGTATGAGCCCCTTGAGCAGAAGAACGTGGACACTGGGATGGGGGTGGAGCGGACGGTGGCGGTGCTCCAGGGGAAGGACAGCGTCTACGAGACCGAGCTATTCATGCCGCTCATGAAGGAGGTCCTAGGGCTGGCCAAGATAGGTGAGGCCGATGAGGGCCAGACCAGGAGCGCCCGGATCATAGCCGACCATACCAGGGCAGCCACCTTCATATTGGCTGAGGGGGTGGTGCCTGCCAATGTGGAGCAGGGCTATGTTTTGAGGAGGCTTATCAGGGGGGCCATTAGGCATGGGAGGCTTCTTGGCATAGAAGGGGAGTTCCTCAGCAAGCTCTCGCCCATAGTGGTTGGTATGTATGCTGAGGAGTACCCCCACCTGGAGGAAAAACAGGGCTTCATATTGGAGGAGCTCCGGAAGGAGTTCAAAAAGTTCAACAACACCCTGGCCCGGGGGCTCAACAGGTTCGAGAGGATGGCTAAGAAGGGGGGCCGTATAACCGGGAAGGATGCCTTCCTGTTATACCAGAGCTTCGGGTTCCCCATCGAGATCACGGCGGAGTTGGGCCGCGAGAGGGGAATAGAGGTGGATGTGGAGGGGTTCCACAGGGAGTTCAAGAGGCACCAGGAGATCTCCAAGGCGGGGGCCCAGAAGAGGTTTGGCAGCGGGCTGGCCGACACGGCCGAGGCCACCATCAAGCTGCACACTGCCACCCACCTCTTGAATGAGGCTCTTCGGAGGGTGCTGGGCGCAGACATACACCAGCGGGGCTCCAACATCACCCAGGAGCGCCTCAGGTTCGACTTCAACTTCCACCGCAAGCTCACGCCGGAGGAGATCAAGGCCGTGGAGGACTTGGTCAACGAGCAGATCAAGAGGAATCTCCCGGTGAAGCGGATAGAGACCACCTTGGAGGAGGCTCTGAGGATGGGGGCAGAGGCAGAGTTCAAGGGGAGGTATGGGGATCGGGTCTCGGTCTACGCCATTGGAGACTTTTCCCTGGAGCTGTGCAGCGGGCCCCACGTCAAGAACACGGGGGAGCTGGGCAGGTTCAGGATTGTGAAGGAGGAGGGCATCGCGGCAGGGGTCCGCCGCATTAGGGCGGTCCTGGAGTAAGGGCCCCGGCCCTTGCCCGCTATGTGTAACGGGTTTTACTCATAACCTTTATTCAGGCTGTGCCCTTTGCTGAGGGATAGAGGATTGCGTGACCATGGTTGACTGGGAGAGCATAGAGAGGAAGTGGCAGAGAAGGTGGGAGGAGGCCCATGCCTGGGAGGCAGACCCCGACCCCTCCAAGCCCAAGTTCTACCTGACTGTAGCATACCCCTACCCCAACAGCCCCCAACACATCGGCCACGGGCGGACCTACACCCTAACCGATGTCCACGCCAGATACCAGAGGATGAGGGGGTTCAACGTCCTGCTTCCCATGGCGTGGCACTTCACAGGCACCCCCCTATTCGCCATGGTGGAGCGGTTGAAGAGCCGGGACCCCGACCTATTGGACACCTTCATCAATCTCTACAATATCCCCGAGTCCAAGCTGGAGGAGCTTTCAGACCCGGTCGCCATGGCCACCTACTTTGCCTCCGAGATCAAGCACGGGATGCAGCGGATGGGGTACAGCATGGACTGGAGGCGGGAGTTCACCACCGTGGACCCCATCTACAGCCGCTTCATAGAGTGGCAGTTCGCCAAGCTGAGGGAGCGGGGGTATATCAGCCAGGGCAGCCACCCTGTGGGTTGGTGCCCCCACTGCGGAAACCCTGTGGGCCAGCACGACACCATTGGGGATAAGGAGCCTGAGATAGAGGAGTTCACAGTCATCAAGTTCAGGGGGGGAGAGATGGTCTTCCCAGCTGGAACCCTGCGGCCTGAGACGGTTTTCGGCGTCACCAATATGTGGATCAACCCCGAGGCCCTCTACGTGGAGGCCCTGGTGGATGGGGAGCGGTGGCTGGTGAGCGCCGAGGCCGCGGATAAGCTGAGGCTGCAGGGCCACACCGTGGAAGTGGAGGCCGAGGCCTTGGGCTCCAAGTATGTGGGTGTAACCATCTCGAACCCCGTCACCGGCGCCGAGTTCCCCCTCTTGCCAGCCAGCTTCGTAGACCCCAGGACCACCACGGGGGTGGTCATGTCGGTGCCTGCCCACGCCCCCTTCGACTACGTGGCCCTGGAGCAGATTAAGAAAGAGGTCTCCAAGGGGGGCGAGGTATACGGGTTGAAGCCCGAGGATGTCAAGCCCCTGAAGCCCATACCCGTGATAACCATTGGCGAGGAGGGGTTGCTGACCCAGAGGGTGGTGGAGTCCATGGGCATCACTAGCCAGGACGACCCCCAGTTGGAGAGGGCCACCAAGGAGGTCTACAGCGAGGAGTTCCACAACGGTAGGATGAACAACAACACAGGCCAATACGCGGGGCTCCCCGTCCAGGTGGCCAAGGAGGCGGTGAAGAAGGACATACTGGCCCAGGGCCACGCCACCACCATGTATGAGCTGCTGGAACCCGTCTCCTGCCGCTGCGGCTCGGAGGTGGTGGTGAAGATATTCGAGAACCAGTGGTTCATCGACTATGGAGACCCCCAGTGGAAGAAGCTGGCCCACGAACACATCGCCGAGATGACCATCATCCCCAAGGAGTTGAAGCAGGAGTTCCACAACGTGGTGGACTGGCTCAGGGAGAAGGCCTGCGCCAGGAAATCTGGGCTGGGAACCCCCCTGCCCTGGGACAAGGAGTGGATCATTGAGGCCCTCAGCGACTCGGTGATCTACATGGCCTACTACACCGTGATAAAAGGTATCAGGGAGGTTGATCCCAACCCCGAGAACTTGGTGGAGGAGTTCTGGGACTATGTCTTCCTGGGACGGGGCGATGTGGACAAGGTCTCCAGCATATCAGGCGTCCCCCCCGAGAAACTGGTGGAGCTGAGGGAGGAGTTCAACTACTTCTACCCCCTGGACGCCAGGCACAGTGGGCGGGACCTCATCAGCAACCACCTGACCTACATGGTTTTCTGCCACATAGGGATATGGCCAAGCCAGTACTGGCCCAGGGGCATAGTGGTCAACGGCTCGGTGCTAATGGAGGGCAGCAAGATGAGTAAGAGCCTCAACAACATCATACCCCTCATCAACGCCATAGAGAAGTTTGGGGCCGACCCCCTGAGGCTAAGCCTCATGATAACCGCTGAACCCCTTAAAGACGCCGACTTCAGCCCAGACTTGGCGAGGAACATGGGGGAGACGCTGGACAGGTTCTACCGCCGCGCCTTGGAGGTGATCCAGCAGGGGAGGGGCAGCCACCGGGAGTTAAACTATGTGGACAAGTGGATGCTTAGCAGGCTCCAGAAACACGTGGCCGACGCCAACGAGGCCATGGAGGAGTTGAAGGTGCGGAAGACCATCCACTCAGCCCTCTACAACTTGGAGGCCGACATGGATTGGTATCGGAGGAGGGTGGAGGGGGACATGGCCAAGCCTGAGAGGGCTGAGGCCGTGAAGTATGTGGAGTGGAAGGCCTTGGACACCCAGGTTCGACTGCTAGCCCCCTTCACACCCCACCTGTGCGAGGAGATCTGGGAGGCCATGGGTGGGGAGGGATTCGTCTCCTTTGCAGAGTGGCCAACCCCCGAGGAGGAGTTGGTGGACTTGGCCAGCGAGGAGGTGGAGGAGGTGATCAAGGGCTGCCTGGAGGACATCCAGAAGATCACCAAGGTCACCAACATCACCCCCAAGAAGATCTACTTCTACACTGCTGACGGGTGGAAGTGGAAGATCTATTTGAAGGCCCTTGAGATGGCCCAGGAGGGCAGCCTGGAGGTGGGAGCCCTCATCAGGGAGGCCTTCAAAGACGATGAGTTGAAGACCAGGACTAAGGAGGTGCCCGGCTTCGCCCGCCAGATATACGAGGACGTGTTGAGGCTCCAGGAGGAGCGGGTGAGGCTTAGATTGGAGATGGGCCAGGTGAACGAGGCCTCCGTCCTCCAGGACGCCCAAGAGTTCCTGGAGAGGGAAACAGGTGCCCAGGTGGTGGTGGGAGCCGAGTCGGACCCCTGGATCGAGGACCCTGCCAAGAGAGCCCACCGGTCCAAGCCCTACCGGCCCGCCATCTACGTGGCCTAGCCAACCCCACCATTTTTTACTGGCCCCATCCCCTGAAAGGGGTGATGATCTCCCTGGGGATAGAGTCCACGGCAGACAACCTTGGGGTGGGCCTGGTCTCGGAGGACGGCGTGGTGTTGGCCAACGTCGTCAAGGTCCACGTCCCACCCCAGGGGGGGATTCACCCAAGGGAGGCCGCCCGCCACCACAGCCAGCATCTGGGCTCGACCCTCAGGTCCGCCCTGGAGGAGGCGGGTGTGACCCTGGGGGAGGTGGACCTGGTGGCATTCTCCCAGGGCCCAGGCCTGGGCCCCTGCCTAAGAACCGGGGCCACCGCAGCCCGAGCCCTAAGCCACTACTTCCACAAGCCCCTGGTGGGGGTGAACCACTGCGTGGCCCACATCGAGGTGGGGAGGATGGCCACGGGGGCCCAGGACCCCATAACCCTCTACGTATCCGGGGGCAACACCATTGTAAGCGGATATGAGTCGGGGCGGTACCGGATCTATGGGGAGACCCTGGACATAGCTGTGGGGAACTGTTTGGACACCTTCGCCCGCGCCGCCGGGCTTGAATACCCTGGGGGACCGGCCATAGAGAGACTAGCCCAAAAAAGCGCCCAACTCATACCCCTCCCCTACGTGGTCAAAGGAATGGACCTGAGCTTCAGCGGCCTCCTAACCCACATCCTCCAAAAGCTGGAGGAGGGGGAGACCCCGCTGGAAGACCTCTGCTTCAGCCTCCAAGAAACCGCCTTCGCCATGCTGGGCGAGGTCACCGAGAGGGCCCTGGCCCACACGGGGAAGGGGGAGCTGCTCCTAACGGGGGGGGTGGCGGCCAACAAGAGGCTCCGAGCCATGGTGGAGGCCATAGCCCGGGAGCACGGGGCCACATCCCACGTAGTCCCTATCCCCCTTGCCACCGACAACGGGGCCATGATCGCCTGGACTGGGCTTCTGGCCTACAAGGCGGGGGTGAGGACGCCCCTGGAGGCCAGCCACGTCAACCCCAGCTGGAGGATGGATCAGGTGAGCATACCTTGGAGAGAGTGATAGCTAAGGGCGCTGAGGCCGACCTATTGGAGGTGGAGTGGTGCGGGTTGAGGGCCATCAAAAAGATTCGGCGCCCCAAGGCCTACAGGCACCCCCAGCTGGACTACGAGTTGAGGAGGAGCCGCACAGCGAGAGAAGCCCACATCCTCCACAAGGCCAAGGCCAACGGGGTTCCCACCCCCCTGGTCTACCAGGTGGACCCCGTGGAGTGCAGCCTAACAATAGAGTACGTGGAGGGCCCCAAGGTGAGGGACCTGCTCCCCAAGCTGGAGGCCCAGCAGCGGGCCCAGATATTCAAAAGGATCGGGTTCCAGGCGGGGGTGATGCATAGATCAGGGATCATCCACGGGGACCTCACCACCAGCAACATGATCCAGTCCAGAGGCAGGCCCGTCTTCATAGACTTCGGGCTGGGAGAGGTGAGCTACGAGGTGGAGAAGAGGGGGGTAGACCTGAACCTGATGAACAGGATGCTAACCAGCACCCACTACCAGTATCGGGAGGACCTGCTGGAGGCATTCATAGAGGGCTACCGTGCTGCTTTGGGGGAGGAGGCGGAGGAAGCTTTGAACCGCATGAGGGAGATCGAGAAGAGGGGGAGATACATTGAGAAGGATTGAGGTTTGGATGGGGACCAGCAACCCCCACAAGTACGCCGAGGCCCGGGAGGTCCTCGAGGAGTTAGGTATCACCCTCCACAGGCTGGAGGTGGAGAGGGTGGAGATACAGGCCGACGACCCCGAGGCCATCGCCGAGTACAGCCTCCGACAGCTGGACGTGGACCACCCAGTCCTGGTGGAGGACGCCGGGCTCTACATAGAGAGATACCACGGATTCCCAGGGCCCTACAGCAGCTACGCCCTTAGAACCTTGGGAAACCGGGGAATCCTCAAGCTGATGGAGGGGGAGGAGGACAGGAGGGCCAGGTACATCTCCGTGGTGGCATACCGAGACGGGGAGACCACCAAGACCTTCAGGGGGGAGGTCTGGGGGTGGATCAGCCACCAGGAGAGGGGCAGCCAGGGCTTCGGATACGACCCCATATTCATTCCCCGGGAGGGCGATGGAAGGACCTTCGCCGAGATGAGCCCCCAGGAGAAGGCCAGAATAAGCCACCGGGCCAGGGCCTTCAGGGCGTTTGGGCGGTGGCTTGCTGCTCAAGGTTAGGCGGGCCAACCAGTAGGCGGGGCCACCTCTCTGCGATGTATCTTGCAGAGTCCCGGATGTTGAAAGGCCTGGAGCCGTTACCAGCCCGCACATAGAAATACTGGCGGCCGTGGTGGTTCAAGAAGGCTGGCTCGGGGGCGGGGGAGACGTGGACCCTGCATATCTCGCGGCCGTGGACCCTGGGGAATGTGACCCGTATGTATTGGAGGGCCCAACTCCCCACCTTGTTGGCCACCTGGTTCAAGAGGTAGTTCTCGAAGCCATCCCTATTCCCCTTGGGCACCACCAAGTAGTCGTGCCTAAGCCCCACAACCCGGTTCCTGTCGTTGACCCCGATAAAGAGGTCCCCGCCCTCCGAGTTGAGGAAGGCGCAGATGGTTTTCAAACAGTTGAACTCCAGGTCGGGGTCCAGACACATGCTCCTAGAGTTAAACCTAAGGCTGGCCTTGAACTCCAAGTGTTGCCCCTCAGGCTCCCGCACCAGCTGGCTAACCAACTGCTCCTCATCCAATACACTCTTGAACTCCCCCAGGAAGTGGGGGCGCACCCCCGCCACATCTGTGATGGAGACAATCCCCACCATCCTCCCAGGGCTAGAGGGGTCCACCACCGCCAACTTTTTGATGCGGTTCTCCATCATCAACTCGCAAGCCTCGTCCACCGAGGCACTCATGGGGATGGTAATCACACCCCGAGTCATGACATCCTCCACCTTCAAAGCCGTAGGAGAGTGCCCCTCGGCTAGGACTTTCACCACCAGGTCTCTCTCTGTGACGATCCCCGTGACCCTGCCCTCCTCCCAGACCAGTAGGCTGCTTATGCCATGGTGGGCCATGGAGAATGCTGCGGATTGGACGGTCTCCCCCGCTGGAATTCCCAGGACCCTCCTGGTCATTATCTCTTGGACCTGCATAGATCCACCGGCTACTCGTTACCTGTCGGTGAAGGTTTTAGTAGTTGTGGAGGCTTCACACATAAAACAGGTTGGAGGCCAATAGGTAAGGTTTAATAGTGTTTTTGAGTGTTAAAGTAGAGCATCTGAGGAAAAAAGTGATGGTAAACAGCAGGGCAACTATGAGGGGGAGGGGCCGGAGCACCAGGCCTGTCAGCAAGAGGCCCCCCAACTGGGTTCCATATCAGCCTGACGAAGTAAAGGCACTCATAATCAACCTGGCCAGGGAGGGCCACCACCCAGCCCAGATAGGCAACATTCTGAGGGACGTGTACGGCATCCCCCTGGTGAAGCCCATCGTGGGCTACGGCATCGTCAAGGTCTTGGAGGAGGCAGGTTTGGCGCCGGAGATTCCCTCAGACCTCTACCGCCTCATGGTGAGGGCTGCCCGGCTTAGGAGACACTTGGAGAGGAACCCCAAGGACTACAGCAACAAGAGAGGCCTCCAGCTGACGGAGAGCATGGTCTATAGGCTAACTAGGTACTACAAGAGGAAGGGGAAGCTTCCAAGAGACTGGAACTATAGGCGTGAAATAATCACCATTTAGACGGCCTATGGTCCCCCAAGGACTTTTAGAATCCATCCGCTTGGCAGCCCAAATGCTGAAGACCCACGTGGACGAGGGCTCACTCATACGCTTTGTAACACATAACGACGCCGATGGGCTGTGCAGCGGGGGGATTTTGGCGTTGGCAGCCCACCGCTTGGGGGCCAGGTTCAAGATTAGCGGCGAGAAGAGGCTGGATGAGGAGCTTGTTGGGAGGGTTGAAGGCGAAGACCCTGACCTGGTGGTTTTCTCCGACTTCGGCAGCGGCTACCTGGAGTTGTTGTCCCAACTAAGCAAGCCAACCCTGGTTCTAGACCACCACATGGCCCACGGGGATAAGCCCCCCAACGTGACCCACGTAAACCCCTTGGACCACGGCGTAGATGGAGCCCGAGAGATATCGGCCTCTGGAGTGGCCTACATGGTGGCCAGGGAGCTGGACGCCGGGAACCGGGACCTTGCCCCCCTGGCCCTGGTGGGCGCCCTGGGGGACCAGCAGGACAACGGACCCATGAAGACACTTACAGGCCTCAACAAGGAGTTGGAGGAGGAGGCCAAGGGGAACCACCTACTGGAGACCCAGAAAGGGCTGGTCTTCTACGGCTACGAAACCCGCCCCCTGGCCAAAGCCATAGCCTACACCACAACCCCCTACATCCCTGAGCTAAGCGGGGAGGAGGGCAACTGCCTCGCCTTCCTCCGCGAGGTGGGCATAGAGACCATGGAGGCTGGGCGGCCCCGCGCCTTGAGAGACCTGGACGAGGAGGAGATGACCAGGCTTTTCAGCGCCCTCTCCAAACACATGGTTAGCTCGGGGTGCGACCCCGAATCCGTCCACCAGCTGGTGGGCACCATCTACACCCTTAAACTGGAGGAGCCCAGCACCCCCCTGCGGGGAGGCAGGGAGTTTGGGAGCCTGCTTAACGCCTGTGGGCGGATGGGGAGGCC
>CAYWWV010000006.1:31500-33720 GCA_964462185.1 uncultured Candidatus Bathyarchaeia archaeon | reverse complement strand
GCCTACCTACCCGTGGGAACGGAGGAAGAGTTCATAGAGGCCTTCGAGGAACTACTGGCCCAAGCCCTCAACCAGGGGTAACCCTATAAACAACAGGGAGACCTACACCCCCATGGTCAGGGCTAGGTGCACCATCCAGATAGGGTTTAGAGACCCCAGGGAGGCAGACTCGGTGATGGAGGCCGTATCCCCCGATAACTTGGAGGCCCCTGAAACCATTAAAATACACTCCCAGGTAGACGGCTCCCTCCTCACCCTAAGGATGGAGTCGGAGGCCATGCTGGGCACCCTCATAGCCACATTGGACGACCTACTGGAGTGCATTCAGGCAGCCGAGAGGGTGCTGGAGGAGGCCAAGGCCCTGGACACCAGGGGAGGGCAGACCCAGTAGCCCCACAGTCAAAACCTATATATGGACTGACTGCAAGTACGTGTCACTAAACCCAGGTGAAAAGGGCAAATTGTCCAGAGCAAGTAGAGACAAGTGGCGGAACAAGGAATGGTACGACATCATACTCCCCCCATACTTCGGCGAAACCAAGGTGGGTGAAACCCCCAGCGACGACCCGGGGAAGGTCTTGGGCAGGGTGTTCGAGACAACCCTGGCCTCCATAACAGGGGATTTCAGCCAGGAGTACCTAAAACTCTACTTCCAGGTGGTTGATGTGGAGGGCCATGAGGCTCGCACCATCTTCAAGGGCCACGAGTATCTGCGTGACTACCTTAGAAGCCTTGTTAGGCGGAGGAGCACCAAGGTAGACGGGTACTTCAGGGTTTACACCTCCGATGGGTATAGGGTGAAGGTGGTGGTCACCGCCATGACCCAGACCAGGATAAAGACCAGCCAGGAGCACGCCATCCGCAAGATAATGCAGGAGATTGTGGAGGAGAAGGCAGCCACTTTGACCTTCGACCAGCTGGTCCATGAGATGGTGCTGGGGAAGCTGGCAAGCGATGTCTACAACAGGGCCAAGAACGTCACCGCACTGCGACACGTGGGTGTCAGGAAGAGCGAGCTCCTAGAGACCCCTAAGAACTAGCGTCGATCTACCTGGATTTCTCCTCGAGGGCCTCCACCAAGTAGAGCCACCCGTCGCCATCCGCCCAAGGCCTAACCAAGAGCTTGAAACAGGCTGTGTCGCTCCTAGAGGTCTCCAGGTATCCCCCCGCCCTCAGCTTGCTGAAGTCCAGCTCCTCTTGGAAGAGGTGGGTGCTGCCTGGTAGGAGGGAGCCCCCCAGCCTCCTGAGGAAACGGGGCTCCTCCAACAGTTTGAAAACCCGGCAACCCTCCTCCAAGCCGAAGGCTTGGGCGAAGAAACGGTTACACCTTACCAGCCCCCCCTCCTGGTCCACCAGGGCCACCCCCACGAGGGACTCCTCCAAGAAGCCCTCCAGGTTCCACTCCAACCTTTCCCACCTCGCCCTCTCCCCATCCTCCAAAACAGCGTCCTTTAGAAACAATATCTGGGCTGGCTGCCCCAGGTAGTAGGTGTTGAAGGCCCTCACCCTCAGAGACTTAACCCCTCCCGCAGGGGTTAAAGCCTCCACTTGGAACGTGTAGTCGGGGGGTTGGTAGACCACGCTACCCGACAAAACCATGGTTCGGGCATCCCCCCGGAAAACCTCCAGGAGGCTGGCCCCCTCCAAATCACCCTCCTCAAACCCCAGCAAATCCGAACACGCCTTGTTGGCGGCCACCACCCGACCCGAGACAGCCACTATGCAGGGTTCAGGGTAGAGGTGGAAGGCGGCCTGAAAGAGCTGGGAGCCCCGGAACCGCTCCACAAGCTGCCGGACCCTACGCACCAACACAGTGTAGACCCAAGGGTCCACCTCCTTCCTCACGATGTCGTCTACGCCAGCCCCTATAGCCCGTGGAGTCAACTCTTCCAGGCTTCTACCCGAGAAAAGTATTACGGGTAGGCCCTTGGACGCTTTGACGCGGCGGGCCAGCTCCACCCCAGTCATACCAGGCATATTGTAGTCTGAGACCAAGCAGTGGTAGAACCCTCTGTCCAAAAGCTCCAGCGCCTTAAAAGGGGAGTCGCAGACAGATACCTCTATAGAGGGATCCAAGTGCTTCAAGGCCTCGGTGAAGAGATGCAGCTGGCTCTCCTCATCATCCACATACAGGACTCGGACCTCGTCTGAGCCCCACTCGGGGTCCAGGGCCCCCCACTGTGTTTGAATGTTGTGCTTCGTAGTACTCCCCCTCCACCC
>CAYWWV010000006.1:2611-31400 GCA_964462185.1 uncultured Candidatus Bathyarchaeia archaeon | reverse complement strand
CCCACTATGAAGACCACTAGCAGCCCCTCCACGCCGAAAAGCTTGACCCCCAAATAGCCCAGGGGGATGCTCACCAGAAACTTGGCCAGGGTGCTCCTAAAATTCACCTCACTCCTACCCTGCCCATTCAGGAAGGAGCCATTGCAAACGCTCCCCAGGCCCACCGTTAGGAATCCTAGGATGAAGAGCCTTAGGTATCCCCCGGCCAGGGGGTATTTGTCCTGGAATATGGTTTCCACTATCTCGTCGGAAAGCGCTAGCACTGCAAATATGATGGGGTAGCCTAGAAGAGTGGTGTACTTCACTGCGTTGGTGTACAGGAAGCCCAAGGCCCTTTCTTCTTTCTCCAGTTTGGAGAAGAGGGGGAAGACGGCTGTGGCTATGGGCATGGTTATGAAGCTTAGGAGGACGCTGAAGTAGAGGGTTACGGCGTAGTTTCCAAGGTGGTAGTTGGAGACCTGGGATGCTAGGAAGACGGTGAATATCTGGGGGAGTATGCTGGTCATCATGTTGGACAGATAAAGGGGAAACCCATACCCCAGTATGCTTCGAGCCGCCTCCACGTGGCTGAGGGGCCGGGCCTCACCCCCCACCTCCCTGTAGATCATGGCTACGAAGAGGGCTCCCAGGGCGCCGCTGAGGAGTATGGGGGAGGTGTGGCCAACCACCGCCCCTATGGTTCCCAGCCCCATGAAGACCAGTAGGGGGGAGACCAGGCTCTTGAAGAGGGAGTAGGAGACCTGGAGGAGGCTGCGGAGGTGCATACGCTCGAACCCAACGGTGACCCCCTGGGCCAGGAGGGAGAGGCCTTGGCCTACCAGGCTGAGGGAGAATACTTTGAGGTACACCTCCTGCTGGGGTTCGTGGTAGAGGTTCCTGGCTATGAAGCCCGAGGAAAGCAGGAGGGCCAGGGCGAAGACCGTTGAGACCCCTAGGCTGATGGCTGCCCCCGTCTCCAGGTAGACCTTTATCATTCCCTTCTCCCCCTGGTGGCGGAGCCTGGCCAGGTGGTAGACCATGGCTTGGTTAACCCCCAGGTTCATGAGGATACTAGCGGTGCTCACCACAGACTGGGCTTTAGAGTAGGAGCCGAAGTTTATGGGGCCTAGGAGGCGGGCCACTAGGAGCATCCCCACGGCGAGGATAGCCGTGGAGGAAACCTGGCCCAGGAGGAGGATTAGGCTGCTCCTGGTGGTGGCTCTTGCCAGGTCTTTGAGGCTGTCGCCCATGGTTTTCCCGCCGGTTGTTGTATTGGGGGGTTGTGGGGTTAAATCCGTTGCCCCAGGTTGGGCCGGGTTAGTTTATTAATGATTGGGATACTCTCATATGTTGAGGATATCTGGGGGATGCTTATTGAGTGAAAGATCTGAGGTAATCCACTGCCCCAACTGCCAGGAAGACGTGCCCAAAACCCTGTACTGCTTGAACTGCGGCTACCCACTATACAAACTACAGCCACCCACCCAACCCAAGGAGGAAGCCCCAAAAGAAGAGGAAGAGGTGGAGATGACTGTAGAGATCGCGCCACCCGTGGAGGTCTTAGTTGAGGAGGAGGGGGAGGAGGGTGCCCTGGAGCCAGAGGAGGTGGAGACCCCTGAGTTGGAGGCCGAGGAGCCTCCAATGGTCGAGGCTGCACAGGAGGAGCCCTTGGAGCCCTCGGCGCCAGCCCTGGAGCCCATCTGGGAGGCTGAACCCGAGGAACCACCCCTCGAGGTAGAGGAGCCCAGGTTGGAGGCCGAGGAGGTGGAGCAGACTCCCCCCGAAGAGTCCCAGGAAGAGGAGGAGTTCATGGAGGAGATAAAGATAGAGTACGCTCCAGACCCCCTGACGAAGGAGGTTATGGAGAACTTGGCTAAGAACATCACCCTGAAGGTTAGATTGGTGAGGCTCCTTCGGGAGAGCCAGGTGAAGGAGGAGACCTTCAAGAAGCTGTTTGAGAGCTACTTGGAGCAGGGGCGGAGGTGGGTTAGCAGGAGGGATGAGATCCTAAGGAGGCTTAAGGCAGACCTGGAGCGGATGGAGGAGGCCTTAATCAACGCTAGGAAGGACTTCGACCTCTTGGAGACCAGGCGTAGCATTGGGGACGCCAGCGAGGAGGAGTACGCCGTGAAGGCGCCTGCCTACAGGTGGGACATTGAGAACTTGGAGAGGGAGATAGGCAACGCCAAGGCGGGGATCCGGTACGTCGAAAATCTCAGAGGCCTCATCCCAGAGGAGGAGGTGGAGGAGCTTAAAGCCATGTCTGAGAGGGGGTACAGCGACTTGGACGAGGTGGAGGGGGTCTCCAACGAGCTTACGGCCTTGATGAAGGAGACCCTGGCCGAGGCCTACAACATCTTGGAGTCCTAGTCGGCTCCACCATGCTCCCAAAGTAAAACCCATAGGGAGGCCGTCAAGAGGATGGCGCCGGGGACCCCCAGCGCCAGGTAGAGGTAGGGGCGGCCCCCCAGCCACTTCAAAGCCGCTGGTGCCAGCTTGGTTACCCCAAGGAACGCCGCTGCGGAGGAGAGGGCCGCCACAGATGTAGTTTTCAGGGTTAGGATGAGTTCCTGGGATAGGCATTTTTCAGCGGGCTCCGGGTCCACGCCCCTTTGGACCAGTTCGTCCCACCACTCCCGGGCCTGGGCTGTGAAGTATAGGGCTATGTAGCCAGAGACTACTAGGAGGGTGGTCAGATAGGCCTGGGTGGGGGTTTGGGTGGGTTCCAGGAGTTGGGGCTGCTCCACCAGGTTCAACCAGTCCAGCCTGCTGTGGCTTAACACCTCAGGGGTCACCAGGAGGAGGTTGAGCTGGTACACGCTTAGGATGTTCTCGGGCCTGCCCTGTAGGTGTTCGTAGATCACCTTGAGTGCTACCAGGGCCGACAGGAGGAGGGGGATGATGGTGGAGACTCCCCCCAGAGAGGTGGTCTCCACCCCCATCAGCCGGGCCGCCTCCCCAACCCCCCGGGCCACGGTCTTGTAGAGGGTGCTCTCCAGGAAGGTGGATAGGGCCAGGTAGCTGGAAACCACCGATACCAGGGTTTCGAACGCCCTAAGCCAGGTTCTCAGCCGACTCATCTTCGCCTCAACTCTCTCAGCAAAACCTCCACAACGGAGCTCTGGCTGGGGTCCCAGTTCAAGGTGTTCACCCCCATCCCCGCCAGGGATTGGAGCCTTGCATCCTCGTAAAGCCTTAGGAGGCCGGCGGCGGTCCTCTCCCCCCTCCTCCTAACAGCCAGGTTGTAGCCGCTAACGTTGATGAGGACGGGGTTTCCCAGGGCGGGGCCTCGTATGTATTTTCTCAGCTCCCGTATGCCCTCCTTTATGGAGGCTTGGTTTTCCTCGCCCAAGTTGGTGACCAAGATGAAGAGGGGCTTGGACCCCCATAGGTATCCCCTGAGCCTTCCAGCAGCCTCGGCCAAAGTGGTGGAGGTGGCCCTCATCTCCAGCCCCAAGAGGAGCCGCTGGATCTTGGTTAGCTGCATCTTCCCAGCCTCGGGGAACAATTGGACAGGGGGGGCCTGCTTTAGCAGGCTCTGCCCCCCGGTGCTGTTGAAGAGGACAAGCCCCACCATGCACTGCCTGGAGAGGTAGAACTCTGAGAGCACCAGGGCTGCCTGCACCCCGTATTCGAAACAGTTCCGTAGGCTATTCCCCAATGCAAGCCTGGGGCTTACATCCAGCAATATGAAGACAACTCTCCGCCCCTCCCGCTCGTACTCGTTGACAGTTGGCCGACGGTCTGGCCTCATCCTCCTGGCTGTGGCCTTCCAGTTCACGTGGCGGTAGCTGTCCCCGGGTCGGTACTCCCTCAGCTCCTGGAAGTCGGTGGTGGGGACCCCCAGCCTGGTCTGGGATTCGGCGGGCATGGGGATCTTGGTGAAGACCCGCTGGTTGCGGATTCTTTTGGCTGAGAGGGCGCGGGGCTTGACGATTATCTCGGTTGAAACCGGCAGCCGCCCCTTCTCTGTGGGGCGGAGCCTGAAGGGGTGTCGCGATTCCCAGTTCAACCCCCTCAGCACGTAGACCCCCCTCCTAGTGCACTTGAAGACAAACCTGTGGGTGACTGCGCCCCCCCTCCCCCCCACCCAGTGGGCTGAGACGTTTTCGCCCTCCACCAACTGGAAGTGGCTGGGCAGGCTCTGGCCCAGGGTCACCAATCCGGGTCCTCCCTGGAACTCCAAGCGGTGATTGAGCTCAACATCGTCGTCAACGTAAACCACCATGCTCTCAGGGGGAGGCTGATACCCTGACAGCTGGGGCTGGGATATGTTGAGGGCTAGGAGGGTGAACGCGAGGAAGGCCAGCCCCAGGTGGAGGAGCAGCTGGTTGCCCATGACCATGCCGGTGATGGCGAAGCCCATGGCGCTTGCCAGAAGCTTCAAGGCCTCCCTGGTCAGCAAGCCCGCTACCTTCTCTCAACCTTCACTGGGGCGGGGACGGTTTGCAGCACCTGGTCCACAATGCCGTGGGGGGAGACCCGGTCCTCCATGGCGTACTCCATCTTTAGGATGAGTCTATGGGCCAGGGCGTCCCTGGCGTAGAGCTTCACGTCGTCGGGGATTACATAGTCCCTCCCATTGATGGCTGCGTGGGCCTTGCTGGCTTTGAAGAGGCTTAAACCGCCGCGGGGGCTGGCCCCCACCTCCACGTAGGGGCTCTCCCTGGTGGCCCTCACCAGCCTGGCGATGTAGAGGTAGACCTCGTCGTCCACGTGCACCCTGTGCTCCACGGCGTCCTGCATCTCCAGGAACTCTTGCTGGGTGGTCACCCTCTCCACCAGACTAGTGGGGTCGTCCACCCCCCACTCCGCCCTCCTCTTCAGGATGGTGGCCTCGGCCTCCTCGTCGGCCACGTAGCCGGTTGATAGTTTGAGGAGGAAGCGGTCCATCTGGGCTTCGGGGAGGGGGTAGGTTCCCTCCAGCTCTATGGGGTTCTGGGTGGCGATGACGAAGAAGGGCCGCTCCAGGGGGTGGGTCTCCCCCTCGATGGTGACCTGGCGCTCCTCCATGCATTCCAAGAGGGCTGACTGGACCTTGGGGGGGCTTCTGTTTATCTCGTCTGCCAGCAGCACGTTGGTGAACACTGGGCCCTTCTCCAGGGTGAACTCATTGGTGTTGGCCCTCCAAACCTTGGTCCCAGTTATGTCGCTGGGCATGAGATCGGGGGTGAACTGTATGCGGCCCCAGGTGCACCCCGTGACCCGGGCGAAGATCTTGGCGAGAAGGGTCTTACCCAGCCCAGGATTGTCCTCGAACAAGACGTGGCCGTTGGCCAGGGCGGCGGAGAGCAGCTTCTCCAGGAGAAGCCTGTCGCCCACGAAGTAGGCTTGAACCCGGTCCAGAACCTGCCCTGCCAGCTCCCTTACCTCATCCACCTGCATGGAGCACCCCTCCAAGGGAAATAGGCCCTTCGGGTTTTAATTGTATGGAGCGGTATCATAGTTCACCTTTTCACCTCCAACCTCTCCGGTTGGGGGCTCTCTTTGCAGGGCGGATATGAGGGTGTGGACCAGCTGTAGTCGGCGTTGGAGGTTTCGACGCCGGGTGTTTTCAGCCTGCCAGGCGAAGCCTATTCTGGGGGTGGGTTGGTCTCGGTAGTTGATTAGCAGGCCCAGGATCTGGGTGATCTGGCTCTCCCTCAGCCCCGATTGGTGGAGCAGGATGGCTAGGTGTGTTACGAGTTCGTCCTTGTGTCCATGGTCTACAAAGCCTCTTAGAAGGCCGGCCAGCTTTTCCATGTGGGGGTCGCCCGCCCATGACACCTTTTGGAGGTGTCTGCCCCAGTCTCCCGGTAGGTCTAGGGCCAGCAACCTTTCCTCGGCGTAGCCCCTTACCCAATGGTATCCCATGTAGGTGGCGGCGCAGACCATGAGCCACTCCCCCACGGTGATTAGGCGGGGGTCGAGGAAGCTGGTCTCGAATAGGTAGTGGCGGATGAAGAAGATGTAGTAGGTGGCCGCGAAGTAGAGGAGGGTTATCTGGGGCAGTCTTCCTTGGACTTGGGAGCCCAGGGCGTCCAAGGTGGGGTTGGGGTTGTCGGCTCCCAGCCCCAGGAGGGCCGTCACGGAGGCGAGGGCTGTGGAGGCCACGATGACCTTGTTGACGGGTTCAGCCAGCCCTGACTGGATAAAGGGTTGGATCACGGCCAGGTATGGGCTCTGGGAGGCGGAGGCTTCTAGGAGGGGGTAGACGGTGATCCAAGTCTTGCTGCCCAGGTATCCAACCATGAGGATGTAGACGCTGGTGAGGAGGGGGTCAAAGAGAGGGTTGACCTCTGTGAGGATTGTGGATAGGACTCTCTCTAGGGTGGAGAGGATGGAGGCGTAGAGGTAGAATGCTAGGAGGGGTTTAGACCAGGTGGGGAGTACGCCCTCTGAGGCTAGGAGGTATAGGGATGCGGAAAGGCTCCAGGTTCTGAGGCCTTCCTCCAGGGGTTGGGAGACCTCCCCCGAGACCAGTTCCCCTGTTAGGTAGGCCAGGTATCGGAGGCCTATGAGGGCTAGGAGGGGCAGGCCGAAGGCGCCCAAGTCGAGGCTTCCAGCGAGCCCCAGGGGGCGCAGGGAGACGGTGCCTTGGTTGAGAACTAGGAACCAGGCCACCAGGGTGAGGGCCAACAGGTAGCCCAGGCTGGCGGATACCACCCTTCTAAGATTCTTCTCCACTCAAAGCCCTCCTGTATTGTTGGGACGCGCGTATATACCTGGTGTAGTGGCTTCTGTCTATGGGGTGGAGGCTGTACTTGGCCTCCTCGAAAAGCTGCACCATCTCCCAGAGATGTTGGTGGGCCTCCCTGGGGGTGCCCTCTTTTAAGGCCTCGTAGAGTTCCCGGGCCGTCAGGTCCGGCCTGGTTGCCTTGAACCTGTCCTGTGACTCGCTGAACTCTTGGTTGAAGAGCCTTACTATCTCTTCCCTGTAGTCTACGATGCGGAGCTTGGCCCTCGCCTTGAGGCCCTCCTGGGGGGCGCTGGCCTCCAGCTCCACGGGGCCCAACCCCAACTCCAACACAGCCCCAGCCCGCCCCTCCCCATCTGTTGGGGCCTCGTGGACCTGTTCTCCATCCACCTTGAAAACGATTCTGCGGCTGGGTAGGGGGGAGCCTTCCAGGGTTTCCAGTTCTGCCTCCACCTCCAGGGGCTCCAACCCCCACACCAGGGGGAGACCCTCCTCTATGGCTGGGAAGACCAGGGATAGCCTGGAGTGGTTGTTCACATCCTGAGGCGGAGGCGCCTCCTCCGCCACCTCCTTCTTCCTCTGGAGAGATAGGAGTAGGCCCAGTCCGCCGGCGGTGGCTATGGCAGCGGCCAAGGGGAGCACGGGGTAGGGGGTGGTTTGGATGAGGGCCACTACTTGGCGCTGGGTGGAGGGGTGGTATAGTTCTCCTCCCTGGTATACGGCTTTCAGGGTGGCCTGCTGGGCCTCTCGGGGGGTTTGGAACCCTACCTGTGCTTTTCCCTCCTCGTCGGTGACCGCGGTCTTGGACTGGGTCTCGCCGTCGAAGGAGACAGATATGTTCAAGGGCTCCCCCGCCAGGGGGTTCCCCAAATCGTCCAGCAGGGTGGCCTTGGCTTGGAGCCTCCCACCGGCTTGGGCGTGGCTAGGAGCCTCCAACTGGAGCCTGGTGCGGGACTTTACCACGCCCACCCCGGCGGAGGCCTTCCCCGACGACTCCACCCTAACCCAGTATTGGACCTCCCCCACCTCGGCATCGCCCGGCACGCTCACGGGGAAGAAGAACTCCCCCGCCTCGTTGGCCACGGTGCTGGTGGAAACACCCCAAAGCTCCAGAGTCACCCCCTCCCCAGCCCCCCTGACCCCACCAGCCTCCACGAAGCCCCTCACAACGGCCCTTGTGCCGCGGGTCATCTCCGTCACGCTGGGCAGCCTGGCGACCAAGGGCAGCCCCTCCACCTGGAGGCCGGCCTCCACCCCAAGGGTGAAGCCCTCCCCACCCCAGGAGACCCCCACATCGTTGACGCCCTCCCCCAAAACGCTCTGAGCTGTGAAAACTCCTCCCTCACCCGTCTCCACCCAGGCCTCATCCCCACCCACCACAACCCTCACCCTAGTCCCCTCCAAAGGCCTCCCCGTTGCAGCCTCGTAGAGAACCCCTGAGACGTTGAAGGGCCAGCCGGCAACCCCCTCCCTGGGGCAGGTTAGGTTTACCGCTGACTCGGAGTAGGCCGTTAGGGGGGGGTCGCTCCAGCTCTCGTTGTAGCCCTGGCCTCCCAGGGTGTGGGCCTGAACCAAGTATTCCCCAGGCTCCAAGGTGGGGGGGAAGAGGCAGGTGGCGTTGAACACGCCTCCCTGGGTCCGGTCCTTGCCCACCAGGACCCCCGTCTCGTTTTTAGCCCTCTTTACATAGATGAGGACCTCCAACCCGTCCACCCCAGCCCCCTCCCCGTCGACCACCACACCGGCCACGGTGAAGTTGCCCCCCACCAGGACCACCCCGTCTTGGTGGGTTATGTTGGTGTAGGTGGTGGCTAGCCCTGGCTCTGAGGCGTTTGATCCGGGGCCCACAGGTATCACCCCCATTGGGGTGGCGTCGAAGACCAGCCAACCGGCGTCTTGGAACAAAACCTCTGAGTAGGCGTGGGCCTGGCGGTCCAACACCACCTGGGCCTCAGCATAGGGGTCCACAAGCCACCCTGTCACCAGGCGGGAGGGCAGCCCCACGCACCTGGCCAAGAGGGTGAAGGCCGAGGCGAAGTCGATGCACTGGCCCTGGCCCTCCTCCTCCAGGAACCAGACCACGGGGTCCCACCCCTCAGGGGCCTCCCTGGCAGAGGTGTTGTATTGGTAGTGGGTTCTCAAATACTCGGCCAATGCCTGGGCCCGGCGGTAGGGGGTGGGCGCACCCTCCACGGCCTCCAAAGCCAAGGGGGTTAGCCTCTCCCTAATGCCCTCCGGGACCCCCAGGTAGAGGGTCTTGTTGGCGGGCTCCAGGGCGTCCAGCTCCTCAGGGGTCCAGGCATCCACAGCCCCTGTGGCGTGGTACTGGGAGTCGACGGGCTCCAGAGCCTCGAAGACCATGGCTGAGGGGTAGTAGAGGAGGGGGCCCTCCCATGTGAGCTGCACCGGCTTCTGGGGCCCCGGCAGCATCCCTTGGAGGGGTTCCAGGGGCTCCACGATGAAGGAGAACTCGGAGCGATTGGCCCCCGCATCCACGTCCACGATCACCTCCCCCCCGTACTCCAGGGGGCGCTCCCAGGCCATCCACCAGGAGCCATTGTAGAGGTCCCAGACACCATCCCGCAAGTAGGGAGACCCCGGGGGCCCGTAGAGGTTGAAGACTGGCTCCCCTGGGGGCAGGCCGTGGGCCACCTCCACTGGACCCTCACCCGGCTGGCACACCCCCCCAGGCTCACAGATTTCAGTGAGGTTGCAGGCTGTGAGGTTCCCCACGAGTTCCGCCATGGTGGCGGAGGGGGTTGCGTCGAAGATGATCCAGCCCAGGTCCTGGAAGGGGACTTCGGCGAAGGCATGGCTCTGTATGGGGTAGACCAACTGCTCCTCAGCAAAGGGGTCCACATAGTAGCCCCCAGCCAGTCGGGCCGAGAAGCCGAGGCTCCTGGCGAGCATCACCAGGGCTGTGTTGAAGTGGCTGCAAACCCCCTCCCCGCTCTGGAAGAGGAACCACTCCAAGGGGTCCACCCCCAGGGGGGGCTCCCCGGCGGAGAGGTTGTACTCGTAGTAGGTCTCCAGGTATTCCTCCAGGGCTTTGAGGGCCTCGTAGTCGGTGGTGGTGCCGTTGACGATGGTCTGGGCCAGGTCCCTCAGGCTGGGCTCCAAGTACTCTGGCACCTCCAAATACTCTGGGAGGGCCTCCACCTTGGAGGCGTTGAGAAGCGCCTCGCTGTACTCGTAGAGGATGTACTCCACCTCGTAGGCCCCGGGAACCCCCTCCACCTGGAAGACCTGTTGCTCGGTGAGGAATCTGAGGGGGTCGGTGAGGTTGAGGTGTAGGGGGTTGGGGGGGGTGGGTAGGTACTCCCCGGTGTCGGTGAGGGGCTGGAGGGTGATGTTGAATATTTGGTAGTCGGACCACAGCTCCACCCCCAGGTCCAGGGTCTCCCCATGGTACTCAACCGAGTCCCTCAGCGTGGAGTCCCACTCCCCCGAGTAGTATTGGTCGTAGGCCTGGAGCCTCAGGTAGGGAGTGCCGGGGGCGCCTTTGATTCTGAGGACGGGCTCCGGGTCTTGGCATCCCAGGTCCAGCTCGGGTATGTCCAGCCGCGTCTCCTCCACGTTGATGGGAAGCTCGATGGTGGGGGGTTGGAAGGGCAGGGCGGGGCGCTTGAACTCCCCCAAAGGGGGGACCTCGACAAGGCTTTGGATGGAGAGGGATATGAGAAGAAAGGCCAAGACCAGCCCGCCCAGGGCGAGAACAGTTCCCCGATTGGCCACCCCCTCCCACCGATCAACTGGTGAAGGGGAGAGGATATAAGAGTTCTAGAACAGGGGCTCATAGCCCAGCCCCCAGGGGTATAACGTAAAATAGGTTGGCCCCCATTTGGAACCCATGTCATACAAGGTCAAGGACATAGGCCTGGCGAAGCAGGGAGAGCTCAACATCGGCTGGGCCTCCCAGCATATGCCGGTGCTGGGGATAATCCGGGAGAGGTTCCAGAGGGAGAAGCCGCTGGAAGGCTTCAAGATAGGGGCCAGCCTCCACTGCACCAAGGAGACCGCCGTCCTGGTGCGGGTCCTGGAGGCGGGGGGCGCCGAGGTGGCCCTGGCTGGGAGCAACCCCCTCACCACCCAGGACGATGTGGTGGCGGCCCTTGCCTCCACGGGTACCAGGGTCTACGCCTGGAGGGGCCAGACCAAGGAGGAGTACTACGAGTGCATAAACCAAGTCCTGGACTTCCACCCCCACATAACCATCGACGACGGCTGCGACCTGGTGAGCACCCTCCACCGGGAGAGGCCCCAACAGCTGGAGGAGGTGGTGGCAGGAAGCGAGGAGACCACCACCGGCGTCATAAGGCTGAGGGCCATGGCGGCCTCGGGGGCCCTCAAGTACCCCATGGTGGCGGTGAACGACACCCCCACCAAGACCATGTTCGACAACAGGTATGGCTCGGGCCAGAGCACCCTGGACGGCGTCATGAGGGCCACGGGGGGCCTACTGTTGGCTGGGAAGACCTTTGTGATGAGCGGCTACGGCTGGTGTGGGAAGGGCATAGCCAAGCGGGCGGCGGGCCTGGGCTGCAAGGTGGTGGTCACCGAGGTGAACCCCCTGAGGGCCCTGGAGGCGGCCATGGAGGGCTACAGGGTCATGCCCCTGGAGGAGGCGGCCAAGGTGGGGGACATATTCGTCACCAGCACAGGCTGCAAAAACGTCATAGACAAGCCCCACCTTGAAGCCATGAAGTCGGGCGCCATCCTGGCCAACAGCGGCCACTTCAACGTGGAGATAAACATACCCGCCCTCGAGGAGATGAGCGTATCCAAGACCCGGGTCCGCCCCCACGTAGACGAATACAGGCTGAGGGACGGGAGGGTGCTATACCTGCTGAGTGAGGGCCGCCTGGTTAACCTGGCGGCAGCCGAGGGAAGCGCCCCAGAGGTGATGGACATGAGCTTCGCCAACCACGCCCTCGTGGCCGAGTGGCTCACCCAGGCCAAGCTGGAGGTGGGAGTCCACAACGTCCCCCAACACATCGATGAGACCATCGCCCGCTTGAAGCTTGAAGCCATGGGGTACTCCATAGACGCCTTGACGGAGGAGCAGCGGCGGTACTTGGAGTCGTGGGAGGAGGGCACGGTTTAAGCCATTAAACTTAAAGGTCCAGGTCTTTTTCTTTCAAATTATGGTTCTAACGAGTCGATGGGTTAAGGTTGAGAAGGAGCTCATAGGGGATACCTGGCAGAACAACGAGATCTGGGAGAACATGGCTGCCATGTCTGATGGCATGGGGAGCAGGTTCCCGGGAACCCCCAGCGAGAAGCAGGCCCAGGAATACCTGGTGGCCAAGCTCAAGGAGTATGGGTATGAGAACGCGAGGGCCGAGCCATTCACCTATGTGGGTTGGGAGAGGGGGCCGGTCAGGTTGGAGATGTTGGAGCCCGTGGAGAGGGAGCTGGAGGCCATAAGCCTGGCCATGAGCCCCGGGGGGGAGGTGGAGGCCGAGGTGGTCTACCTGGGAACGGGGAGCCCCGAGGAGTTCGAGGCTGTGGACCCCTCGGAGGTGGAGGGGAAGATAGTTATGTGCAGCAGCGCCACAAGCCCCAGGGGGAAGAGGGTTCACAGGCGCACCAAGTACGGCTACGCCGTGAAGTATGGAGCCGTGGGCTTCATATTCATGAACCACAACCCCGGCCAGCTGGCCCCCACGGGGAGCCTTAGACCCAGCTACCGCATGGGCGGCGAGATTCCCGGCGTGGGCGTAAGCCTTGAGACGGGCTCCCTCATGCTGCGGCTGGCCAAGGGGAAGAGGCTCAGGGTGAGGCTGGTGGATGAGAGCCGCTTGAAGCCCAACAGCGTCTCCGCCAACATCGTGGCCGAGCTCCCCGGGAAGACCGATGAGTGGATAGTGGTGGGGGGCCACTACGACGGCCACGACATAGCCCAGGGGGCCATGGACAACCTGAGTGGGACGGCTGTGACCCTGGAGATGGCCCGCGTATTCAAACCCCTGGAGGGGAGGCTGAGGAGGGGCATACGGTTCATCTGCTTCGGGTGTGAGGAGCTGGGGGTGACGGGGAGCACCTGCTACGTGGCCGACCACCTGGACGAGATGAAGAAGACGGCCATCATGGTGAACCTGGAGCTGGGCGGCTTGGCCTACAAGGACGGCATGAAACACGCGGCCTTCACCGTATACCAGCCCCCGGAGATGAAGGACTGGCTCAAAGCCTTCTTGGAGGAGATCAAGTACCCCACCTCGGTGAACGAGGGGATGAGCGCCGCCAGCGACCACTGGCCCTTCGTTATGCAGGGGGTTCCAGCCATCTACCTCCACGAGGAGCCCAGCATGAGGCAGCTGGTGGAGGGGCGGGGCTGGGGCCACACCACCGCCGACTACCTGGACAAGGTGGACCCCCGCAACCTACACGAGGGCGCCATGGTGCTAGCCAGACTACTCCTCAGACTGGCAACCCAGAGGAAGAGGATAGCCAAACACACACCCCTCAAGAGGATCATTAGGCGTCTGGAGAAATCGGGGATGCGCAAGACTCTGGAGATCGAGTTGAAGTGGCACCCCGAGAGCCCGCGATAGCCCTCTAGCCTCGACGGTAGACCGGCCTCCCACCCACCACCGTCTCCTCCACCTCCAAGCCAGGGGAGAGCAAAACCAGGTCGGCCCTCCTACCGGCCTCCAGCCTCCCCACGTCCTCCAGCCCCAAGAGCCTGGCCGGGGTCTCGCTGGCCATCACCAGGGCCGCCCAAGCCTCCAAGCCCACCCTGCTCACCATCCTCCTCACAGCCTCGTCCAGGCCGACGGAGCCCCCCGCAAGCCCCCCCGTCTCCAGCCGGGGCACCCCGTCTACAACCTGGAAACGCCTCCCATGGAGGGCGTGGTAGCCGTCGGGGAGCCCTGAGGCGGGGATTCCGTCGGAGCACAGCAGGGCTCTGTGGGGGCCTTTGAGCCTCACGGTCAGCCCCAGGATGGGGGGGTGGACGTGGACACAGTCCCCTATGAGCTCCACCAGGACTCCTCGGTGGTGGAGGGCCGCCCCCACTATCCCCGGCTCCCGGTGGTGTATCCCCACCATGGCGTTCCAGAGGTGGGTCACGGAGCCTACCCCAGCCTCGAAGGCCTCCATCGCCTGGGTGTAGTTGGCCTGGGTGTGGCCCGCTGAGACCGCAACCCCGTGGTGGTTGAGGGCCTCTATGAAGCCTTTAGGGGTGGTCTCGGGGGCCAGTGTGATCCGCTTCAGGTGGGGGTGTTGGAGGAGGGATTCCAGGTCGCCTGGTTGGGGTTGCCGGGGGTGGGGGCGTTGGGCCCCCAGCCTTTGGGGGCTCAAGTAGGGGCCCTCCATGTGGACACCCAGTAGGCGTGCGCCCCCGAGGGAGGGGAGCCGCCCCAACGCCCCTAAGGCTTCAAGGGTTTTGGTGAAGGCGTGGGTTTGAAGGGTGGCCAGGAAGCCTGTGACCCCCATGGTTGCCAGGGTTTGTGAAAGCTGGGCCATCTCCCGGGCTGAAGCCTCCATCACGTCCACACCCCCCCAGCCATGGATGTGGGTGTCCAAGAAGCCTGGGGAGACCACCCCCTCCCAGGTCTCAACACCGGTCGCAGGCCTCTCGGGCCCCACATAGGTGAGGAGCCCACCCTGGTATTCCACCTGCCAGTCGGGCATCACCCCCCAAGGGGTGGCCACCAAGCCCCTTAAAACCCTCACTCACCCCTCCCCCCGTAAAGCTGAAACCTCTCCCACTCCAGCTTGAAGGCCTTGAGGCCATCTCTCCAACCCTCCACGATCTCACCCACCTCCACCCCGTCTAACAGGGCCTGCCTCACCCAACTGTTGCCCACCAAGAGGTCGAAGTGGGGCCTACTGTCGTAGCTGGGCTCTAGAAACCTGAACTCTTCAGGGTGCATCGCCAGGGCTTCAGCCAGTAAGCGAAGGCCCGTCTCCACGGGCTTGAACGAGGCCCGGTCCACCACGTGGAGCTGGACACCCTGGCAGAGTTGGCCTGCGTACTTGGAGAAGACGGGTGTGAAGCAGCAGGGCCTTAAAACGACTCCCTCCAGCCCTTGTTTGTTTAGATGGCGGGCCAGCTTCCGCCCGTCCAGCCAGGGGGCTCCCACCACCTCAAAGGGCTTGGTGGTGCCTCGGCCCTCGGATAGGTTCACCCCCTCCACCAGGCAGGTGCCTGGATAGACCGTGGCCGTCTCCAAGGTGGGCATATTGGGGCTGGGGGCCACCCATTGGAGACCCGTCTCGTCGAACCACATCTCCCTCACCCAGCCCTCCATCTCAGCCACCCTCAAGCGGCAGCCCACACCCTCGTTGAGGAGGAGGCTTAGCTCCCCCACCGTCAAGCCGTGTCGGATGGGTGTGGGGGCCCAGCCAACGAAGGAGGTGTAGCCGGGCTCCAGCAAGCCTCCCTCCACGGCGACGCCGTTGAGGGGGTTGGGCCTGTCCAGGACCAGCATCTCCAGTCCGTGCTCCCCACAGGCCTCCATGCATAGGGCCATGGTGGAGACGTAGGTGTAGTAGCGGGAGCCCACGTCTTGGATGTCGAACACCAGGGCCTCCAAGCCGTCCAACATCTCCGCCGTTGGCTTCCTAGTCTCCCCGTAGAGGCTGTAAACGGGGAGCCCTGTGTGGGGGTCGGTGGCGTGGGGCACCTCCACGGCGTCTTGGGCGGCCCCTGCGGCTCCGTGCTCGGGGCCGAAGACGGCCCTCAGGTGGGTGTGCCTGGCTTGGAGGGCATCGAGGGTTGGCTCCAGGGAGCCTGTGACCCCGCTGGGGTTGGTAACCAGCCCAAACCTGGCACCCCCCAGAAACCCCTCGGGGTCCTCCAAGAAGACATCCACACCAAGCCTAACCCTCAAAACCCACCCCCTCCAGCAGCTCCCCCAGCCCCCGGGCCTCCAAAAGGCCTCGGGCCTCCGAAGCCCCCACCCCCCTGGCGGCCATAACCAGGGCCACCCTTACATCCCAAGAGGCCTCCTCCAAAAGGCCGCGGGCCACCTCCTCGGAGACCCCTGTCACCCGGCTCACTATTCGGGTGGCACGTGCCCGGAGCTTGGCGTTGCCGGGCTGGACCCCCACCATCCAGCCGTCGTAGACATAGCCAAGCTCCACCATGGCGGCAGTGGTCACCATGTTCAAAACCATCTTCTGCGCCGTCCCGGCCTTGAGCCTGGTGGAGCCGGAGACCACCTCGGGGCCCACCACCACCTCCACGGGGTGGTCCACCAGAGTTGAGAGGGGGGAAGCCGGGTTGCAGGAGATGCCCGCCGTCTCAGCCCCCAGCCTCCTAGCCGCCTTCACAGCCCCCAAGGCGTAGGGGGTGGAGCCGGAGGCAGAGACGGCCACCACCAGGTCGCCTGGGCCCACCCCCCGGGACTCCAAGTCCCGCGCCCCCCGTTC
Organism: uncultured Candidatus Bathyarchaeia archaeon; assembly: GCA_964462185.1. GTDB lineage: Archaea > Thermoproteota > Bathyarchaeia > TCS64 > TCS64 > RBG-16-57-9. The sequence continues at coordinate 15,367 of CAYWWV010000006.1, read as the reverse complement.
CTCGCTGTCCTCGGCCGACTCCCTGGAGGAAGCCAGGGCCTCCAGTCCACCTGCTAGAACCCCCTGCACCCTGCCTGGGGGGAGGCCGAAGGTGGGGGGCACCTCGGAGGCCTCCAGCAGGCATAGTCGGCCGCTGGAGCCCGCCCCCACCAGGAGGAGCCTGCCCCCGCCCCCCAGCACCTGGGCTACCCTTGCGGCCAGATGTGCTATCTGGGGCAGGGCCCTTTTAACCGCCTTGGGCACCTCCATGTCCTCCTGGTTCATAAGCTCCACAACCCCTGGGATGCCCCGGCTGTGTATCCCCCTGCTTCTGGGGTTCCAACCCTCTGTAACCTTCAAGCCCCTTCACCCACCCTGGCCAACACCTCTCCACCCACCTCCACCCCAGCCAGCTCCAGGGCCAATAGGGCGGAGCCCACGGCAGGCTCAAACCTGGGGGGAAGCACGCTGCACCTGGGGAGCCGCGTCTTGAGCTGTTGGGAGAAGGACTCTGCGGGCAGCCCACCCTCCTCCAAGACGCCGCCACACGGGTAGATGGCGCAGCCCCCCTCCAAGCCCAGCCGCCTCACCACGTCCACAGCCAGGGAGGCGAGCCACCCCCCGGCCTCCGCCAATATGTTTTGGGCCACAGAGTCCCCCCTCCGCGCAACCCTCCTAACCAGGGGGACCAGGGAGGCGAACTCCCGGGGCCCACGCCCCGAGTAGGCCCAGTCCAGCAGCCCCTCCGAGCCTCCCACACCCAGATAGGCCTCCAAGGCCCCTACTAGAGCCGTCTCCTCCCCCTGGCCCCCCAGGGCCTTCAAAGCCCGGGCCACGGCCTCCCGCCCCACCCAAAACCCACTGCCCTCATCCCCCAACAGCCACCCCCACCCCCCCGAGTAAGCCTCCACCCCCCCACCGTCGACCCCGTAGGCGATGGAGCCGGTGCCCGCTATGACCACCACGCCGGGGTTGAGGGTCGTGGCCCCCGCCCAGGCAGCCCTGGCATCGGAGACAACCTCCACCCTGCCCATCCACCCCGGAAGGGAGGCCCTGAGCCGCGTACCCGAGTGGGAGCGGTAGGCCCCTGCAAGGCCCAGCACTGAGGCCCTCACGTCTCCCCCCTCCACCAGGGCCTGGGAGGCGGCCTCCAGTATGCTTTCCCGGGAGGCCTCCAACCCCACAGTCAAAGGGTTTGAGGGCCCCCCCACCCCCCTGCCCACCCCCCGGCCGTCGAGGGCCAGGGCAACGCAGCGGGTCTCAGAGCCACCCCCATCCACACCTAAAACCAGGTCCAAACCCACCACCCTCAACCCATATTCCAGGCCCAAGGGTAAATAACCCTACGGCGGAGGAACGGCGAAGCCTTAAACCACGGGGGCTTTGTTTCACCATGTTGGACCTGCTTTTCAAGGGGGGAAGGGTCTACACGGGGGCTGGGAACCCGTGGCTGTGGGCCAACGTGGGGGTGAAGGGGGACACCATAGCATACCTGGGCCCCGGTGAGCCCGAGGCAGCCCAAACCGTGGATGCGAGTGGGCTGGTAGTAGCCCCAGGCTTCATAGACCTCCACGACCACAGCGACCTCACCATCCTGGCCGACAGGGAGGCCACCAGCAAGGTCTGGATGGGGGTCTCCACCACCACCTTCGCCAGCTGTGGCTCGGGGGCCGCCCCCCTAGACGAGGAGATGAGGGAGGAGATCAGGAGGACCTCGCCCTTCCTGGAGGAGGCGGGGGTGGAGGTGGACTGGTCCTCCATGGAGGAATACCTAGCCCGCCTCGAGTCTGGGGGGATCTCGGTGAACGTGGCCCCCATGGTGGGCTTCGGCAACATTAGACGATTGGTGATGGGGATGGAGATGAGGAGCCCCACGGCCCAGGAGCTGGAGGAGATGAAGACCCTGGCCCACCGGGCCATGGAGGCCGGTTGCAGAGGCATATCCACGGGGCTCAGGTACGACCCCCAGAGCTACGCCTCCACCGAGGAGGTGGTGGAGATCGCCAAGGTGGTAGCCAGCCACGGGGGCATATACTCCAGCCACATTAGGGATGAGGGCGACAGGGGAGACCCCGAGTCGGCCTTCAGGGAGGCCATCACCATAGCCAGGGAGGCGGGGATCCCCGTGAACATAAGCCACATCAAGGTCCTGTCCAAGAGGCTCCACGGGGCTTTCCCGCGGCTACTGGAGATGGTGGAGGAGGCCCGCCGGGAGGGGCTGCAGATCACCGCCGACCAATATCCCTACACGGCTAGCGGCACAGGGCTCCAAGCCTGGATACCCAAATGGGCAAACGAGGGAGGCCCCCAAGCCCTCCTAGAAAGGCTGCAAGACCCCCAGAAATACGCTGAGATAAGGTCGGGGCTAGCATCCTCCATGGAGGACCGCGGGGGGCCCGAGGCCGCCCTTATAGGCAGCTACCCCGCGGACCCCGGGCTGGTGGGGAAGACGGTGGCAGAGGTGGCCCAGGAGAGGGGGGAAGACCCCCTAGACTGTGCTTTAGGTCTTCTTAGGAGCCACTTGGAGGCTACGCTTGGGGGGAGCGTGGAGGGCGGCTTCAGCATAGTCAACTTCAACCAGAGCGAGGAGAACGTGGAGGCGGCCATGAGGAAGCCCTGGGTGGCCTTTGGAAGCGACGGGCGGGTTCACTCCCCCAGGGGCCCCCTGGCCCGCCACATCCCCGCCCCCCACCCCCGCTTCTATGGCACCTTCCCCAGGGTGCTGGGGCGATACGTGAGGGAAAAGGGGGTTCTAACGTTGGAGGAGGCGTTGAGGAAGATGACCAGCCTCCCAGCCCAGATACTGGGCCTCACAGACAGAGGCATACTGGCACCAGGCTTCAAGGCAGACATAGTGGCCTTCGACCCCGACACCGTGGCCGACACCGCCCAGTACGCCCCGCCCCAGGCCACCACAAGAAAACCCACGGGGATCCACCACCTAGCCGTCAACGGGGTGCTGACCATGTTAGACGGGGAGCACACCGGAGCCCGGGGAGGACGGGTGCTAAGGTCCACCCCCATGCAGGGATAGGCCCCTCAACCCTCCTCCCAGGAGACAGCCCCCCAGCAGGGCCACCAGTGGAAGAGGGTCCCCCAACGCAGAAGACCCGTAGAACAACAGGCTGAGGACCTGTTGAATCAGATAGGCCAGCAGGCCGGTGGCCGCCAGGCTCCTCCACCCCCCCATGGGCCAGCGTGTGGCCACAAGGACACCACCAGCCACTCCCCCAACCAGGTGTAAGCCAACGACCAACCAGAAAAAAACCTGTTTAAGTTCCGGGCCTTTACAGAGGAGGGCCAACACCTCTCCGCCGAGGAAGGGGATGCCAAAGGCCAGGCTTGCCCCTGCGACCAATACGTGGAAGAACTCCCTCTGCTCCCCCATACCTCCACCACACCCCCAGGGCTTTTATTCCTAATGGCCTTAGGCTATAAGGTTTTATACTTATGGTAAATACGATTAACTACGGAAAACGGAAGGAAAAACAATGGCATTGATAACGGAAGGAAGAGTATTCCCCTTAATAGCATTCATACTGGCGTGGGTAGCCACCTACGTGGCCGTCGGCATGGGTAAAGAGGGAAAGATTCACATCCGCAGGATCCCCGGACTAGACGCCATAGAGGAGGTCATCGGTAGGTCGGTGGAGATGGGGCGGCCCGTCTTCGACATCATCGGCATGGGCCAGTTCACCGACATATACGCCACCCAGACCATTGCAGGGCTCAGCATACTCAGCTACGTGGCCGAGCTATGCGCCAGGCTGGGGGCCAAGCTCTACGCCCCCCAGGCCCGGGTAGACGTCATGCCTGTAGCTGTGGAACTGGTGCGGGACGCCTACAGGGCTGAGGGAAAGCTTGACGAGCTGGATGTGGACGAGCAGATGCCCTACCTCTCTGGGACCCAATTCGCCTGGGCCAGCGGAATCATTGGCATGGCCGCCCGTATGAAGCCTGCGGGGAACATCATGATCGGCCCCTTCTGGGCTGAAAGCATGATGTTCGCCGAGTCCTTCGACAGGGTGGGAGCCATGCAAGTGGGGGGCACAGCTAGGACATACCAGATACCCTTCTTCGCAGCCCTATGCGACTACGTCCTCATCGGGGAGGAGATATTCGCCGCAGGCGCCTACGTCTCCAAGGACCCCCAGCAGATCGGTAGCATCGCAGCCCAAGACTGGTACAAGATGGCAGCAATAATCATCTCCATCATCGGAGCCCTACTCTCAACCGCGGGCATCAACATAATAACGGAGATATTGTCGAGGTGAGATGAGTATGGACTATAAGCGTGACTTACCCTTGGCAATAACCTTCATAGTGGGGATTATTGCCGTCCTAGACTACTACACAGGTGTCCAAGCCATCACAGACACCTTCACCATAATCAAGAACTGGGGCGTGGTCCTACAGGGATTCGCCCTGGGACTAGGCGCGGTGAACCTATTCAGGGTCCATGGGAGAAGAATCTCCCAAAGGCGCGAGGGCTCGGACTGGCTATTCAGCGGCTGGCTCCTACTAATGCTGACGGTCTTCGTGGTGGTAGGACTCTCCACAGGCCAATACGACCAAGGCCCAACCTATTCATGGCTCTACAACGCCATCTACCTACCTCTAGGCTCCACCATGTACAGCAGCCTGGCCTTCTACATGGCCTATGGGGCCTACAAAGTGCTGCGGGCCAGGAACTTTGAGGCAGGCCTCCTCTTCATCACAGCTATACTCGTGATCCTGGGAAACACACCTGTCTTCCCAGCCATCTACCCCGGCTTCTTCCACATGAGGGAGTGGATATTCGGACCAATAGTCAGCGGCGCATACAGGGGAGTCAGGATCGGCATCGGCATAGGCGCAGTGATTCTCGGCATCAGGACGCTGCTCGGCATGGAGACCGGGTACCTAGGGAGGCGTTGACATGTCTGTGTGGGAGAAACTTACGGCGGTCCCCAGGGAGGTCGTGATGACCCTGGTGGTGTTAGCCATGATAATCCCAGCTATTAGGCCGCTGGGGCTACCCATCCTAACGGGAGATATGTCTCGCGCCTGGTACAACACGGTGGAGCAACTGCCTGAGGGATCAGTGGTTCTATTTGACATAGGGTACGGCTCGGGTGGATACCCAAGCCTGGGGCCTGGAAACATCGCTGCGTTCCACCAAATGTTCGAGAAGAACCTGAAACTAGTCATCATGGCCACCGCCCTAGAGGGGACTATGATGTACCCGTTGATTATGGAGGAGGTTAAGCCGGAGGAAAACTATGGTGCGGTCTACGGGGAGGACTACGTCTTCCTCGGCTATATTGCAGGCGAGCAGACAGCCATGGCCGGCGTCCTGGGGGACCTCAAATCTCTAGTATCCACGGACTACCAGGGAACACCCATATCCCAGCTCCCCCTGCTGGAAAACATCAACGGGGCTGACGACTTTGCTCTGGTGGCTTACCTAACCACAGCCGGCGGAGTCGCCGAGGGCTGGGTCTACCAGGCCTACAGCCAGTACAACAAGCCCTTGCTGGGGGGATGCCTGAGCATGATGACCACCAGCATCAAGCCCTACTACGACTCGGGCCAATTATTGGGCCTCATGGATGGGATTAAGGGAGCTGCTGACTTGGAGTTCCTCACGGGACACCCCGGAGACGCCATCGTAAGCAGCGACATACTGAGTTTCACCCAGACCCTGGTCTTGGTGTTCATCGCCATCGGGAACATCTCATTCTGGATGACCCGCAAAACCAAGGAGGAGGAATCCTAATGGTCTCCACAGATGCACAAATCTGGATAGCAGCCTTCTTCACCATAGCTGCAACCAGCTACGCCTTCAGGGACAACGTAGTCTTCAAGTTCGCTGAGAACACCTTCATTGGGGTGGCCGCGGGCCACGCCATTGTCATGGGTATAAAGAACATCCGAGACTACGGCTGGAACCATTTAGCCCAGGGGGAGATGATCTACATCGTGGTTTTCATACTGGGCATCCTGCTCTACGCCAGGTTCCACGACAAATACTACTGGCTGTACCGATACCCCATAGCGTTCCTCGTTGGGAACGGAGTAGGCATCAGCATCAGAGCAGCCATCCACAGCGACTTCGTCAAACAAATAGCCCAGACGACCTCACCCCTCATCGCTGCAGACGCCTTCGGGACCATTAACAACATCATCACCTTCGTGGGTGTGATCACAGCCCTGAGCCACTTCATCTTCACCAGGGAGGACATACACACAGGCACCCTGGGGTGGATCCCCCGGGTGGGCAGGTGGATGATGCTGCTGGCCTTCGGCGCCAGCTTCGGGAACACCATTATGAGCAGGTTCGGCATGTACCAAGGGCGAATAATCTTCCTACTACGAGATTGGTTGCAAATAGTATAACCCCTATTTTTTTAATGTTTCAAACCAACTGGGTGTTGTGGATAGCCCAGAGAAGAAGCCAAGCGTAACCGACTACCTGGCGGCAGCCGTACTCGCCTACGGCGTGGTCTATGTCTGGCTCCAAGCGTCCCAGCTCTGGACGACCCCCTGGGCTCTCTCCTACCTAGTCTACTATGCAGGCAGCGCCACCTCAACCTACCTTGTGTTGAGGAGGACAACTCGCAACCAGTTTCCCGTGGCCTTGAAAAGCGCTGCCTTCTCCTGGGTCTTCACCATAGCCTGCCTAATAGCCTTCACCCGGGGAAACGTGGCCCCCTTCTTCAAATCCCTGTTAGCCCTCTACCTGTTGGGGGGTGTTTCGGCCTCCGTGGTGGCCATGAGGGAGAGGCTGAGGAGGGCTAGGGCCGAGGCCGGTTAACCCATATAAGCCTGGCCGCCGCATGCATAAACATGGGAGGAACCGACTCCGACGACCTCCCCCCGGAGGAGGTTGAACGAATCCTTAAGGAGGCTGCCAAGCGCATCCGAAAGTATGGCTTGGAGACGGTGGCCATCATGAGCTTGGAGACGGTGAAGCCTCTGGCCTATGTGGGGGGGGAGCTTAGCAGGTTCGCCCTCTCCCCCTTCTTGCCCTTTTTGGGCCGGGGAATGGATAACCTGGGGGAGAAGCTCATAACCGTATTCGAGAATCGGGAGAACATAGAGAAGCTCATAAAGCTCCTGGAGAAGCCCCCAGAGAAGGAGGAAGAGGAGCCCAATTAGGGGAGCCATGCTCCATAATCCCAATATCTATCAGTTTTAGCTATTGCAAACAGGTGAGTGTATGGAGGGATCGGAGACCATACAAGTGTTGGAGGAGTGGAGGAAAGCCTACAACGCCGGCGACTTGGACAAGCTGGGGGGGCTCCACATGGAGGGGGCTGTGCTGGCTAGGCAGGGGTTGGGGGCGGGCTCCCACAAGTTAGAGGCGGGGGAGGCAGCCGTCTACGATGCTGCTCTTCACACCCGGTGGAGGCTTGAGGCCCCGGAGGTGGAGGGAGGCAAAGTCAGGGCCGTGGTTGCCGAGAGAAGCGACTGGTTGGAGGCGGCTGGAATCCAGGAAGCCCACTACCATGCCGAGTTCGAGGTGAGAGACGGCCGCATAGTGGAGGCCAAGCTGGAGGCAAACCCCGAGACGAGGAGGAGGGCCGAGGAGGCCTTCAGGGAGTTCACCGTTTGGGCGGCGCGGGAGAGGCCTGAGAGGCTGGCCCAGTTGATCTCTGGGGGAAGATTTGACCTGGGCCCCAAGAGCGGGAGCAAACTCTTGGAACTCATGCGGGAGTGGAGAGCCGCCACCCAGCATTAGGCTGCCCAGCAACTGGAGCAGCCCTCCATTAAACCTTTTTACCCAGCCCCAAGCCTAAGGGCGACGACGAGAGGATATAGATGGGCCAGTCCACGGTGGTAGCGGCGGCCTTCTCAGTAATCATGTTTGTGGCTGGGCTACACCTCCTGATGAACGCCTCCAACCAGGGGTTCGAGAGCTTGAGCCAGGTCCTCTCCCAAGAGACCGACAACCTGTTGGAGGCCACCACCCAGCGGGTGGGGTTCACCGGGTGGAGACGCCTCAACTCCACAGACCTACTATTAAACGTCTCCAACACCGGTGAGGCGGGCTTCCCCATTCGAGACCTGGAGTACTTCACCCTTCTAGCCACCTACAACGACTCCACAAAGTGGACCACCACCCACGTGGGCTACAGAGCAGGGGGGGACTCGTGGTGGAGGGTGGAGGAGGTCTACTATAAGGGGGCCCAGGGGGACCTCTTGAACCCTGTGGACCCCGAGGAGGGGACGGGGATCTGGGACCCGGGGGAGGTCTTGGAGATCCGGGTCCACATCCTGGGGTCCCAGGGGTTTGACAGGGTCTCCCTCTCAACGCCCAGCGGGTTCACGGCCACCACCACCTTGACACTGGAGGAGGAGGGGGGGAGCTTCATACTGGGTGCGGGTCAGAGCTCCACCTGGGTGGAGCACCACCTGGGGCGCACACCCCAGGCCATAGTGGTCACCGGCACCCTGGAAACGGATAAGTATTGGGTGTCTGCTTGGAACAGCACCCATTTCCAGCTGACGGTTAAAAAGCCCAAGAACTACGATGTGAGGTTCTTCTGGTACGCTCGTTGAGGCCTACTCTATTTTGAGGAGGCCTTTTCTCCGGAGCCACTCGGATTGGTTGCGGGTGTACCTGTAAACTATGTCCCCCCGCTCGCTTGACTGGAACTCCCAGGGGCTCACCAGCACCACATCCCCCTCGCGAACCCAGTTCCTCTTCTTCATCTTGCCCCGCACCCTGCAAACCCGGGTCTCCCCATCCTGGCACTTCACATTCATCCGGGTGAACCCGTAATTCTTCTTTACAATGCCCAAAATGTCGAACTCATTAGGCATCTTTATGTTCCGACTGGCGTCGGACTCGCTTTTAACCAGTTTCTTACCCAAAGCTAAACAGTCCAGCCACTACACCCCACCCCCGCTTATAAGGCCTCCGCCTCAGCGACGCCTCTTGGATAGGATTATTCCCCGACATTTGTCAGCATATTCACAGTACTCTAGGCAGCTGGGGGTGGGGTTCTCCTTGGCCACCTCGAAACCACAGTCCAGGCAGACCCCCCGCTCCTCATCGCTCCAATACTCCAAGCGCCCCCCACACTCAGGGCACACCTGGTACTCCACCCTGGGCCTCACAAAGTCCTCTATCCCAGGGCAGTAGTTCTCCCCGGGCCTGCGGATGAAGCTCAACGCCCAGCCCTCCTTGGGCATTCGCCCCCGCAGAACTCCTTGTAGTGGCGCTCCACCGTCTCCAGGAGGGGCCCCAGCGTCTCCTTGTTCACCTGGTAGAGGATTGTCCGCCCCTCTCTAATCCGCCTCACAAGGTTGCACCTGGTGAGGGGTCTCAGGTTATGGCTGATCATGCTCTGCTCCTGGCCCAGCTTCTCCACCAGCTGTTTCACCGTCATAGGGCCTTGACATAGCTGCTCCAAGATGTAAAGCCGGGTGGGGTTGGCAAGAGCCGAGAAGAACCCATAGCATAGTTTGGTGTCAAACTGCTTCAAGGGGACCACCATGAAACATTCTTCATGGGTTGATGGGGTTCACACCCCTATAAACCCTTCCCCGGCTAAACCCCCACAGGGTTAAGGGAGCCGTCGATGACTTCCCGCCCCCCCATGTAGGGCCTGAGGGCCTTGGGGACCTCCACGGTTCCATCCTCCCTCTGGTACTGCTCCAGGATGGCTATCATGGTGCGACTGGTGGCGAGGGCAGTGTTGTTCAAGGTGTGGACATACCCCTCGGGGGGCGCCCCCTCCTTGAGCCTGTATTTGATGTTGAGCCTACGAGCCTGGTAGTCGGTGCAGTTGCTGTTGCTCCCCGTCTCCCTGAACTCCCCATCGGCCATCCAGCACTCTATGTCGTACTTCTTGGCGGCGATGCTCCCCATGTCCCCTGTGCAGACATTCACAACTCGGTAGTGGAGGCCCAAGCCCTGGTAGAGCTCCTCGCTGTTTCTCTGAAGCTCCTCATGGAGCTCCCAGCTCTGCTCAGGCAGGCTGAATATGAACTGCTCCACCTTGTGGAACTGGTGGACCCTAAATATGCCCTTGGTGTACCTCCCGTGTTGGCCGATCTCCCTCCTGAAGCAGGGGCTTATCCCCACAAACTTGAGGGGCAGGTCCTCGGCTAGGAGGGTTTCATCCATGAACATGGACCCTATACTGTGCTCGCTGGTGGCTATGAGGTAGAGGTCCTCCCCCTCCACCTTGTACATGACCGACTCGAAGTCGGCGAGGTCGGTGACCCCCTCGTAGGCCTTCCTCCTCAACATGTAGGGTGGCTCCACAAGGGTGTATCCCTTGGATAGGAGGTGGTCGATGGCGTAGCGCTGTAGGGCGTGGTCCAAGAGGGCCAACTCGTTCCTCAGATAGTAGAAGCCGGTCCCCGCCACCTTGGCGGCCCTCTCGAAGTCGGCTATGCCCAACGCCTCGGCTATCTCGAGGTGGCTTTTGGGTTGGAACCCCAGCTGGGGGGGGCTCCCCCACCTTCGAATCTCCACGTTGTCACTGTCGTCCACCCCGTATGGGACCGACTCGTGGAGCAGGTTGGGCAGGCTCATCAGGCCCCTGCGGAGCTCCTCCTCGAGGCGGTCTTTCTCCTCCTCGAGCTGGCTGAGCTGGGAGGGGATTCTGCTGGCCTCCTCCTTTAGGCTGGAGGGGTCGCCCCCGGATTTGATGGTCTTGGCGATCTCTGAGGATATCTGGTTCCTCCGCCGCCTCAACTGGTTCACCTGGGCCACCAGTTGGCGCCACCGCTTGTCGGTCTCGATGACGCGGTCCAGTAGCTCCAGTTTCTCGGGGTCGTGTCTGCGGGCCAGGTTTTCCCGGACCTTCTCGGGGTTGTCCCGTATGAGCCTGATGTCCAGCATTTCCACCTAGTTGGGGGGCCCAGGAGAGAAATACTTATTGGTTGCACCGCCGGCTTCACCAAAAACCCTTAACCTCTCCAAGCCCCAAACTATTTGACCCGATTTGAGCAAGCTGGTTATCCAAAACGCCAATATAATCGACGGCACTGGGGGCCCCGTTCTGGAGGAGGCCTCCGTGGTGGTGGAGGGGGAGAAAATTGTGGAGGTGGGGAGGGGCTTGGACGCCCCCAGAGACGCCCAGGTTGTGGACGCCCAGGGGGCCTACCTGCTGCCAGGCCTCATAGACAGCCACGTCCACGTCTGCAGCAACAGCGACCCCAGCATCATGGCCAACCTCAACTACCGGCGGGGGACCCTGCTCCTCTTCGGGGTTAGGAACCTGAGGAGGATGCTGGAGGCAGGGTTCACCACGGTGAGGGACATGGGCGCACCCGAGGACTACGGGTTGGCGCTGAGGGACGGGGTTAGAAGCGGGTTGGTACGGGGGCCCAGGCTCTTGGCCTGCGGGAAGGTCATCAGCATGACGGGGGGCCACGCCGACTTCCACCTGCCTAGCGGCGTCAGTTTTAGCGCCATGAGTAGGATAGCCGATGGAGTTGAGGAGTGCCGCAAGGCTGCCCGGGAGCAGCTGCGCATGGGCGGCGACTTCGTCAAGATTTGCAGCAGCGGAGGGGTTATGTCTCCCACCGATCCAGTGGACACCCCCCAGTTCACCCTGGAGGAGATAGAGGCCATCACCTATGAAGCCGGGTGTGTGGGGAGATACGTGGCCAGCCACGCCCATGGGGCCACAGGCATCAAGAACGCCATCCTGGCCGGGGTTAGAACCATAGAGCACGGCTCCCTCATCGACTCCGAGGGGCGTCGCCTCCTCAGGGAGAGGGGGGGCTTCCTGGTTCCCACCTTGGTGGCTGGGTGGAAGATCGTGGAGCACGGCTTGGAGGCGGGTATCCCCAAGTACGCCGTGGATAAGGCGGAGGAGATCGCCCACGAGGTGCGGAAGAACACCTTGAAGAGTCTGAGGGAGGGGGTGAAGGTGGCCATGGGGACCGACGCGGGGACCCCCTTCAACAAGCATGGGGAGAACGCTGAAGAGTTGGCGTTGATGGTGGAGGCGGGCTTCACCCCCATGGAAGCCCTGGTTGCGGCCACCAAGGTGGGGGCGGATTGCGTGGGCTTGGGGGACAAGCTGGGAACCGTGGAGCCCGGCAAGCTGGCGGACCTGGTGCTGGTGGACGGCAACCCCCTGAAAGACATCCGCATCCTCACAGACAAGTCCCACATAAGGATGGTGGTGAAGGGCGGAGTAGTAGAGGTGGATCGGGGGGCGTAGTTGGAGGTCCGGCGTCTAAGCCTCTTGGAGGGGGCCAAGAAGGCCCAGGGATTATGCGTGGTAATCGACGTCTTCAGGGCCTTCACCACGGCCGCCGTGGCCCTTGCCCAGGGGGCGGAGGCCGTGGTCCCTGTGGCCACGGTGGAGGAGGCTCTGAGGTTGAGGGGGGAAAACCCGGGGTGGTTGGTGATGGGGGAGCGGGGCGGGGTTAAGGTTTCTGGGTTCGATTATGGGAATAGCCCCGCGGAGTTGTTGGGCCTGGACCTCTCTGGGCGAACACTCATCCAGACCACCAGCGCCGGAACCCAGGGACTCTACGCCGCGGCCCAGTGCCATGAGGTGTTAGCGGGGGCCTTTGTGACTGCGGAGGCCACGGTTGAGTATATCCAGGGGAGGAGGCCCAGATGTGTGAGCTTGGTGGCCATGGGGTGGGGCGGGGTGGAGCCTTCCCCCGAAGACGAGTCGCTGGCCGACTACCTGGAGCAGAGGCTGGGGGGTTTGAGGCCTGATTTCGCGGAGATGGAGAGGAGGATCAGGGCCCACCCCCAGGGGGCCAAGTTCTTCGACCCCCACCAACCCCACTTCACAGAGGCCGACTACCATC
>CAYWWV010000006.1:0-2511 GCA_964462185.1 uncultured Candidatus Bathyarchaeia archaeon | reverse complement strand
GGGGCCAAGTTCTTCGACCCCCACCAACCCCACTTCACAGAGGCCGACTACCATCTCGCCATGGACCTGGATCGATACAGCTTCTGTTTAAGGTTGGAGCGGGGAAACCCCCCCAGGCTGATGGCAATAACCCCCTAACGCGGCCAGGGCCAACCCCAGCACAGCCCCCTCCATGTGCCCCCCTCCCCTGGGGAGGGGTTACAAGGGGGTTATCCCCTCCAAGCATCAAATTCTCCCTGGGTTGGCAGAGATATCCCTGGTACACCCAAGCCTCAACAGGCTTGGAGGCGCAGAGCTATACCTTCTCAGAGCCCTGGAGGCCCTGAAAGACGCGGGACACGAGGTCTCACTCTACACCTTGGACAAGACCGATTGGAGGAGGGTTTCAAAGACCTTCGACACCTGGGTAAGGCCCGATGGCGAGCATTGGCTCCAAGAGAGGCCCTTGGAGCTTGAAGGGCTCCACACCTGGCTACTGGCAGCCACCAGGTACCTGGGAATCCTCCACAAGGCCAAGTCAGAGACCCGGCTCACCATCAACAACTACGGGGAAGCCCTCCCCCACGTGGCTCAAATATCCATAATACACTCAGCCCCCCTCCAAAGCCGCAGGGGGAACCCCTACCGCATCCCCCAGTGGCCCCTGGCCCGCCACCTCCACAGGGCAGCCCCCAAGCTACTAGGGCTCAAGACAAGCCCCCTCCTCGTAACCAACTCCCACTACACCCTCCGCCTCCTCCCAGAGGAGCTGAGGAAACAGGCCTTGGTGCTACACCCCCCCATCACCGTAGCCCCCCTCAACCAGCAGAAGGATGGGAGGGTGGTGGCGGTGGCCAGGATAACGCCGGGAAAGGGGCTCCAAGCGCTGGCGGCCTTGGCGGATATGCTTCCCCGGGTAAGGTTCACCCTTGCTGGGAGGACCGGCCCCGAGTCGGCCCGGCTGGTCTCCCAGCTCCAAGGGAGGCACAACCTGGAACTCCTCCTCAACCCCCCCAGAGAAAGGCTCCTACAGACCCTGGCCAGAGGGAGCATAGTCCTCTCCACCCAGGAGGATGAGGCCTTCGGAATGGCGGTGGTGGAGGGGATGGCTCTGGGCTGCATCCCACTGGTCTGCCGTGGAGGCGGCCCCTGGCTGGACGTTCTGGGCGGGGTTGAGGGGGTTGCGGGGTACGGCTACTCGTCTCTGGAGGAGGCGGCGGAGAGGATCCGCTTGATACTGGAGGAGGAGGAACACAGGTGCCAGTTGAGGCGGAACGCGGTGGAGAGGGCGAAGGAATTCTCGCTGGACAGGTTCAGAGAGGGGATCCAGGGATTGGTGGAGGAATTCATAAACCAAGAGGAGTGGAAACACCCCCACCCCCAGATACTAGAGGGGTGATAAATCCTGACTAGACGGCCTCATAGGGGTAGCAGCCGTCACACCAGTTGTTAGCCAGGTTCTGGCATTGGCGGCAGTTCTTGCCGCAGGGGGTGGACGAGTTGTCTCCGGGGATCATGGGGATGAGGGTGTCCACAAGGGGGGTCCCCAACTGGCGGCAGTATTTCACCTCAACATCCTCCAAGTCACCTATGCAGTTCGCCAGGGAGGTGATGAAGGCCTCCTCCCGCCCCCAAACCTGCACCAAAAGGTTCACACCATCGGTAACCCTGAAAATATTGACCACATGCGGACACTTGGAGAGGGCCTCCACTATTCCAGCCCTGGCAGTGGGGGACCTCACCTGGATGCCCACCTGCGCCATCTTAATGTCCATCTCCTTAGCGTTCACCCCGCAGCAAAGCAACATCTCCCCGGAGGAAACCAGCTTCCTTATAGACTTGAGGATGGTAGGCCTGGAAGCACCCACCTTCCTTGAGAGCTCTGTGACAGTCATACGCGGGTCTTCCCTTAGGGCGGCGATGATCCTCATCTCCAAATCCGACAAAGGAAACAACATCCAGCTTAACACGCATTGCCAAAATAAAAAATATTGGAAAAAACCTTCCCAGATGTTTATTAAAATGGAAAGGTTTCCCTGGAAAACGGTTTACGGGCCACCAGGAATGGGGTTATCACCATGAAGTCAGAGATACTGGGAGAGGAGTTGAGTGGATCATATCTAGGCTGGAGAGATCCGCTGAGGGCCTGGGTGAGGAGGAATACGTGTTCAAACCCACACCCGTCTCAAACAACGCCCAGTGGCAGCTCAACCACATATCCAGAATAGTCAACATAGCCCTCCCCCGAGTAATCAAGGGGTAGCCGAGTACAAGCCCTTAACCCTTCCCTCAGCCCCTAACCAGCATCAACAATATAGAATTTAGTTAGGTTTTTAAATTACAAATTCCTTTTAAGAGAACTGCTTACAGAAGAGGGTGTGAGAAAATGAAACTCGCAACTCGAAAAGCTGTAAGTCCAGTTATCGCCACAGTGATACTGGTTGCAGTGGCCATTTCGGTGGCCGTTGGTGTTTCCTACTGGATGGGGGGGATCAGCAGCCAGTACACCCAGTTCGAAAAAGTGGAGATACA
>CAYWWV010000005.1:11138-64002 GCA_964462185.1 uncultured Candidatus Bathyarchaeia archaeon | reverse complement strand
GCTCCCCCGAGTATGGCCGGTGGTAGATGGCTGGCTGGGACCGGCACTTGGTGCAGGGCTGGCTCATGGCTGGTTCTCGGCTCCCACGGTTTAAAAACAGTTAGCCCCCGTGGACCACCGGTATAACCACCAGTTTCTGTCCATCCTTCAGAGGGGTGTCAAGCCCCTCCAGGTTCCCCACTTCCACGCCCTCCACTAGCACGAGGTAGGATGAGGGGTCTTCCAGGGGGTTGGGGTCCAGCCCAGGTGCCTGGGCTCTGAGGCCGTCTAAGGCTTGGCCCACGGTGGACCCCTGCGGCAGCTCGAGGGTGATGGGGTGGTCTAGTTGGGAGCCCAACACCTGGACCGAGACCCTCACCCCCCCACCCCCAGGCTCAGTGGTACTCCACTTTCCCATCTGGCCCAATGGTGGCCGAGGCGTGCCGGAGGGCCCAGCAGCTGATGACCACTCCCACCGGCAGGCTGGCGGGGTGCCTGGCGGCGACCTCCACGTGGACGTCCAGCACTGAGGGCCCCTCCCCCAGCCCCATGGCGCCTATGCCCAGCTCGTTGAGGGCTTGGTATAGCTCCTCCTCCAGCTCGGCCACATGGGGGTTGGGGCTCCTCACCCGGAAAGGCTTCAACAGCGCCTTCTTGGCCAACACCATGCAGAGGTCCTCCCCGCCCCCCACCCCCACACCCACGAAGTAGGGGGGACACCCAAGGCTCCCAGCCTGGGCCAGGGCCTCCACCACGAAGGCCTTAACCCCCTTCCACCCCAGCCCCGGCTTCAACATCCTGTGGGCGGCCACATTGCTACTGCCCCCACCCTTGGGTGCCGCGGTGAGCTCCAACTTGTCGCCCTCCACCAACTCCCAGTAGATAATGGGCACGTGTCCATAGGGCCCCACATTGTCCCCCGTGTTCCCACCAAAGGGGTCCACCGCGTTGGGCCTCAGGGGAACCTCCCCGGTGGCCCGCCTGGTGGCCTCCACCAACACCTTCCTCAACTCCGACCGGAGGGGGAACCCATCCCCCACCCTGGCGTAGAACGCCACCACACCCGTGTCCTGGCACATGGGGAGGCTGCCCTCCCGGGCCAGCTCCACGTTCTCCAGAATGTTGCCCAACTGGGACCTTCCCACGGCGCCGGCAGTAGCCTCCAACGCCTCCTCCAGCGCCCCCTTATACTCCTGGGAAAGCTCGGTGGCTGCTCTCCGCAGCAGCTCCACCGCCACCTCTTCAACCTTACTCGCTAACATCTCTAACCCTCCAATCCCCCTAGGATCCTCTCTTTGTTGGCCTGGATACGCTTGGCCACATCGGCCGTCAGGTTCCCCCCGTGGGTGTCTATGGTAACCGTGATGGGGCCCCATTCCTCCACCTCGTAGACCCACAGACACTCGGGCATACCCAGCTCCTCCAACCAAAACACCTCGCGAACCTCTTTGATGCCCCGGGCAGCCAGGAGTGCGGCACCCCCGGTGAAAGCCCCGTAGACGCAGCCATACTTCTCGCAGGCGGCAGCCGTCCGCTCACCCATGCCCCCCTTACCCACTATGATGCTGGGCCTGAAGGCCTCGATGAATCTGTCCTGGAATATCTCCATACGGGCGCTGGTGGTGGGCCCCGCCGCCACCACAACCCACCTGTCTCCCTCCCTGCGCATGATGGGGCCGCAGTGGAAGACCACGTTTCCCTCAAAGCTCACAGGGGGCTCCTCCCCCTTCTCCCACATCTCAAGGGCCTTAAGGTGTGCTTCGTCACGCGCCGTGATGACGGTTCCCGAGATGTAGACTATGTCCCCCACCCTGAGTCGCCTGATCTCCTCCTCGGGGACGGGGGTTTTGACATGGTGCTCCAACTTGATCCTTAATGAATCCCCTGGAAACTATATTGGTTTTACCCGTGGCGGGTGGCCAATTCAAAAATATTATTATAGGCTGAGTAAACCAACTAGAGATGCTAACCTTCAAGAGCCAGCAGCTAGGGTTCAACCCCGACCAGCGTTCTTTCAAGGAAAGGGTGGAGGAGCTAAGCGGGGAGAACCTGGACCTGTGTTTCCAGTGTGGTGCCTGTAGTGGGGGCTGCCCCATGACCCAGGAGATGGATCTTCTACCCAGCAAGGTGATTCGCATGGCCCAGCTGGGGCTGGAGGAGGTGTTGGAGTCCACCACCATCTGGACCTGTATGACTTGCTTCAGCTGCGAGGTCCGCTGCCCACGAGGCATCGATGTGGCCAACGTCATGGAGGCCCTCAGGCAACTGGTTTTGAGGCGGAAGTACAACCGGGTGAGCCTGGACGAGCTGAGCCCCGAAGAGCTTAGGACTCTGCCTCAAATAGCCCTCATCAGCAACCAGAGGAAGCTGACGGCATGATTCGCCTGGCCTACTATCCGGGGTGCACCCTAAAGGACCAGGCCAAGGGCTTCGAGGACTCGGCCCACCTGGTGGCGGGGGCCCTGGGGCTGGAATTGGTGGAGCTCCAGCGCTGGACTTGTTGCGGCACGGTTCACAGCCTAGCCACAGACGATGTGATGCACCAGTTGGCGCCCATCCGAAACCTCCTTAGGGCTCAGGAGATGAAGGGGGAGGGCCTGGTGGATGACGACCGCCTGGTAACCCTCTGCGCCATGTGCTACAACACCTTGAAGAGGGCTAACTCCGTCTTCCAGGAGGACGAGGAGAGGCGGGAGAAAATCGTGGAGATAATGACCAAGGAGGAACACCAGTACCAGGGGCGGGTCAAAGTGGTGCACCTCTTGGAGGTTCTAAGGGAGTTGGGGTGGCAGCGAGTGAGGGAGGCGGTCAAGAAGCCCTTGGAGGGGTTGAGGGTGGCGCCCTACTATGGGTGCCTCCTACTGAGGCCCCGGGGCGTGGGGCTGGATGACACCGATAACCCCACCATCATGGAGAACATGGTCCAAGCCCTGGGCGGGGAGGTGGTGGACTTCCCCTACAAGCAAAAGTGCTGCGGCAGCTACCAGACGGTCCACATGCCTGAAACAGTCTCAGAGCTGGCTCACCGCATACTATCCCAAGCCCAGGAGATGGGGGCCGAGCTGCTGGTGACCGCCTGCCCCCTCTGCGAGTACAACCTGGGCAGGATGCAGGACCGCATCGCCAGGCGCCACCCAGGGTTCCAACCCATACCTGTAATCTACTTTACACAACTCATGGCCCTAGCCTTCGGTCTGGGCCCAGGGGAGGCAGGGTTCTCCCCCAACACACCCGACCCCACACCACTATTGGAGGAGCGGGGGCTATTGGAGGGTTAGACTTGGAGAGCGACTACGTAACGATATATGTTTTGGGAAAGAAGCACAAGGTCCCCAAGGACCTTACCATTATGAAGGCCATGGAGTACGCCGGCCACCAGTTCCGCAGAGGCGCGGGGTGCCGCGGAGGGTTCTGCGGGGCCTGTGCCACGCTCTACCGGCGTAAGGGGAGCTACAAGCTGGAGGGGGCGCTGGCCTGCCAGAAGATTGTGGAGGACGGAATGGTGATAGCCCAGATCCCCTTCAGCCCCGCAGCCAAGAAGACCTACCGGTTGGAGGAGTTGAAGCCATCGGCCTCCACCATCCTCGAATACTACCCCGAGGTGAGCCGGTGCCTCTCCTGCAACACCTGCACCAAGGCCTGCCCCCAGGACATCATGGTTATGGACTACGTCCAGGCAGCCCTCAGGGGCGACCTAGCCAAGGCCACCGAGCTCAGCTTCGACTGCATAAGCTGCGGGCTATGCGCCGTGCGGTGCCCCGCGGAGATAGTGCCCTACAACGTTGCCCAGCTGGCTAGGAGGCTCTACGCGCGGTACATCGATGGGCCGGCCCAACAGGTCTTGGACCGGGTGGAGGAGGTCGAGAAAGGTGTCTACGACGAGGAGATTGAGAGGCTTAAGAAGGCCAGCAAGGAGGAGCTGGCCCAGTTGTATAACTCGAGGGAGATTGATATAAGTGAGTGACTACGTGAGCGGTTACCCCGACTATATGCAGGAGAGCTTGAGGCGGGTCGAGGAGACTAGGGAGGAGAGGATTGGGAAGCGTTTCCCCCCTATGACTCCTGAGGAGAGGCAGAGGATTCTGGAGGAGTACCACCCCGACTGGAGGATGGACCAGAAGAGGAGGCTTAGGGTTGGCCCCGATAAGGGGTTGCTCATGCCTCACGAGGTGGCAGACATCTTGGAGGCTCACAGCATGGTGGACCCCTCGGCCATCGACTTGGGGGATGTGGAGTTCGATGTGGATGTCCTGGTCATCGGGGCTGGGGGGGCGGGGCTAAGCGCCGCCATCCTGGCCAACGACTCGGGTATCCCCGCGGAGAACATCCTCATAGTCCAGAAGCTGAGGATGGGTGACGCCAACAGCAAGATGAGCCAGGGCGGCATCCAAGCCGCCGATGCGCCCAACGACAGCCCTGTGCTCCACTTCCTAGACGTCATGGGGGGCGGCCACTACTACAACGACCCCGAGCTAGTGGAGGTCCTGGTGAAGGATGGCCCAGAGGTGATTAAGTGGCACGAGGAGCTGGGGGTGCTCTACGACAAGCTGCCTGACGGCTCCATGCAGCTGGCCCCCGGGGGTGGGACCTGTAGGAGGAGGATGCATAGCTGTAAGGACTACACGGGTTTGGAGATCACCAGGGTCCTCATGGATGAGACGGTGAATAGGGAGATCGGCTGCGTAGAGTTCACGGCGGCGGTGGAGTTCTTGAAGGATGAGTATGGCCAGGTGGCTGGGGCCCTCCTCTACGACCTGGACAGCGATGTCTACCGTGTTGCCAGGGCCAAGTCCACCATCCTGGCCACAGGTGGGTTTGGGAGGCTCCACATCCAGGGATACGAGACCACCAACCACTATGGGGCCACTGGGGACGGCCTGGTTATGGCCTACCGGGCAGGGGCCAGGCTCGTCCACCTGGACAGCACCCAATTCCACCCCACGGGCTCCGCCTACCCCGAGCAGATCGTGGGCCAGCTATGCACTGAGAAGCTCAGGGGGAGGGGGGCCCAGCCGGTGAACGCCGACGGAGAGCTATTCGTCTACCCCCTTGAGACCAGGGACGTGGAGGCCTCGGCCATCATCCGCGAGTGCTATGGGCGGGGGAAGGGCATCAAGACCCCCACAGGCATGATGGGTGTCTGGCTGGACACACCCCTAATAGACATCATCAACGGCGAGGGAACCATCGAGAGGGAGTTCGCAGCCATGCTGCGCAACTACAGCAAGTTCGGGATAGACATACGCCGCGAACCCATGCTGGTCTTCCCCACCCTCCACTACCAGAACGGGGGAGTCAAGATCAACGTTAAAGGCGAGACAGGTGTCCCCGGCCTCTACGCCGCTGGGGAGGTTTGCGGCGGGGTCCATGGGAAGAACCGCCTCATGGGTAACAGCCAGCTGGACCTCTACGTCTTCGGGCGGAGGGCTGGGAGGGCCGCCGCCGAGAGGGCCAAGAAGGCCCGGGTGGGCAAGCTCACCCTCGAGCACGTGGAGGCTTACGAGCGTATGCTGGCGGCTGAGGGGGTTGAAACCGATAGGAGAAGCCCCATATTGCTGCCCGAGTATCGGGGCAAGAGGGCGCTGGAGCACCATATTAAACTGGTCTAGGTTGGGGATATGTCTAAACCAAGGGTAGGCGTCTGGGTCTGCGAGTGCGGGGGGAACATCGGCGACGTAGTGGACACGCAGCGGGTGGCGGAGGAGCTGGGCCCCGAGGTGGATTTGGTGACGGTGGAGCGGTACCTCTGCAGCAAGCCCAGCGTGGACCAGATTAGGCGCGCGGTGCGCGAGCAGGGGCTGGACAGGGTGATATTAGCCTGCTGCACCCCCAAGATGCATCAAACCACCTTCCGGAGCAACCTGGAGGAGGAGGGCCTCAACCAAGGCTTCCTGGAGATGGTGAACATCAGGGAGCAGTGTAGCTGGGTCCACAAGGACGACCACGAGGGGGCCACCGAGAAGGCCCTGGACCTGATCCGGGGGGCTGTCCAGCGGAGCTTGGAGTCGGTGCCCCTGGAGGAGGGCTCCATGGAGGTGGTGCCCGAGGTGGTGGTCATAGGCGGGGGGGTGGCCGGGATTACGGCCAGCCTCCGTCTGAGCGAGTACGGCCTCAAGGTCCACCTGGTGGAGAAGCGGCCAAGCGTGGGGGGGCACATGATCCAGTACCCCAAGGTCTTCCCCACCCTGGATTGCAGCCAGTGCATCCTCACCCCCAAGATGGCCGAGCTGAGTCAGAGCCCCAACATCAACCTCCTAACCTACAGCGAGGTCCAAGAGGTCTCTGGGACCCCCGGGGACTTCCACGTCAAGGTCCACGTCAAGCCCCGGGGGGTGGACCCCGAGAAATGCATTGGGTGTGGTGCTTGCAGCAGGGTCTGCCCCGCCAGGGCCCCCGACGAGTTCAACGAGGGGCTGGGGGAGCGCACGGCCATATACCGCCCCTTCCCCCAGGCCGTTCCCAGCATATACACCATCGACTTCGAGGCCTGCCTCAGGTGTGGGGCCTGCACACGGGTGTGCCCCGCGGAGGCCATAGACCTGGACGACCCTGGGAGGGTGGTGGAGTTGAGGGCTGGGGCCATCATACTGGCCACGGGGTTCGAGCTATACGACCTCTCGGGGCTCCCCCAGTACGGGTACAAGCAGATGCCCAACGTGGTGACCAGCCTGGAGATGGAGAGGATACTCGACGTGAACGGCCCCACGGGGAGCCGAATAGTGGTTCCTGGAACCGAGAGGGAGGCGAAGAGGGTCACCTATGTGCTTTGCGCGGGGAGCAGGGACACCGAGGTGGGTAGGCCTTACTGTAGCCGGGTCTGCTGCCTCTACAGCCTCAAACAGGCGCAGCTCTTGAGGGATCGAGGGGTGGAGGTGGTCATCCACTACATCGACATTAGGGCCCCTGGGAGGAGGTACGAGGAGTTCTACCGGGCGGCCCAGGAGAAGGGGGCTGTCTTCGTGAAGGGGAAGGTGACCGAGGTGGTGCCAGACGGTGGTCGGGTCCTGGTGCGGGGTGAGGACATGATGCTCAACCGGGTCTTGGAGTACCACTCGGACCTGGTGGTGTTGGCCCCGCCCATTGTGTGCGGGGAGGATGCCTTGAAGCTGGCTGAGAGCCTGAGGGTCCCCGCAGACGAGGACCAGTTCATATTGGAGCGCCACCCCAAGCTGGACCCCATGGCCACCAAGCGCGACGGCGTATTCGCCGCCGGCGTGGTTTTAGGCCCCAAGGACATCCAGTCCACCACCGCCGAGGCCGAGGGCGCCGCCATGAAGGTGGTCAACTTCCTCAGCGGGGAAAGGGTGATCGAACCCAACAAGGCCTACTTGGCTGATGCTGAGGCGTGCACCGGGTGTGGGGAGTGTGTGGAGGTGTGCCCCGAGAACGCCATCACCCTGGAGGGGGGGTTGCCCAGGATCAACGAGGTGACCTGCACTGGATGCGGCGCCTGTATACCCGCGTGCCCCGAGGACGCCCTGGACCAACAGGGGATGACGGAGGCCCAGATCAAGGCCCAGATCAAGGGGATGCTAGAGAAAAGCCAGTCGGAGATCAAGATCATCGCCTTCGTGGAGGCCGAGGTGGCCTACACCGCCGTGGACCTGGCGGGGCTGGCCCGCCTCACCTACCCCAGCAGCATAAGGGTCATCAGGCTCCCCAGCCTAGCCAGGCTTAAGAAGGAGCACCTGGTCTACGCCTTCGCCCACGGCGCCGACGGCGTCATGGCGCTGGAGGCCCCCGCCCACGAGGGGCCCTACGGGGAGGCCCACGTCATCAGCGAGGAGAGGATCGACGAGTATCGCTGGGACCTGGAGGACCTGGATGTGGACAGCAGCCGGGTTTGGTTTAGCCGTGTCTACGTCCCCGACTGGAGGAAGCTGGAGAGGGTCTTCAAAACCTTCCACGACATCGTGGAGGGGGAGGGCCCCTTGGATGAGGAGACCCGCCTCCAGCTCCTGGAGGAGCTTGGAGAGTAGGCCCTCCTCTCTGCATTCTTAAATAGGTAGCCTATCTCTTTTCATACGATTGGAATGAGTGTTGATACTGAGGAGTTGCTGAGGAAGGCCTCCAAGTGGAAGGATTTGGCACCCAGTTTCCACTCCCACTACAGGGGGAAGGTGGAGGTCATGCCCAAGGCGGCCATCCGAAGCCTCCAGGACTTCAACATCTGGTACACCCCAGGGGTGGCCCAGGTCTGCAGGGAGATTGAGAAGGACAGGGAGAAGGCCTACGAACTCACCAGCAAGTGGAACTATGTGGCTGTGGTGAGCGACGGCACCCGGGTGCTGGGGTTGGGGGACATCGGGGGCCAGGCCGGTTTGCCTGTTATGGAGGGGAAGGCGCTTATATTCAAGTATCTGGGTGGGGTGGATGCCTTCCCCATCTGCCTGGCCACCAAGGACACCGAGGAGATCATCCAGGCCGTCAAGTGGATCGAGCCCAGCTTCGGCGGCGTCAACCTGGAGGACTTGAGCAACCCCAAGTGCTTCGAGATTCTGGACCGGCTTAGGGCCGAGATGCCCATACCTGTCTGGCACGACGACCAGCAGGGCACAGCCGCAGTCATCTTGGCGGGGGCGATTAACGCCTTAAAGCTGGTGGGGAAGAAGATGGGGGAGGCCAAATTCACCATTATTGGAACCGGCGCAGCCAACACCCGCACCTTCTACGTTCTGGAGGCCGCCGGGGTGAACCCTAAAAACGTGGTTATGACCGACAGCAAGGGCATCATCTCCCAGAGCCGCGAGGATTTGAAGGGGACCTACAAGTGGGACCTGGCCCTCAAGACCAACCCGGAGGGCCGGGAGGGGGGGAACAGGGAGGCCATGGAGGGAAGCGACATAGTGATAGCCGCCTCCAAACCCGGGCCCAACACGATAACCAAGGAGGATGTGGCGGGGATGGCTGACGACGCCATAGTCTTTGCCTGTGCCAACCCTGTTCCCGAGATTTGGCCCTGGGAGGCCGAGGAGGCGGGGGCCAAGGTTGTGGCCACGGGTCGCAGCGACTTCCCCAACCAGGTGAACAACAGCCTGGTGTTCCCAGCCATCTTCAGAGGCGCTCTAGACGTGAGGGCTAAGACCATTAGCGACGAGATGTGCATAGCCGCGGCCAAGGCGCTGGCCAAGTACGCCGAGGACAAGGGCCTCTCCAAGGACTACATCATCCCCAGCATGGAGGAGTGGGAGATATACCCCCTCCAGGCTACGGAGACCGGCCTCAAAGCCCAGGAGCAGGGCTTGGCACGGCTAAAGCTGAGCCGCGACGAGCTATTCGAGAGGGCCAACGCCATCATATCCAGGACGCAGCGCGCCGTGAAACTCCTAATGGAGCACGGCATCATCGGCCCACCCCCCAAAACCCCCTGAGCCCCCAGCAACACTGTTTAGCCGTGGATAGGGTTTCCCCCTCTTAATGGGTCAATAACCCTGAGGGCTCCAAAGGCCCCTTAAGCCCGGGGATGTGGAACCAACGTACTCCGGTTTTATGCTGCTACAAGCCCCTTGGCCTGTTGTGGCTTTAAGCGCTTGTAAAGGTCTATCAACCGCTACAAATATATGTAGTTATGGTTTTTCTTGGTGAATATGGCGCACGGTGAAAACGTTGACCCCCCAGGAAGCAACAGAGCCCTGGTTTGGTCTGTGATCTTTCTACACATGCTCAACCACGTCATCAGCGGCTCCATGCCCATATTGTACCCAGAGATCATGGAGGAGTTCGACCTCAACTACGCCCAGCTGGGCCTCCTAAGGTCGGCCTCCACCTTCTCCTCGGGCTTCCCCCAGATGTTCGTGGGGTGGCTCCGAAGATGGTTCAGCGGGCGCGTACTGGTGGGGGTTGGGAACCTGGTGAACTCCCTGGGCAACATAGCGGCCTCCCTGAGCAGGGGCCTTTGGAGCTTCCTGGGTTTGACGGTTGTGGCGGGCGTGGGCAGCAGCACCCAACACCCCGTGGGGGCGAGCCTCATCACGGCTGCCACGGACCCCCGGGAGAGGGGGAGGATGCTGGGTTTGAACCAGTCCTTCCCCAGCCTGGCCTTCAGCTTCACCCCCCTACTGGCCGCCTACATGCTTAACCTGATGGGTTGGAGGAGGGCGCTGGCCATCCTCTCCACCCCAGCCATCCTCCTCAGCCTCGTCTTGCTGTTCTTCGTGCGGGGGACCAGCCAGGTGGAGGCGCCCAGCCGCGACGCCTTGAACCTCTCCAAGCTCCGGGAGCAGTTGAGGAACAGGAACGTCTTGGCCATCAGCGTCCTCAGGACGGCCATGGCCTTCCGCATGGGGGTTCGCACCTTCCTCCCCCTCTACTTCATAGACGTTCTGGGGCTCTCCACGGCCCAGAGCAGCCTCCTCTACTCGGTGCTACTCTTCGGCGGGGTTTTCGGCCCCTTCTTCTGGGGGAGCCTCAGCGACCGGGTGAACCGTAGGCCCCTTATCATCGGAATCATGGTGGCCAGCGGGCTGGGCTACCTCAGCCTCCTCTGGGTTAAGGGCTTCACCGCCTTGCTGGTGTTGCTCTTCCTGCTGGGCTTCATGGTGCAGACGGTGGTGGTGCAGAGCGTTCTCAGCGACAGCGTGCCCAGGAGCCAGCTGGACCAGGTGTTCGGCCTCTACTTCACCCTGGGCTTCACCGTGGCGAGCTTCAGCAGCATCATCTTCGGCTACGTTGTGGAATACTGGGGCTTCCACGCCGGCTTCGTCTACATCGCCGCCGTTACACTGGTGTCCATGGTTCCCGCCTTCTTCATAGAGGAGCCCCGCACCTGGACCAACCAGCCGTCCACTATCTGAGCCACGGGGAGGGGCCCACATCAACGCACAGATTATCCCCACTGGTAGCCGCAGACGTCCAACACCATAAACCCATACCCCTCAGCCAAGGCCACCAGAGCCTCCACCCAGGCCTACTCCTCGGGGGCACCCCTAAGAGGTGGGTGAGATAGCTGGTGGATGCGGCTCTCCACCTCTGGGGCTATCCGCGTACCATGACCAGCAACATTTTGAAGGCCTCCTCGGCCCGGAGGCTGTGGGGCTCTCCCGCGGGCATGAGCAGGGCCTCCCCAGCTGAGACCCTGTGGTCCACCCCTGATATAGTGACCTCCGCCTCCCCTTCCAGGATGTAGACCAGGGCGTCATATGGAGCCGTGTGCTCGCTCAACCCCTGACCCCCGTCGAAGGCGAAGAGGGTCACGGTGCCGGCGGGGCGGTCCACGAGGGTGCGGCTCACCACACTCCCCTCTTGGGCCTCTACCATCTGGCTCAAGTTAAAGACCTTGGCTTTCTCCATAAACACAGCTTGGGGTGAGGACTGTTAAAGGCTCCGGGCAAGACTTAAACCCCCAACCACAAACCAGTACCCGTGTCCATAGGAATCAAGGCTAAATGGGTGATAGCCTTCGACGGGGAATCCCATAGATTGGTGAGGGATGGGGTGGTTGTGGTCGAGGGCGACAGGGTCGCCTACGTGGGGAGGAGGTACCAGGGGAAGGTGGATCAATGGATCCAAGCCCCCACCCACGTGGTGACTCCCGGCTTCATCTCCACGCATGTACACGCGGCCACCTCCCCCAAGGACAAGACCTTCATTGACGATGTGGGGGCCCGCCACTTCTGGATGAGCAGCCTGGGTGAGAACCTTACAGCCTTGGGTAAAAGCATCAGCCCCAGCGACTACCATGTCTTCGCTAAGTATAGCATGGCCGAGCTGTTGAGGAGTGGCTGCACCACCATGGTGGAGATTGGTATGGTGGGGGCTCTGGGGGAGGAGACGGCTGTGAAATACGTGGATGAGTTGGGGATAAGGGCGGTGCTGGGCCACACGGTGGAGGACGGGCGTTGGGCCAGGAGCCAGAGGGCCAACCTCTACACCGAGTGGCTGGGCCTTGAGGAGGGCCTTAAACAGCTGGAGAGGGCCGAGGCCTTCGTGGAACGCTTCACAGGCGCTGCAGGGGGCAGGGTGATGGGGGCTCTATACCCCTCCACCGTGGACAAGGTGAGCCTGGAGCTCCAGGCGGCTGTTAGGGAGAGCGCCGATAGGTTGGGGTGCCCAGTTAGCATCCACGCCGCCCAGTGGGTGGTAGAGTTCCAGAACATGATCCGAATGTATGCCAAAACCCCCATCCAGGTCTTAGCCGAGTCCGGCCTCCTGGGCCCCGGCCTCATCATAGGACACGGCTGGGCCATAGCGGGCCACCCCCTGCTGGGGTACCCAGACGACGGGCACAGCGACTTGGAGCTCATCGCCCAGGCGGGGGCCACTGTAAGCCACGATCCCCTGGTGTTCGCCAAGAGGGGGAACAAGATGCACAGCCACTCTAGATACTTGAAGGCCGGGGTGAATGTGAGCATCGGGTGCGACACCAGCCCCCAGGATATGTTGAATGAGATGAGGATGGCCAGCTACACCAGTAAGCTGGCTGATTGGAGCTGTTTCAGCGGCTCCTCTGCTGAGATACACTCCTCGGCCACCCTGGGAGGGGCCCGGGGGCTGCGGCGGCGTGACCTTGGCAGGCTTTGCCCAGGCGCAAAGGCCGATCTGGCTGTGGTGAACATGGAGACGCTTAACAATGTGCCGTGCCGGGACCCGGTGAGGGCTCTGGTGAACTCGGCGACTCGGGAGGATGTTACCCATGTGATGGTGGATGGGCGGCTGGTGGTGGAGGAGGGGAGGCTTCTCACGGTGGATGAGGCGGGGTTGGTGGCAGAGGTCCAGAGGGTGACGGAGGCCATCTGGGATAGGATTCCGGAGAACCACTACCTGGGGCTCCCCACCGACCAGGTGAGTCCCCCCAGCTATGAGCCCTGGGAGCCAGAGGAATAACAGGAGGCCCCCCCAAGTGTGGCCCCGACCCCTAGGCCAAGGCCTGGTATCCACAGAAAGGCTCCGCGTCGGACCGAAAGGAGTGCTGAGGAGAGGGGTTATGTTTGGCTGTGGAAGGCCTCCCGGCCTAGTTGGAATGCTTTGAGGTTGAGGTCTAGGAACCTAGAGGGCACCACCTCTCGTATGGTCTCCACCACGGTCTCCAATGGGAAGGGAAGCAGGCCGCTTTCAGCTAGGGCCCCCACCATCACCATGTTAGTAGCTATGGGGTTGCCCGCCTTCTCCGCTAGGGCTGTGGCGTCGAAGGCGTGGATGTTGTTGGTGACGCGGCTTAGGAGCCCCAGAAGGCGTTCTAGGCTGGGGTAGGCGACTTGCCCGCTGACCACCTCCGCTGGATTCACCCGGCGAGTGTTAACCAGGGCGAGGCCCCCCTCCTCCAAGTAGGAGACGCCCCTTCGGACGGCCTCGGCGGGCTCGAACCCCAGTAAGGCTTGGGCTGTGGCGGGGCGTAGCTGGGGGTTTCTGGCCTCGCATCCCAGCTGTATGTGGCCCATAACAGGGCCCCCCCTCTGAGCCATCCCATAGGTCTCACCAATCATAACGTGGAGCCCCGCCCGGAGGGCTGACTCTGCGAGAACCCTGGAGGCCAGCAGGGTTCCCTGCCCCCCAACCCCGGCGACCACTACCCGCAGGCTCACTCCTCGCCACCTCCTATGGCTCCCACGGGGCATACCTTGGCGCAGCACCCACACCCCATACAAAGGGTCTCGTCCACCCTCACCTTTCCCTCCTCCTCCACCCAGTTGAGGGCGGGGCAGCCGAACTCCGTCAGACACACCCGGCACCCTATACATTTCTCAGGGTCCACAGAAAGGGTGGGGGGTCTGTGGGGCCTCATCCTGCGGACGGCCACCATGGCGCACTCCCTTCGGCTAACCACCAGGGCCACCCCCTCGGCCTCCAGCATCCTGGCGAAGGCCTCCTCCGCGGCCTCCAGGTCGTAGGGGTCCACCACCTCGACGTGTTCTACCCCTGAGGCCTTGGCAACGTCTTCAATCATTATGGGTTTTACACGGTCTCCGGTAGCTGTCACCCCCAGCTGGGGGTTGGTTTGGAACCCCGTCATGGCTACGGCCTGGTTGTCCGCCACCACAACCTTGATGGGGTGCCCGTTGTGGACGGCGTTCTGGAGGGCGGGTATGCCGGCGTGGAAGAAGGTGCCGTCTCCTATCCACGCCACGGCGTCTACCCCCATGCGCTGCATCCCCTGGCTGACGCCGATGCTGGCCCCCATGGAGAAGTAGGTGTCCTCAAACTCCATGGGTGGGGCGTGTGCTAGTCCATAGCAGCCGATGTCCCCGTTCACCACTACTGACCAGAGGTCTCCCTTAACCCTCTTCACCGCCTTCTTCAAGGCGTAGATGGAGGCTCTGTGGGGGCAGCCGGCGCACATGGTGAGCATCCTGTCGAATAGGATGGCTTTGGCTTCTTCCTCCAACTGTGCTCGGGGGTTGGGTTGGGGGCGGGTTCCAGTTAGCCTTGCTAAGGCAGCCTCGACAGATTTGTGGCTTAGCTCCCCCTCTCTGGGGAGGTAGCCGTCGAGTCGCCCGTGGACCCTGAGGCCTGGGTTCACGTCCTTGGCCAGGGCTTTCACGTGTAGCTCCACGTAGGGGTCCACCTCCTCGGCAACTAGGAGTGTTTCCAACCCTTCCAGGAAGCCTGAGACCAGGCGTTTGGGGAGGGGGTGGCTGGTTCCCAGCTTCAATGTGGAGATTTTTTCCTTCAACCCGGTCTCCCTCAGCACGTCTTCGACATAGGTGTAGGCGAAGCCCACGCCCAGCACCCCAATGGGCCCAGCCATCTTCTTCTCGTTGAATGGGGCCTCCTCGAATACGGCCTCCGCCTGGTCTAGCTTCTCATGGCGCTCCCTGTGGCGTCGGAACAGCTTCTCGAATCCAGCGACCCGGTAGCTGAAGCCTTCCCAGTCGAACTCCCGGGGTCTCTCCAGCTTGGAGAGCTCCCCCAGCTCCACATCGGCCCTCATATGGCTCAGCCTGGTCACGGTGCGAACCATGGCGGGGAGCCTAACCTCCTCCGAGAGTTTGAAGGCGTAGACCACCATATCCTTTGCCTCCTGGGGACTGCTGGGCTCCAAAACGGGGACGTCGTTGAGCTTGGCCAGCCACCTGTTGTCCTGCTCGGTGCGGCTGCTGTGCTGGCTGGGGTCGTCGGTGGAAACCAAGACAAGCCCCCCCTTCACCCCTCTAAGGCTAACAGGGTTCAAGGAGTCGAGGGCCACGTTTACCCCCACGTGTTTCATGCTGCAGAGGGCGCGCTGGCCAACCATGCTTGCCCCGAAGGCCACCTCCAGGGCCACCTTCTCGTTGGCGCTCCACTCAAAGTGGATGCCCACCTCCTTGGCTACCCTCGCCAATGTGTTTCCAATCTCGCTGCTGGGGGTCCCAGGGTAAGCCGCTGCAAGCTCCACCCCCGCCTCCAGCGCCCCCCGGGCAATGGCCTCGTTCCCCATCAGTAAAACCCTTCTCCCGGGCTCAGACAACGCTACTGGATGAGACATAGATGGGTTACCCGCTAATTCGCTTAAAAGACCTCCTAGCCCCTTAGTAGTGGAACCAATAAAAACCCGGGGCTCCCCCCTATACTGGATGAGGAGTCTAGAGTCCGTCCTGGGAAGGACGGGTTTAAAAATTAAAACTCTGGGGTTCGGGGGCATACCCATTCAGAGGGTCTCAGAGGAGGAGGCCATACGGGTTGTTAGGCGGTGCTACGAGCTGGGGCTGAACTTTTTCGACACCGCCAGGGCCTACACCGTGAGCGAGGAGCGCATCGGGAAGGCCTTGGAGGATGTCCGAGACCGGGTTTACTTGGCCACCAAGAGCGCTCGCAGGGATGGGGAGGGCCTGCTGGAGGAGTTGGAGGTGAGCCTCCGCAACCTGAGAACGGAGTACGTGGACCTCTACCAGCTCCACAACATCTCCCGTCGAGAGCAGTGGGAGCAGGTCCAAGCCCCCGGGGGCGCCTTGGAGGCGGCGAGGCAGGCACTGGAGGAGGGAAAGATAAGGCACTTGGGGGTGACCAGCCACAACCCCAGGCTTGCCCTGGAGCTGGTGGAGTCGGGACACTTCGAGACCCTCATGATCCCCTTCAACTACCTCACCCCAGAACCCGCTGAGAGGCTCCTCCCCCGCTGCAAGGAGCTGGGTGTGGGAACCATAGCCATGAAGCCCTTCGGAGGCGGAGCCCTAAGCAACGCCTCCACCGCCTTGAAACACGTCCTGTTGAACCCCTACGTGGATGTGGTGATCCCGGGGGTCATGAGTGTGGAGGAGGTGGAGGAGAACCACAGGGTCTGGAGCGGGGACCACGCCCTCCAACCCGGGGAGCTGGAGTCCATCGAGAGGGATAGGGCTGAGCTGGGGGACAGCTTCTGCCGTGCCTGCGACTACTGCCAGCCCTGCCCCCAGGGCATACCCATCAGCTTCCTCCTAAGGGCTGAGAAGCAGATGCTCCGCAGGATGGGTTGGAGCGAGGAAAGGGCCCAGAGGGTGGCTGAAGCCCTCAAACTGGGCGAGACCTGCATCAAGTGCGGCCAATGCGAGGAGAGGTGCCCCTACGGGCTGAAGATAAGGGAGCTGCTGCCCCCCACCATGGCCAGCCTCAGGGTCCACCTGGAGAACAGAACCATCCCCTAGGCCCCAGACGACGTTTTATATGGGGCTGGGCCCCAGTTTTAACCATGGATCTGCGGAGAGTTATTGAACTGGCCGAGAAGGCCGAGAGGGAGGTGGCTGAGCACACCAGCAACCTGGTCAAGTTCAACACCGCTCACCCCCAGGGCTACACGGATGAGGCCGTGGAGTACATCAAGGAGTTCTGCCAGGCCCAGGGGTTGGAGTGGGAGGTCCACGCCAAAGACCCCAAGAAGCCCAACATAGTGGCCCGCATACCCGGGCAGGGCAAGAAGAAGGTGCTCTGGGTGGGCCACCTGGACGTTGTGCCCGAGGGGAAACCCGAGAACTGGACCTATGGGCCCTACAGCGGGGAGATAGCCCAGGGATGCGTCTGGGGCCGGGGGAGCAGCGACATGAAGGGGGCCTGCGCCGCCGCCATGGTCTCCGCCAGGATACTGAACGAGGCAGGGGACATCCCCAACACCGCCGAGTTCTGGTGGACCTGCGACGAGGAGATCGGCGGGGGCGACGGAGCCAGGTGGCTGGCCGAGACCGGCCGCTTCAAGGGAGACGTCTGCATCATAGGCGACGGCAATGGGGGAGGCCCCCAGGCACCCAGCATCGACCTGGGCTGCAAGGGGGGCGCCCGGGTCAAGCTGGTGGCCCGAGGCAAGACCGCCCACGGCTCCACGCCCTTCCTGGGGGTCAACGCCATCTCCAGGCTGATAGAGGGCGTCCCCTGGGTGGAGAAGATCGACACCTACCCCCTGGACTACCCGGAGGAGCTCCGACCCGTGGTGGAGGAGAGCATCGAGTTCTACCGATCAGCCATGGAGCTGGAGCCCTGGCAGGTGGAGGCCATGGAGCGCAACTTCCACACCCCCAGCGTCACCTGCAACATAATCAAGGGAGGAGTCAAGATCAACGTCGTCCCCGACTACGCCGAGGCCGAGTTCGACATCCGCCTCACCCCTGGCAGCCACCCCCTAAGGGTGGTGAACCGCATCAAGGAGCTCGTCGAGGAGTCCGGCATCCAAGGCCTAGAGCTGGTTCCCAGCCGAGACTTCAAGCCGGAAGACACAGCCGGCTACTACGAGTCCCCCAACAGCGATTTCGCCAAGCAGTTCAAGGAGGCCCTCAACCGCATAACCGGTAGGCCCGTCAACATGAAGATACTCACAGGGGGCACCGACGGCATAAGCACCAGCAAGATAGCCGGCATCCCCAGCCTGGGCTACGGCACCAGCCTAACAGGCCAGGCCCACCAACCCAACGAACGCATAACCATAGAAAACCTGGTTCTGGGAATAAAGGTCTACACCGCCTTCCCCCTCCTCTACAAGTAGAGAACGGGCAAGGATCGTGCTTTTCTTTTACACTCTCTTCTTATCGATGAAAGTGTACGGTAGAACGGGTGTTTTCCCTTGTCTGGATGCCATTTTTGACGCTTTTACGTGGTCTGAAGGGGCTGTTTTAGGGGCTCTCTGGTGGATTGGGGCTTTAGAATGCCTGGGATGGGTGACCCCCCCTCCCCCCCTGTAGGGCCGGGTGGCCGTTGGCTTCGAGGAGTCCACCTTATGCCGGGACGGGCTTCTCGGCGTCCTTTGGCCAGCCCCCTGGCTTTCTGCTATTTTGGTTTAAAAAGTTAAGAAAACCTTGGTGTTAAATGAGTTTTTTAACGTTTGTCTCGAAATTTCAGCGCATTTTAGTTTTATCGTGAATTCCATCAAACACATTACTTATAAACATGAATTTAGACACAATATATGTGGGGATTTTAGGGGGGAGTTATAAAGAATACCCGATCTTTTTTATCTTTTTTATTTTGTTTGCTCTTATTTATGTAGGATATTTTGATAAAAATCCAATCTTCATATATTTATCTGTTATTGCACTTATTATTATATACATATTATTTAACGGGAAAAAGAGCGATTGGCATAAAAAATTCTAAAAAAGATTATTTTTATTGGACATGTTTTTAGATATAAAGGCGGTGTTCGATATAGCCGACAAATAGGTTGACAGGCACCCCGGGGCGCCTACTACCCGTTCCTAACCGATGATTCCCGGCGCCTGAAAATCACCCTTACACAGTTGAAAAACCACGAAAACCTATTACTCTCTTTTTAAGGTTGGGAAACGGGCCCCGCTCCATGTCCCCCGTCCCCCCTAGAATACAGATATCCACAGAAACCCAGAGGCACCACCCCTTAAATACCCTCACGGACTGAGTAGAAACCCCGGCGAACAGGCGTGGTGGACTGGGGGGGACTCGAACCCCCGACCTCTTGGTTGCAAACCAAGCATTCTACCCCTGAACTACCAGCCCACGCCTGGAAACAAACCTGAGCCGAGATAAAAAGATTCACCCCGTCGATGAGATTAAAAACCCCCGGAGTTGAGGTCCATTGATGGAGTTCAGCGCCGTGGTATTCGACCTCGACGGCACCCTGGTGGAGAGCCACATCGACTACCAGCGTATGGGGGAGGAGATAAGGGCCGCCTTAGCCGATGTGGGCCTACCAGACCCCCCTGGGGACCGGAGGGAGGCCTATATGCTGGTCCGTGGGGGCGCCAAGGCATTGCTGGAGCGGGGGCTCCCACCCCACCTGGTTCCAGAGGCCCTATCCCGGGTGGAGGAGGCCATGAACCACGTGGAGCTGGAGGCCTTACCCTCTCTGACCCCCATGCCCTACGCTGAGGAGGCGCTGAGGAGGCTCCGCTCGCTAGGCTTCAAGCTGGGGGTGGCCACCCGGAGCCACGGCGCCTACGCCGCCCAAGCCCTCTCCCTGTTGGGCTTAGAACGGTTCATAGATGGCGTGGTGGCGCGGGACCAGACCTCCCACCCCAAGCCCCACCCCCGCCACCTCTTGGAAACCATCAACCTCATAGGGGCCAGCCCCGCCGAGACCCTCTACGTGGGTGACACCACCACAGATTTGGAGACCAGCCGCGCGGCGGGAGTGTGCTTCGTGGGGTACTGGAGGAGCGAGGAGTGGGCTCGGAGGCTGGTTGAGGCTGGGTGCAGGGTGTTCGCCCGCGACCTATTGGAAGTCGTGGATTTTGCCCAGGGTGGGGTGCCTCCTGGCTAGCGGGCCCTCCTCGAGGAGACCTTGGGGCCTAGAATGGTCCAGAGCCACTCCACAAACTCCCGCAGGTTCTTGGTCTGGATGTAGACCTCGCCTGGGCCCTCCACCTCGGTGACCAAGCCCTCCCCGCTGAACAAGGTCTCCTTCCAACCGCTGAAACGCCTCACCTCGTACTCACAGGAGTCGCTGAAGGCCACCAGGTGGAAGTTATCCACCACCAAGCGCTCCCCCGGGGCCAGCTTCCGAGCCTCCACCGCCCCAAAGGTGTTGAGGAAGAGAGACCCTGAGCCCTCGGCCCTAACCATGAATAGGCCCTGGCCGAACAAGCCGCGGGTGAAGCCCTCCCACCTCACATCCAGCTCCACCCCAGGGGTGGAAGCCAAGTACCCCGCCCTCT
Organism: uncultured Candidatus Bathyarchaeia archaeon; assembly: GCA_964462185.1. GTDB lineage: Archaea > Thermoproteota > Bathyarchaeia > TCS64 > TCS64 > RBG-16-57-9. Next base: position 44,020 of record CAYWWV010000005.1, on the reverse strand, counting down.
GGAAGACGTAGCTCTGGTCGGGGCCCACCTCCAGCTCCACCACATCCCCCAAGGGCGCTGCAGCCAGGGCAACCTCGCCAGGCCCCCCCACGGCTGTGAAATCGGTGACGAAGAAGCTCTGCCCACCAAAGACGCTGGTGGCCAGGCTCCTAACCAATCCTTTCTGCCTAGTCCTAGTATCGGCCTCCACGTTGGGAGACATGAAGGTGAGGGCCCCCGCCTCAGCCGTGATGGTCTCCCCCGCCCCCAGCTCCACCAACAATATGCTGTAGCTGGGCCTATGCTTAATCTCAAACCTCAAGCCAATCAACACTAAAGTGGTTCCCCGGTAGTTAAACTAACCTGAACCACGTCCCAAGAGGTAGGCGTCTAGGGCTGAGAGGAGGGCCATCACCACCCCGAAGCCCATCACGTAGTCCTGGGTCAGGTAGTTTGAGAGTACGAGCCCCAGGGATACGGTGCCCAGGAAGAAGGCAGCCCCCCGGCTCCTTCGACCAAGGTAGAACTGGCCCAGCCCCGTCACCAAGAAGCTGAGAACCACCGCCACCCAAACCCGTCGATCCACACCCCGCTTCTCCACCTCGACCCCTGGCAAGGGGGGCTGGGGCTCCCCACAGGCTGGACAGTAGGCCTCACGGTATCCAATTAAAGCCCCACAACTCCAACAATACTTGTGCTCTCTGGCGCTCATTCTCTGAAATCTTCGTCCCTTCTAGCTAGATAATAGTATAGCTCCACCAGCAGCCGATAGGTGAAGTAGGCCCCGGGGATCAACCCTATCACGTAGGCCAATAGGTGGATCAAGCTGGTTTCCTCGCTCAAACCCAGTCAAAGAATCCATGAGCGGGTGGCTTAAAGGGGTTTTGATTGGAGTTGAAATCTGCGGTAATCCGAGGAACACGGGGAGCCCTCGGTGTAATACATGGTTCCCTCTTCGAGGACCATGATGGTGGATGAGAGGGTGGCCGCCCTCCGGTCGGGTGGCTGGGCTTCTTCTGGGTGGTGGCAAATGCTGGTGGGGAGGCCTTGGTGGTCGGAGAGCAGCTGGGCCACTGTGCGATACGAGTGAAGCCCCCTGCTCCCCAGAAGCTCTTTGGCTCTCACCAGGCGTGTGACGGTGTTGGGGTGCTGGTGGAGGAAGGGGTCTTCGTGGGGCGTCTCCCCCAGGAAATGGTTGGTGTGGACCAGCACTCCCTCCTCGGGCAGCAGAAGCGAGGCCCCGCCTGGGTAGGCCTCCACATCCAACGCCACCCCAGGGGCGGCCAAGACCATGTTGTAGCTGAAGCATCTCCTAGCCTCCAGGATGGTGGAGAGGGCCGAGTCCAAGCCCCTGGAGGCCAGGGCCTTGCGGCACACCAGGAAGAAGGGCACCGACTCCCCCAGGTGGTCCCCCGAGGAAACCAGAGCGTTGACGGCCACGCCCAACCCCGCCCCGTTGAAACCCTTGTGGCCTATGATGCCCGCCTCGGTGTGGATGCATACGCTGGGCTCGCCCTCGGCCTCCGCCACATATAACAGGCAGTTGGGGGCCACATCCACCCTGTAGTCCCAGTTCTGGGCCAGGATGGTGACGCCCCTCGCCGTCCGACGTGGGAGGAGGGCTAGGCTCGTGCAGCTGGGGAGCAGCTGTTCTTTGGAGGCCCAAGCCAACTCGTATCGAGCGTTTAAGGCCGCCACCGCCTCCAAATCTATGCCGGCGCCGTCGGCAACCCCCCTCAACTCGTCAACCAGCCCAGCGTCGAACTCCTTGGAGACCCCTAACACCTCCTCGGCCCACCGGTAGACCTGTTGCTTGCCGAGACCCAGGTTCCTCTCCCACCAGCCCAAATAGTAGTCCAGGTTCCTCCGAACCTTCTCCCCTGCCGCCCTCCCCAACCCAAGCCCACACTCATAGTGGGAACCAGAAACCCTCACAACACTCAACACGACACACCTGGTAATAGCAAACCCCCCAGGGGTTTAAAGCCCAACCCCCCTCATCGTTTCTCCAGCTGCTCTATCTCAAGCCTCCGGAAGAGTTTGCGGAGCTGGCGCCTCATCTGCGTCCTGTCGCCGCTTAGGCCCAGGTAGTCGGCGAACTCCTGGGTGGTTTTGACTACCTTGGTTCGGCCCCGCTTAACCCTGGACACCAGGCCCATCTCCTCCAGCTGCTTCAAATGCTTGTAAGCCTGGCTCCCCCGCACCTTCGCCACATCGCTCTGAAGCACAGGCTGGTAGTAGGCCACATAGCTGAGGGTCCGAAGGGCCGCCACCGAGAGGAGGGGCTTGATGCTATATCTCCCGGCCAGCTTGGTGTAGTCGGGCTTCAACTGGAGCACCACCCTCTCCCCCCTCAGCTTCACCAACTCCAAGGCGCTTCCCTCCTCCATATACACGGCCTGGAGCTCGGAGACCAAGGAGTCGGCCTCCACCTCGTCCCTCAGCCGCAGCCACATAACGATGTCGGTGAGGCTCACGGGCCTACTGGCAGCGTACAAGAGGGCCTCAAGTTCGGCCAGTTTACTGCTATCCGACAAGACCTCACCCACCCTCGTATTCCTGGAAACAGATAAATGGTTACTGGATGCCCGCAGCTATATCCCTACGGTATCTAAGCCGGCCGACAACCTTCCCCACATCCTGGTAGACCCTTCCACGAGCCTCCGGCACCGTTTCTCCCTTGCCAAGCAGCGCAACTGCCCGGCTACCAGTGGTTCTAATCACGCCGTTGTCGTCGTAAACCGAGGCGTAGTACACCTCGCTCTTGATGCCCTCACCCACCTGGATGGGCTGGTCCCTCACAGGGTTGGTGGGGTATCCCTCGGGCACCAGGTAGACGCAAACCGTGGCCTGCTCCTCGAACCCGAAGCCAGGTAGCCTTCCCTCCACTATTCCGAAGCCCACCTCTGTGAGGGGCTTCTCCTGGATGCTCAACACATTTATGGCCTCGGGGTCCCCAAACCTGCAGTTATACTCCAGGAGGAATGTCCCACGAGCCGTAGCCATGAACCCCCCGTAGAGAACCCCTTTATACTCCTCTCCGCGTAGACGCATGGCCTTCACCGTCTCCCTCATTATCCGCTTTCCCTCCTCAACCACCCCCTCGTCCAAGTCGGGGAGGCCGTGGTCTGGGCAGCTGAAGCTCCCCATGCTCCCCGTATTGGGGCCCTCATCGTTGTCGTAGGCCCTCTTGTAGTCCCGAACCAGCGGCATGAACTTCAGGTTCCTCCCGTCGCAGTAGGCCTGGAGGGTGAACTCCCTCCCCTCCAGCTTCTCCTCGAGAACCACCAGTCCATCCATGGCGATGCGCTCGGCACAGTAGGCCTCCACCTCTTCGCGGCTATGGAGGTGCTCCCCGGCTACCTTCACGCCTTTCCCCCCCGTCAAGCCATCGGGCTTCACCGCCACCTCAGGGTGGCGGTCCAAAAACCCTTTCACCTCGCCCATGCTCCGACAGACCTTGAACTCTGGGTTTCCTGGGATTCCCTGGGCCTCCAAGAACTGCCTGGCGTAGGCCTTACTCCACTCCAGCCTCGCCGCCGCCCTGGAAGGCCCCACCGTGGCCACCCCCATATCCGCCAAGTAGTCTACGACTCCAGCGGCCAAAGGAGCCTCGGGGCCAATGAAGGCAATATCCACATCGTAGAACCTGGAGTAGCTCTCCGGGTTGTTCAGGTCGAGGAGGGCGACCTCCTTACTCAGGCCGGCTATCCCTGGGTTAACACGGGACATAGCGGAGTATAGCTCCAACTGCTCCTCGGACAGCTTCTTGGCGATGGCGTGCTCCCTGGCCCCGTTACCCACAACAAGGGCTTTCATGGGGTTATATCTCGGGGAGCCTCGATATAAGGCCCACCAGTAGCTGTTAAATCGCCCTCCCGCCAAGATACTCCCATGGGGAGTCGAGGTTTAACCCCGGGGGACCTGGGGCTGTTCGCCCTCTTGGCGCGGCCCACCCTGGACCCCCAGGGGGAGCGGCTACTATACCTGGAGACAAGGGTCCAGGGGGAGGAGTATGAGACCTCCCTGAAGGTGGTTGGCCTGGGGGCGGTGGGGCTGGAGTGGGCGTTGGAGGGCTTCGACGCCTCCAACCCCCTGTGGGACGCGGAGGGGAGGCGGATACTCTTCACCTCCAAGACGGGTGAGGGAGCCCAGACAGGGTTCTACACTGTTGAACCTGGGGGGGAGGCGGAGCTCAAAGCTGTTTTCAACGGAGGGGTCCAATCCCTCCAGTGGGATAGCGGAGGGGGGAAGGCCTACTTCCTCTCCAGAGGCCCCAAACCCCAGGGCGATGTGCACCTAATAGAGGACATACCCTTCTGGTTCAATGGGGAGGGCTGGGTCTACAGCGCTCCAAGGGCTTTATCCGTGGTGGACTTGGAGGCGGGGGAGGCCTGGGGTTTAACCCCCCAGGGGAGCCCCATACAGGCGTTCAGCCTCGACGCCGAGGGGGGGAGGCTGGCCTACGCCGAGTCTGTGAACCCCCTTAGGCCTGGGGAGTCTAGGATTAGGGTGGTTAAGCTGGGGGGGTTGGAGGTGGAGGCCTCTCTGGAGGGCTACTCTGTGCAGTCCCTCCACTGGGGGCCGGAAGGGGTGCTGGCGTTCACGGGGCACGACGGCTCCAGGGGGTATAGCACCCACCACCGCGTCTACCTTTGGAGGCCTGGGGAGGGGGAGGTGAGAGACCTTTCCGGGTCAACGGGCCTGGGGGTGGCCAGGAGACACTACTACGACCTGAGGAGCCCCAAGGCAGGCGATTGCACCCCAGTATGGAGCGGGGAGAGCCTCTACTTCGCCCTATCCAAGGGGGGCGAGCACCACATCTACAAGGCCCCAGCCCACGGAGAACTGGAACAGGTGACGGAGGGCCCCTACTGCGTTGAGGAGTTCCACGTTGCGGGGAAGAGGCTGGCGTTGACCCGGGTCTCCTCGGACACCCCCGTGGAGCTGTGGGTGTTCGACGGGGAGTGGGTGAAGGTGGCTGAAAGCCTGTTGGACCCATCTGTCAAGCTGGGGAAGGCGGAGAGGTTCACGTATGGCTGCAGTGACGGGGCCAAGGCGGAGGGCTGGTTGCTTAGACCCCTAAACCAGAGGCCTGGGGCAGGGACCCCGGCTGTGGTGGACATCCACGGGGGCCCCAAAAGCAAGTTCGGCTGGAGCTTCATGTACGAGCACCAGCTCTACGCGGCCCACGGCTACGCCGTTATCTACATCAACATCAGGGGGAGCGACGGCTACGACCAGGAGTTCGGGGACATCCGGGGCCATTGGGGGGAGAGAGACTTCCAGGACTTGATGGAGGGCGTTGATGCTGTATTGGCCGAGAATCCCTGGATAGACGGGGGCAGGCTGGGCGTGACCGGGCTGAGCTTCGGCGGATACATGACCAACTGGGTGGTAACCCACACCGACAGGTTCAAGGCCGCTGTTAGCCAGAACGGCATAAGCAGCCTTGAAAGCTTCTACGGGTCCAGCGACATAGGCTTCCACTTCGCCCCCGAACAGATAGGCGGCACACCCTGGGAGAACCCTGAAGACTACCGCGAGAAGAGCCCCCTCACACACGTGGCCAACGTGAACACCCCCGTGCTGTTCGTCCACAGCTGGGAGGACTACCGGTGCTGGGTGGACCAGAGCTTCCACATGTACACCGCCCTCAAGGCGTTGGGGAAGGAGGCCAAGCTGGCCCTGTTTATGGAGGGGGCTCACACCTTCCGCACCACGGGGAAGCCGTCTCACAGGGTGAGGAGGCTGGAGGTCATGTTGGACTGGTTCAACCAACACTTGAAACCGGTGCAGACCCCTTGAGCCGCGGGGGGGTTTACTGTCTCTGCATAGGGAACCATAGACACCAGAGGCTGCGGGTTGGAGCCCTGGGGGAGATCGAGTTCCCCCAGGCCAAGTACGTCTACGTGGGCTCGGCCCTCAACGGGTTGAAGCCCAGGGTTCTCCGCCACATAAGGGTCAGCTTGGGGAGGCACCCCGTGGTCCACTGGCATATCGACTACCTCCTCCAAGCCCCAGGCGTGGAGGTGGAGGCAGTCTACTTCCTTGAGACCAGGGAGCGGCTGGAGTGCTGGCTAAGCCGCCAGGTCTCCCAACATGGGGTGGCCGTGCCTGGCTTCGGCTCCAGCGATTGCCGATGCGGCTCCCACCTCTACCGGGTTAAAGGCTTCGAGTTTCTGGGGGAGCTGGGGCTGCAGATATGGCCGACCAGGTTAGGGGCATGATTTATTAGATGGGGGGAGCAGTGAGGGTTAAACCCGTGGAGGGGGGCCAAGATAGACTCCAAGTTTGTCCGAGACCTCGACTCTCTGGTGGAGAGATTCAGGTTGGAGCTCTCACCGGAGGAGCTCTCGGAGGTGCTTAGGTTGAGAGACTCCCTGGTGGAGAAGCACAGGCGGAGGGAGGTGAAGATCAACCACAGCATTATGGAGCTTATCTGCGCTAAATACCTGATCCAAAACGGCTTCCAGGTGGAGCTGGAGCACAGGCTCAACACCCTCAGCACCGATGTCTACGCCACCAAGGGGTTTGGCAACCTCATCGTGGAGGTGGAGACAGGGTTTGTCCCCCCCGAGAACGCCTTGGACCCCGTCACATATCTCAAAACCCGGGTGGCCAGCAAGATCACCCGCTACAGCGCCTACGCCAACAAGTTCATCCTGGCCACCACCCCCTACTACATCATGCAGGTGCCGGAGGCCCTGGTGAAGCCCCCACGGTATAGAACCCCCCAAGAGGTCCAGACCATAAAGGAGATGTGCGACCGATACTACTCCAACCCCCCCGTAACCCCCGAGGAGATCAGAAACGCCAGGCTCCACAGCATATACGTGGTGGATGTGGATAGGGCCCGGATTAGGGAGTGGGAGGTGAACGAGTACATTGGTAAGGCCGCATTCTGGAGGGCTTAGTAACGTTTAATACCCTGCGCCTTGGATTACCCTGAAGAAATGGTCTCCATAGGCTTCCTCGTAGCCGGCTCCCTTATGGTGGTGGCAGGGGCCCTCCTGGTCTACCTCAGCCTCAAGGGAGGAGGCTCAGAGGATGAACCTCTGGGGACCGTCAAGCTTCTGGGTCTGTTACCCGTACCCTCGACTGGCGCCCGGAAATGGCTCGCCCTCGCCCTAGCCGTGACCACCGTGGTTTTACTGGCTTTGGCGGCTTGGCCCTACCTTGTGGGGTTAGGGAGGGGTCTCCTTGGCTAGGCGGTGCTATATCTGCGGGTCCCCCGAGGCCGACATACTCTGCAGCATCTGCGGCAAGTTCGTATGCCAGGACTGCTACGACGAGGAGAAGGATTGTTGCATAAAGTGCAGCGGGGCACGGGCTTATTACACCCGGGTTCCCAGGCTGCCCCTCCTGGTTGCCGGCGGCCTCCTACTGGTTTCAGGGTTGTACACCCTTTGCTTCGCCTTCCTCCCCGGGGAGCCGGTGGTTGTTTTCGCCTTCCCCTTCGTCTACCAAAGCCTGCCTCTGGGCTTGGCGTTGGCGATGAACCTTCTCTTCCTGGGCCTCATAGCCTTGGTTGCCCTCCTCCCCCTGCTGGCCTCGATTTGGAGTGGCCGGGTTGAGTGGGAGTGGGAGCCCAGGTATGTCCAGGAGGACCTGGGGCCCTCCAGCAGCCTTCAAGAAACCTCGGAGTACATCATAACCACCCACGTGCCCGAAAACCTCAGGGGAACCATAAACATTGAGTGGGGGGAGGGGGAGGTGGCCCTTTGGAGTTCCAGGGACCCAGGGTTCCGCAGGCGTTACTCCCTGCCCGAGAACTACCGGGTGGAGGAGTTGGAGTCGGATTTTGAGGGCTCTTACCTGTTGTTGAGGTTGAAGCTGGTGCGGGCATAGGGGAAGCTTTATCCCCACCAGCCCCGTTACCCCTCTGAAATGCCGAGGGTTTACCGTTTAGGCCGGTTCTGCGAAGCCTTGGAGGGGGTTGGCCTCATCGTGGGGGAGGGGCTGTGCAGCAATGTCTATGTTTTCGGTTGCGAGGAGGCGACGCTGGTGGACACGGGGGTGGGTGACAGCTACAATCCTCTGTTTCCCCAGCTGGCTGAGCTCGGGGTGGAGCCCAGCGGGGTCTCCCAGGTGGTTCTCACCCACGCCCACCACGACCACGCCCTGGGGCTCTACCTGTTGAGGGAGAAGGCTAATCCAAGGGTCCTGGTCCACGAGGAGGACTCCCGATATTTGGCGGCCAACTTCGAAAACCTGGTGCGACTAAGGGATGGGGATATGGTGGAGACCAGCTGGGGCAGCTTCGAAGTGGTGTGGACCCCCGGCCACACCCGGGGCAGCATCTGCCTCTACAATGCTGAGAGAAAGGTGCTGGTGAGCGGGGACACCGTTTTCCCAGACGGCTACTATGGGAGGTTTGACGGCCCCAGCGGGAGCCTGGAGGAGATAGTTAAAAGCCTTGAGCGGCTCAGCCAGCTGGATGTGGAGGTTATGCTACCCGGCCACGGCTCACCCCTGTTCGAGGGGGCGAATAAACACATAGCCATGAGCCTGGAAAGAGCCTCCAGACACCTCTAAGACCCAAATACAACTGGGGGAGGCTACTGCTTCTTCACAGCCTCACCAGCTGGCTACCAGCCCCCCCGACTGCACCCAGGCTCGCCACGGGATACTCCATGACCTTTCTCGGGGGATAGGCCCTTCCTCCGGGTTACCCATCTTTCCCTCTAGTCTTCGCTCACACACTCGTGGCCCATATTCTCCTCCCCCTTGGAGCTTGGATGTTGGGCGCCGAGGGGGTACAGCGATACTGCCAACCCCTGGACCGATGACGGGTACTCCAACAACTAGGGGTAAGCCTTAAGCCCTTTCGGGGAACCCTTTTCCGTGGATCAGATTTGGTCGAGAAAAACCTGGACTTCAGGAGCGACACCGTGACCTGGCCAACCCCCGAGATGAGGGAGGCCGCATACAAAGCCCGTGTGGGGGACGATGTCTACAGGGATGACCCCACGGTGAATGAGTTGGAGGCTCTCGCGGCCGAGATGCTTGGAAAGGAGGCTGGGCTCTTCGTCACCAGCGGGACTCAGGGGAACGCCGTCTCCGTGTTGGCCCACACCAACCGGGGAGACGAGATCATCCTGGAGGAGCGGAGCCACATCTATATGAATGAGGTGGGCGGCCTGGCGGTTATGGGCCAACTAATGGCCCGGACCATAAGGGGGGAGAGGGGCTACATGAGGCCGGAGGACATCGAGGCAGCCATCAGGCCCGAGAACATCCACTACCCTCCCACCACCCTCCTATGCGTTGAGAACACCCATAACTCCGCTGGGGGCATAGCTCTTACGCCCGAGCAGATGAGGAGTAACTGGGAGGTGGCCAAGGACCACGGGTTGGGTGTCCATCTGGATGGGGCCCGTATTTTCAATGCTGCCGTGGCCCTCAAGGTGGATGTGAAGGAGCTGGCCCAGTACGCCGACACCATCCAGATATGCCTCAGCAAGGGTCTCTCAGCCCCGGTGGGCTCGGTGGTAGTGGGAACCGAGGAGCTGGTGAGGAAGGCTCGAAAATACCGGAAGATGCTGGGTGGGGGGATGCGGCAGGCAGGCATCATAGCCGCCCCAGGCATTATCGCCCTCACCAAGATGGTGGACCGATTGGAGGAGGACCATCGGAACGCCAAGCTGCTGGCGGAGGGACTCTCCAAGCTTGGGGTAAAGATTCTCAACGAGGTCCAGACCAACATGGTGTACGTTGACTTCAGCCCCATCGGTTGGACGGTGGAGGATTTCTCCAAGGTCTGCCAGGAACTCGGCTGGAAGTGTAGGGGGAGGGGCACCACCACCAGGCTGGTAACCCACTACGGCATAGAGGAGGAGGACATCAAGGCTTTCCTGGAGGGCCTCGCCGCCAGGGTGGGGTGAATCCCTTTATAGCCGTGGCCCCTCCAATTGTGCATGGTTAGGGTTAAAGCCGAGAGGCTCAGGGAGATAGGTGAGGCCATCTTCACCGCCCTGGGGCTCTCAGAGGAGGCGGCCTCCTTCCTGGTTGATACCCTGGTGGAGGCCAGCTTGACGGGCCACGACAGCCACGGCATCCAATACTACACCCGCTACGCTGAGCGGATTAGGGAGGGGTACATCAAGGTGGACGCCCAGCCCCGGGTGGTGAAGGAGACCCCCACCACCGCCCTGGTGGACGGGGCCTGGGCACCCGGCCAGATAACAGCCCGCAAGGTAACCCGGTTAGCCGTGGAGAAGGCCAAGCAACACATGGTCTCAGCGGTGGGGGCCTACAACTGCAACCACATAGGCCGCATAGGCTACTACACCCAGATGGCCTCCAGCCAGGGCGTCATAGCGGAGATGTTCGTGAACGTGGGCCACCCCATCGTCTCAGCCCACAACGGCTTTGGCCCCCTCTTCGGCACCAACCCCTTCAGCCTCTCAGTGCCCACCGAGGGAGAGCCCCCCTTCCTGGTGGACTACGCCACCAGCATGGTCGCCGCCGGCAAACTCAGCTTCGCCGCCTCCAAGGGGGCGAGAATCCCCACCCACTGGGCCCGAGACGCCGAGGGCCATGAGACCGACGACCCCGAGGTTCTTGGGAAGGGGGGCTGGCTACTCCCCTTCGGCTCCTACAAGGGCTACGGCCTACAACTTTGCTGCGAGCTCCTGGGGGCCGTCTTAACAGGCTCACGCACAGGCATCGATCCCCGGCAGGAGCCCCCCAGCTCCAACGGCGTACTCATGGTGGCCCTCAACCCTGAGGCCTTCGTCGGCCTCCAACCCTTCAAAGAGGCGGCAGGCGCCCTCCTCGACCACGTGAAGTCCTCCCCCAGCCTCCCAGGCAGGGAGGTGCTGGTACCAGGCATGCCCGAGGCCCGCGTCAAGGAGGAGCGGCTGAGGCTGGGGGTGGAGGTCCCTGAGGCCACCTGGCGGGCCATCACCGAGCTCTGCGGGGAGCTGGGCGTAGACGCAACGCTGAAATAGGCCCCTGGGGTCTCTCACCGCCATGGGGCTGGGCTTCCCAACCAGGGAGGTGGTGGAGGGCAAAGCCCGAATACTGGTCCCAGACGTTGAGGGACGCCACATACCCACCAGCGGCGACCCCGTCTTCTACAACCCAGCCATGAAACCCAACCGGGACACCGCCGTACTAGCCCTAGCCGCCCACACCAAAACCCTCAAACGCCCCCCCACCATCCTCGAACCCCTCGCAGGCTCCGGAGTCCGATCCATCAGGCTGGCCCTGGAGGCCTCCCCAGAGGCCCAGATAACCATGGGCGACCTCAACCCCTCCGCCGTCAAGCTGGCAACCATCAACGCCTCCAGAAACCACGTGGAGGCCAAGATACGCCTCATGGACGCCCACCTTCTACTGACCCTCCACAGCCACCCCGGCGGGAGGGCCGACTACGTGGACATAGACCCCTTTGGCCCCCCCACGGGGTTCACACCCCAAGCCGTCTCGGCCACCCGCCCCGGGGGAATACTCGCCCTAACAGCCACCGACCTGGCCCCCCTCTGCGGCTCAGGCCCCCAAGCCTGCCTCCGTAAATACGGGGGGTGGCCCCTCAGGGGGGAGTTCTGCCACGAGACCGCCCTGCGGCTGTTGGTGGCCTCCACGGCGAGGGCTGCGGCTGTCCAGGAGTGCGGCGTCAAGCCCCTCTACTCCTACTATATGGGCCACTACGTCCGGGCCTACTTCCTGGTGGAGCGGGGGGCCCGTCGCGCCGACCAGGCCCTCCGGCAGCTGGGGTTTGTGAAGCGGTGCCCCAGCTGCGCGCGCTGGTGGGTCTCCGACGACAACCTCCGGGATGAGTGTCCATGTGGCTCCACGGTGGAGGTTGGGGGCCCCCTGTGGCTTGGAGAGCTTTCTGATCCTGCATTCACACGACGGATGGCCCAGGCGGCTGAGGAGGCCCCCCACCTGCGGGGCTCCAAGGCCCACAGGGTTGTCCTACAAGTGCTGGCCGAGCAGGGTTTCCCCCTGGGGTTCTACCACTTGGACACCGTTTCCAGGCTGGTGGGCGCCCCCTCCATCCCCACAAAAAAAGTGGTGGAGGCCCTCACAGAGAAAGGCCACCAAGCCGTCCCCACCCACTTCCACCCCCGCGGGGTTAAGACCACCGCCTCCTACGAGGAGGTCCTAGAGGTGGTCAAGGCTTTGGGGGCTACTCAGCCTTCTTGAAGGCCTCGGCGGCGGCCCTGAAGAGTTTGGCCACCTGCTTGTATCCCTCAAGCTCCGCCCTCTGGGCGAAGGCCAGGTATTTCCTGTTGGCCTGGCTCTCCCCTGCGAAGGCGGCTTTCAGGTTCTATTGGACATTAAACCTCGGGGAACCATCTGGGTGGGAGGGTTTAAACCAGTTCCACGTGTCCCGGCAACCCATATAAACCCCCAAAGGCCAGAACCCCGTGGAATGTCCAGCAGGTGGATCCACGAGCGCAAAGACGACTACTACTACAACAAGGCCAAGGAGGAGGGCTACAGGTCTAGGGCCTCCTACAAGTTGAAGCAGATCCAGGAGCGGTTCGGGGTGTTCGACTCGGCTGAGAGGGTGGTGGACCTGGGGGCTGCTCCTGGGGGGTGGCTCCAGGTGGCGGCGGAGTATGTGGGGGAGGACGGCCTGGTGGTGGGGGTGGACCTGCTGCCCATCGAGCCCCTGGGCCTGGGGAACGTGGTCACCATCGTGGGGGATGTGGAGGACCCCCTGGTGCGCGAGGAGGTGGTGGAGGTGTTGGGGGGCTGCGCCGATGTGGTGTTGTCGGATATGGCGCCCAACGTGGTGGGGGATTGGGGGCTGGATCAGTTCCGACAGATATCCCTGGCCCGCCTAGCCCTGGGGCTCTCTTTGAGGCTCCTCCACGATGACGGCTGGTTTGTGGTGAAGGTCTTCCAGGGTGGGGAGCACGAGCGGTTCATCCGGGAGGTCAAGCATTTTTTCAGGGAGGTCAAAAACTTCAAGCCCAGGGCCAGTAGGAGGCAGAGCGCTGAGAGGTACTTGGTCGCCCATGGGTTGAAGCCTGGAGTGGAGAGAGTCCTAGTGGTGGAGGAGGAGCCCCAGCCCGACGAGGATGAGGGCCCCCTACCCGGCGCCCAGCTCCCGGGCTTCGAGCCAGAGCTATAATAGCTCCTTGACTATTCTGGCCACCACGGAGCTGCTGTGGAGGACGGGTCTCCCCACCTCCTCCTTAATCCTCTCCTTCAACCACAGGGGGAAGCCGAAGCAGTTTAGGAATACCAGGTGAGGGTCGAAGCCTCGCAGTCGGTTAACCAGGCCGTCCACGTCTCCCTCGGTGTAGGGGCTGACGGAGTCGGCGTAGACCTGGACCCCTGGCCGGCCAAACTCCTTCTCAGCGTGGACGGTCTGCTCCTGGGTGGGGTAGACCACGGCCAGCCTCCCCTCCTTGAGGCAGGCCTCCACCACGCCCCTCAGGGCCTCGCTGGGGGTGACCACCAGGCCCCTGGATTTGAAGGGGGGGAACCTGCCTGTGCACATCACCACGGTTAGGGTGACGCCCCTCGCCTCCAGCTCCTCCAGCCTCTCCTGCATCCTGGGAACCACGAAACGCTTGGTGACCTTCACCTCTGAGCCGTCGCGGAGGCGGGTCACCAGGATGTAGTCGTCGCTGGAGACTTGGATCGCCTCCACATCCTTCTTGGTGAGGCCGTCCAGCGCCCCCGCCTCCAAGACCTCCACCCCCTCCCCCAGGATGGGTTTGAGGATGGGGAGCAGGTCCTCTCTGGGGCTCTGCCCAATGGTGAGCATTCCTATCTTGGCCATGGCAATAGCTTACCCAGGCCCCTGTTAAAGGGTTTCCATCACCTAAACCGCCTCCGCAGGGCCTCCCTCTCCGCCTCCACTATGCGGTGGATGAACTCGTCGCCCTCCCCCTCGGTCTCCGCGAGGATGTCCCACGCCGTCTCCAGCTCCACGCCACGTGCAGAGGCCACCAAGACCCCCCGCCTCCCGTAGATCGAGACCAGCTTGGAGAAGTCCACCCCCCTCTCCCACCACCGAGGAGGGTTAAAACCCCTCCTCCCCCTAGTCCTACCCAGCTGCTCCGCAACCTCCTCTGGCGGCCGGTTGAAGACAGCTATCTCGGTGTTCCCGCAGACTGGGCAGCTCACCTGGGGTGGTAGTTCCCCCACCATCACCGATTGAACCCAGTCTCCACGGGCCAGGCAGGCGAGGGTGCGGGTCTCCCTGTAGAGCCTGGCCCTAGCCGACTCGATTATGATCTTGGTGATGCGATCGGGGGGGACGATGTCGACGCTGAGGGTGATGTTCTTCAATCCCTCCTCGGCTATGGGGCTGGGCTCCCCCCCGTTGTCCAGGACGGCTACCTCGAGGACACCCTCGGCTGCTTCCTTCAACACCTTCAAGGCGTTCTCCACATCCAGGTCCAGCCTCTCCGTCTCCCTAAGAGCCTCCTCGAAAATAATGGTCCCCTCGAAGCTTTTCATCAACCTGCCCAGGGTCACGTTGCTGAAGTTAGCGTACTTGCTCAGGGCCCCAGCCTTGCGGGCCACGTTTATCAGCCTCTTCTTGAACAGACCCGTCTTGGAGACGGCTTTCTCTATCAGCTCCAAGGGGTTGGAGTCGTGGAGGCCCCTCAGTAGCTGGGCCACGCTACAAGCGTCCACCTCCCCCACTGCTTGGAGCACAATCATGTAGGTGTCATGCTGAACCCCAATGGGGTACCCAGTTTCCTCGCTCAACAGGTGGGCTAGGAGGTGGGCCAGGGTTCTGTTAACCTGGGTGCCGAAACAAGCTAAAACCACCACCTTGTCCTCCCAGTCTTCCACCACCACCCTCCTATTGGTGGGGGCGGGGAACCCCCTCCTCACGTGGGCTTCAAGGGGCTCCAGGGCTGCGGAGATGGTCTCCGGGGAGGCCGGGTACCGCTCGCTGAGCCTCCTGCAGACCTGCCCCAGGCTCTCGCCCCTCAACAGGGCTTCCTCGGCCTCCCCCTTGATTCTCCCCACCTCCCGGGCAACCTCGAAGGGAACGGGGATTTGCTCCCCCACCCAGCTGGGTATGGCCCCGGTGGGGTCCTCCTCCCCCCTGACGTATATCTTATCGTTGTGGATGTTGAGAATCTTCCAGACGCTGCCCCTGAGGGTGAACTTCACCCCTGGGCGCGCGTACTCGGCCACGAAGGCCTCCTGGAGGATGCCCACGGGTGCGTCGCCCTCTACATCCACCACCAGGTAGTCCTTCTCGTCGGGGATCATGCTGAGGTTGTTGAAGAAGTATTTATACATGGATTTCTGGCTGCCCCTGGGGCGGATGATGAGCTCGTCCTCCTCGCTGTACCAGGCAAGCCTGGGGAACCTGTTGTGCATATAGTGGGCGGCCTTGGCCAGGTCCTCCTCGGTGAGGGTCTTGAAGGGGTATGCCCGTCGGAAGAGGTTGAGGAACTGGAGGATGTAGAGCTTGCTGTTTTGGAGGAGCATGGCCACCATCTGGTTCACCAGGACGTCGTAGGGCTTCTCTGGTATCCGCAGGGGTTCCATCTCCTCGCCCAGGGCTCGCCGGCAGATCACCATGCTCTCCAACGCATCATCCCCGTTCATGGCCACCACCACTCCCTTACTAACCTCGTCCACGCTGTGGCCGCTTCTCCCCACCCGTTGGAGGAGCCTGGTCACCTGTCGGGGACTGTTGTATTGGATCACCAGGTCTATGTGGCCGATGTCGATCCCCAGCTCCAGGCTGCTGGTGCAGACAACCGTCTTCAATCGACCCGACTTCAACCCCCGCTCGGTGGCGATCCGGCTGGTCTTGGCCAGGCTCCCATGGTGGATGCTCAGGGGGAAGTCGGTCTTCCAGAGGTTGAACCTGCTGGTGAGGGCCTCGCTGGTGCTCCGGGTGTTGGTGAATATGAGGGTGGTGTCATGCTCCTCGATGAGCTCCCTCATCTTCTTGAGCCTCACCGCCACCTCGGGGTGGGTGAACAGCTTGTTGCTGAGCTCGTAGTCCTCGGGTCCTGGCCTGGGGAGTATGACCTGGAACTGTGTCTCCCGGAGGGCCGAGACCTGGACCACCTCTACTTCGCCCCCGGTGCCCACCAGAAACCTGGCCACCTCCTCCGGCGAGCCCACCGTGGCGCTCAGCCCCACCATCTGGGGTTCCTCCTCGGCCACGGTTTTCACCCGCTCCAAGGCCAGGCTCAGCTGGCTCCCCCGCTTGTTGTCAGCCAGCTCATGTATCTCGTCTACGATGATCCACCGAACGGTCTTCAAGTGGTTTCTAATGGTCCGCCCCTGGAGGACTGCTTGGAGGGTCTCGGGGGTGGTGATCAACATATCTGGGGGGGCCCTCCTCAGGTAGCCTCTCTCCTTTTGACTGGTGTCGCCGTGGCGCACCGCCAGCCTTAGGTCCAGCCTGGAGGCCCAATAGTTCATCCTGTCCAAAATATCCCGGTTCAAAGCCCGTAGAGGCGTAATGTAGAGGATGCTGATGCCGGGTCTTCGCCCCCCCTCCATGAGAAACCTGTGGAACACGGGAAGCATGGCCGCCTCCGTCTTCCCCGTTGCCGTGGCCGAGATGAGGAGCACATTCCTGCCCTCCAGTATGAGGGGGATGAGGCGGCGCTGGGGCTCGGTGGGCTTCTCGAAGCCCTTCTCCTCCACCAGCCTCCTCACCGGCCTACACAGCAAGGAGAAAACGTCTTCCCCCGACAACTCCAGCGAATCCTTCTCGGAGCCAGGCAATAAAAACCGTGTGGGGTTGAGGCCACGGTTTTTAATCCGCCGCGTCATGGTGTTGGGCGATGAGCCTCGACGACGAGCTTGAGAAGATTAAGCGCCGTATGATGCGGGAGTTGATGGAGCCCAAGCCCAAGCCCAGGGGGCCCTTCCTTGATGGAGTGGTGGTGGAGTTGGAGGACGCTGGGTTTCAATCCGCCTTGGATGCCGCCGATAAGCCTGTCTTGGTGGACTTCTGGGCCGAGTGGTGTGCTCCCTGCAGGATGATGGCCCCCATATTGGAGGGCCTGGCCAAGGAGTACGCTGGGAGAGCCTACTTCGCCAAACTCAACGTGGATCGAAACCCCCTCACAGCCAGGAGGATGGGAGTGTCCAGCATCCCCCAGTTCATCGTGTTCCGGGGTGGACGGCCCTCGGGCAGGTTGGTGGGCGCAGTGGGGAAACAACGGCTGGCCCAGCTCCTCTCCCTTTAGCCACTGGAACAGGTTAAACTTATAACCAATTTAAATAACTACCAATCATGCAAGGGTCAATAACACCCAAGACCGCCTTTTTCTTCGTCTTAGGGTTTGTCTTGGGGAAACTGGTTGGGGCTTTTGTCTCTACCTCGCCCCTCCTGGACCTTGTCTTCGACCCCGACCTCTCCAGCGTCTTCTACAGCGAGCTGTGGCTCAACTTCACCTCCCTCAACGGGTACCACCTCTTCCTCGGCCTAATAGGGGGTTTAATACTGGCTGTGTGGAAGAGTGAGGGTGTCTTCGAGTAGGCGCTAGGTTCTGGGCAGTAGTAGCCTTGAGGGGTGGGCTTTCCCGTGGTGGACCCTGTTGGAGGCTACCTTGATCTGGGTGTCGGTGGCCACAGGGTTCCCCGTGTTGGTGTTGGGGGCGTATCGGGGGAACTCGCTGCTGGTAACCGCGAGGCGGACCCGGTGGCCCTCCAGGAACTTGACGCAGGTGGAGTCCATGGGCACTGAGAGCCTCTCCACCTTTCCAGGCTCCAACAGCCTCTGCTCCTTCAACCCGTGTCTGTAGCGCGCCCTCATTAACCCCCTGGAGACCAGTATGCTCCTGCCGTCGGGGTGTACGTCGAAGAGGTAGGCGAAGAAGTCGGTGTCGGGGCAGTCGCTGCTCACCCATAGCTCTGCCCGCGGGGGGCCCAGTATTTCGAGGGGTTCCCCCAGCTCTGGCCCCGTGTATACCAGGTAGTCGTCACGTCTCAACAAATACCTCCTGTCCAAGGGGGCCTCCTGGGCGTCGCCGTAGGCGTCGAAGCCTTGAACGGTGGTGGCCGGCTCCAGGGGGTTGAACTGGTACTCGTCGTAGCCGTCCTCCCCCGCGTCCTCCAAAAGCTCCCCGTCACCCATGTGGGTGTTGGCAGCCCCCCCGCTGTGGAGGTATAGGGGGGTGTAGGCGGGGCTTTTCGGCCAGGGGCCCTCCATCTCCCCCCACTTGTTCTCCCCCATCACGAAGAACCTTGTGCGGGGCCACTTGGAGACCTCGTTGTCCACGTCCTTAAGCCAGTGGTTGAACCACGCCAGGTGCACCTCCCTCATCTCCACCAGGGCCTCGTTGGTGAAGTCCACCCCACCCAAGAGGCGTCGGGGTACCCGGGTCCCAGCGTGGTCCCAGGGGCCGATGAGGAGGTACTGGTCCCCAGGGCGGGGGCCGTGCTCCACAGCCCCCCAGTAGTAGTGGAGGGCCCCCGGCTGGTCCCCATCGTAGTACCCGGTGATGTGGAGGGCAGGCAGGTCGATGGCCTGGAAGTCGGACTCCTTGAAGACCACCTTCTCCCAGAACTCCCCCATGTCGGGGTGGTCCATGAAGTCCACCCAGACAGGCATCTCCCTCCCCAAGACCCGGGGCATGTCCCTGAGAGGCAGGTGCCTCAGCACCCTCCCCCAGTCCACCGTGGTCCCAGCCACATTCTGGTTGGTGCGCCCCCCCACGAAGTTCAACCACTGGAGCATCCAGAGGCAGGGCACGCCGTTGAGGAACGGAAACTCCCGGAGCCAGTTCCCCCCCGTAGCCGTGGGCACAATGGTCTCCAGGTGGGGAGGCCCCTCCCGCGCCGTGGCCCACTGGATCCACCCGCGGTAGCTCCCCCCCATCATCCCAATCCTACCGTTGCACCAGGGCTGGGAGGCAGCCCACTCCACCGCATCAAAACCATCGGGCCCCTCGTTGAAGAAGGGGTAGAACTCTCCCTCGCTGTCGTACCTCCCCCGGACGTCGTAGACCATGAAGGCGTACCCGTGGCGGGTGAAGAAGGAGGCCATATCCACGTGGCTCTTCATGGTGTTGTCGTAGGGGGTGCCCACCAGGATGGCGGGGTAGGCCCCCTCCTCCCCAGGGAGGTAGACGTCGGCTGAGAGCCGCACCCCGTCCCGCATGGGGACCTTGGCGTCGAATATGTGCCGCATGGGTAAGAGAGGGAGTGCAGGGGGTTAAAGCCTTCCCGCTAGTATAGGCCCCTCTTGGCCTCGCGGGCTAGCCACCCATCCCCCTCCAGGAAGGCCTGGGCCCCCCTCCCAGCCACCTCAGCCCCAGCCCTCTGGGCCTCCTCCACCACCCGGCCCTCGTCCACCGTCTTCACCACCCCCTCCTCCACCAGCAGCCTCCCATCCACCAATACGTGGGTCACCTCATCGCCGCGGGCGCTGTACACGATGTTGGGCGCCACGTTGCAGAAGGGCTCCAGGACCAGGGGGGCCATGTGGGGTTTTTTGAGGTCCAGCAGAACTATGTCGGCCCTCTTCCCCGGCTCCAGGCTGCCCACCCTGTCTCCCAGCCCCAGGGTTCTGGCGCCCTCAACGGTGGCCAGGCGAAGGGTCTTCCAGGCTGGGAGGACGGTGGGGTCGCGGTGCCGGGTTTTGTTGAGGAGGGCGGCCACCTTCATCTCCACCAGCATGTTGTGGTGTCCGTTTCCAGGCGCCTGGTCGCTTCCCAGGGTTGCGTGGGGGCCGCCGCTGGCCAGGTATAGGCCTAGGGGTGGGGTTATGCCGTCGATTCCGGCTATGCTGGCGGGGCAGCTGGCGTATCGGACGCCTTTCTTGGCGAGTAGCTGGACCTCCTGGTCGGTGGTTTGGTGGCAGTGGGCGGCGATGAGGTGGCCGTCCAGGTACCCCAACTCGTCCAGGTATTGGACGGTGGTCTTCCCATACCTCAGCCGCATCTGTATCTCCTCCCTCCCCCCCTGGGCCACATGGATGTGGATCAGCTTCCCCCGGGAGAGGGCCTCCTCCCTCACCCGGAGGAGCAGGCTGGTGTCCATCATGTCGGCCCCATGGGGGGCGAACATCACCGTGATCCTCCCCCCGTCGGCCCCGTCGAAGCGGTCCACCAGCTCCAAGGCCCGCCTCAGCTTCTCCTCCCCCACATCCTCGTAGAAGACGTAGGGTTTGTGGGGGTCGGGCCTGCTGTCGGGGCCGATCTGGTTGATGGTGTTGGCCACGTTTGCCCTAACCCCCATGGGCAGGAAGACCTGCTCCACCAGGGGCGCCATGTTGCCCCCTATCTCGCCGAAGGTGGTGGTGCCCGCCTTGAGGGCCTCCAGCACTCCCAGCCTGGAGCCGGCCACCTGGTGCCGGGCCTCTATGTGGGGGGTGAAGGGGGCCAGGGTTTTAAGCATCCACTCGATCTCGGGGACATCCTGGGCCAGGCCCCTCAGGATGGATAGCCCCGTGTGTATGTGGCCGTCCACGAAGCCGGGGAGCACCGCCTTCCCCTGGGCGTCGATGACCACCTCGGCGTCCCTGTGTTGGGGTTCAACCCTGTGGGTCTTGCCCACCGCCACTATTTCTCCATCCTGGATGGCCACGGCGCCGTCGGGTATGGAGCCCACCCCCTCTCCCTGCATGGTGAGGAGGAGGCCGTTCTTGATGAGTATGGACTCAGGTCTCTCCATGGGGTACACCCCTCCTTCTGGGGGCTACAGGCTTTTAAATGGTTCAACCCGCAGCGTGGACCGGGGTGGGCCTCAAGGTCTCCAGGAGGGTGTGGGGAGTGAGTTCAACCACTAGCCCCCTCCTCCCACCGTTCACGTAGAGCCTGTCCAGTTGTAGGATGCTTTTCTCGACGTAGACTGGGAGGGGCCTCTTGGTGCCGTAGGGGCTGATGCCCCCCACCCGGTAGCCTGTGAGCCTTTCAGCCTCCCTCGGCGCCACGGTGGAGACGTTCTTCACCCCCAGGGCGCGGGCCAGGCGTTTAAGGCTGACCCTGCGGTCTCCAGGCATGAGGAGGAGGAAGGCCTCGCCCCGGGCGGTCTCCATCACCAGGGTCTTCACCATCTCCCTGGGGGGCACCCTGAGGGCTCTGGCGGCTTCAAGGGCGCCGCCCTCTCGGTAGGGGTAGGGGTGTAGGGTGTATTGGGCTGACACCTGGTCGAGGGCTTGGGTGGCGGGGGTGGCTGGGCTCGTCCCTGCAGCCTCCTCACCTTAGGTGGGGTAGGCCTTTCCTCTGGGCGGCCTTGATCCACTTGGGCACGGGGGGGATGAGCTTGTCCTCGGGCTCCATCACCACCTCCAGGAGCCTGGGCTCCCCGCTTCCCAGCATCCCCCCCAACTGCTCCAGGTCGCCCGGGGACTCGGCCCTCGCAGCCTCCACCCCGAAGCCCTCCGCCACCTTCACGTGGTCCACCGGGTTGAAATTGGTGGCGAAGTCCACATACCTCTCCCCGTGGCTGAGGAGCCACTCGGCCCTGATCCAGCCGTATCCACCGTTGTTGATGAGGACCACGGTGACGGGTAGCTGGTATCTGGCCAGGGTTTCCAGCTCGGCGGCCACCAGCCCGAAGCTCCCGTCGCCCACCAATGAGGCCACCGGGCACCCCGGCCTAGCCAGGGAGGCACCCATGGCCGCGGGGAGGGCGTAGCCCAGGCTACCCATGGCGAAGTTGTAGGCCAGCCTCCGACCCGCCTCCCGGACCCTGAAGTAGGTGGAGGTGTAGATGGCTGCGGTGCCCACATCCATGACCATGCACCCGTCTTTGGGGAGGGTGTTCTCCAGGGTTTTCACCAGGGCCAGGGGGTGGATGCCGGGGCCCTGGTTTCTGAGGGCCTCCTCCACGTATCGCTGGTGTTGCTCCCGGGCCTCGGCCAGGGCCTTTACCCTGGGGGAGTCCCTGAAGCGGGGGGTGGGGTCCTCCAGCAGTTCCAGCATCCAGCCCAGGGTGGCCTTGGCATCGCCCACCAGCGTCACGTGGGAGGCATAGTTGTTCCCAGCCTCCGCGGGGGATATGTCCAGCTGCACAACCTTCGCCCCGCCCCCAACCGGTGGAACCCTCCAGGCATCGGTGGCCGCCGAGTCGGTGCTGCACCCCACGAAGAAAACCAGGTCGGCCTCCTGGACAAACCTGTTGCTGGTCTCCGTACCCCCGCGGGCCCCCACCACCCCTAGGCTCAAAGGGTGGCCCTCGGGGAACCCCCCCTTACCGTTGATGGTGGTCCCCACTGGGACTGCGAAGGCCTCGGCAAGCCCAACCACCTCATCCCAAGCCTGGCTCAGCAACACCCCCTGCCCGCAGACCAAGACAGGGCGCTCCGCCTCCCCTAAGAGCCTCAGAGCCTCGAAGACGGCTTGGGGGTCGGCAACAGGCCTGGCTCCAGGGTAGGAGGCGTACTCACGTTGGGGGGGTAGGACGGCTCCACCTGCCTCCCTCCCCAACACGTCCATGGGCAGCCTAATGTGAACTGGGCCAGGGCGGCCCGTGGTGGCCACGCGGAAGGCTCTCCTAACCAGGTGGGAGACCTGCTGGGGCTTCACCAGGGTGAGGGACTCCTTGGTGATGCCTGAGAATAGGCTGGACTGGTCCAACCCGGTTAACATATTCCTCGGCTCCAAGTCCAAGGGAATATCCGAGACCAGGAAAACAATGGGCGTGGCCCCCTTATACGCCTCCGCACACCCAGGCAAAACATGGGTGGCACCCACACTGGGGGCCTCACAAACCCCCGGCTTAAAACTGAACTTGGCATACCCCTCGGCCATGAAGGAGGCCGAACGCTCGTCGCGGGCCACCACGTGGCGAATCTCGGGGAAATCCAGCCACTCCTCGTAAAGGGGCAGAGTGGTTTCTCCCGGCAAGCCGAAGACGTGGCTCACCTCGTAACCCCTCAACATCTCCAACAACAACCTGGAAGCCTTCAAAGGGACACCTAGAGCCAAGGAGGTGTTGGAGGCTTTAAAAGCGTTGCAAGGGGGGCCAAGGTTTATAACGTGGCTTAGGGGCTCCTATGTGAAGGGGAGCTGGACCGCAGTCTGGCTGAGAGGACGCGTGGGCGTCGACCCTTTGAACCTGATCCAGGTAATACTGGCGGAGGAAGAAGGACATGAGTGAAGAGGGTTTCAACACCCGGGTTTTAGCCGAGATGGCTGTAAGCATCGCACTGGCCACAGTGCTGAGTTATATTAAGATATTCAGCATGCCCTACGGCGGCAGCGTGACGCTGGGGAGCATGGTTCCCATACTCCTCGTCTCGTTCAGGCGGGGGCCCAAGGTGGGGGTGGCCACGGGCGCCATCTATGGGCTGGTGCAAATGGTCTTGGACGGCTGGTTCTACAGCCCCATAGGCATGGCCTTAGACTACCCTATAGCCTTCGGCGTCCTGGGGTTGGCAGGCGTCTTCAAGGACCAGCCACTGATTGGAGTGGCGATAGCCATGGTGGGGCGATTCCTCAGCCACTTCATCAGCGGCGTGGCCTTTTTCTGGATGTACGCCCCTGAAGGCATGAACCCCTGGGTCTACAGCGCCCTCTACAACGGGGGGTACATGCTGCCCGAGCTTGTGATCAGCGCGGTGCTGGTGTACCTCCTGGTGCAGCGGGGCCTCTTGGAGTTCGACCTTTAAACCCCCCTTTTTTCATGTGTAAGGATTCTTGCTCAAATCGCTTATAATCCCTCGATGGTTTGTGAGGGGGAAACGGTGGAAGATGTGACTGGTCGAGAGTTCTACATGTCCACATACAAGCCCGAGCTGGAGATGAATCTACCCGAGAAGGTCACCCTGTTCGACACCACGCTGAGGGATGGGGAGCAGATGCCCGGGGTGACCTACACCATCGACGAGAAGGTCCTGATAGCCGAGCAGCTTGACCAGCTCGGAGTACCCAAGATAGAGGCCGGCTTCCCCATAACCAGCAGGGGGGAGACGGAGGCCGTGAAACGCATAGCGGGCCTAGGGCTGGACGCCACCATAGTGGCCCTGGCCAGGCCCCTCAAGAGCGACATCGACCGCGCCCTTGAATGCGATGTGCCCTACATCCACATATTCATCAGCACCAGCGATCTCCACCTAAAATACATGATGAACACCACCAGGGAGGAGGTGATCCGCCAAACCCTGGAGGGAGTGGAGTACGCCAAGGACCACGGCGTCACCGTCGAATTCAGCCCCCAAGACGCCACCCGCACCGAGATGGCCTACCTCAAACAGGTCTGCCAAACAGCCCTGGACGCGGGGGCGGAGATGCTCAACATCCCAGACACCGTGGGGGTGCTAACCCCCAGGGCCACCTACTGCTTCTTCAAAGAGCTCAAGGAATCACTGAGGGCCCCTCTAAGCGCCCACGCCCACAACGACCTGGGACAGGCCACTGCCACTAGCCTAGCGGCAGTGGAGGCGGGAGCAGAACAGGTCCACGTCTGTGTGAATGGGTTGGGGGAGAGGGCGGGGAACACCAGCCTGGAGCAGGTGGCCATAAGCCTACTGGCCCAATACGGCATCGACACAGGGATCAACTACCAGAAGATCGCAGAGACCAGCAGCCTAGTGGAACGCCTCAGCGGAGTCTACCACCCCCCCAACACACCCATCGTGGGGGACAACGCCTTCGCCCACGAGGCCGGCATCCACGTACACGGCGTTTTGGGCCACCGAGGAAACTACGAGATCATCGACGCCGAGTTCGTGGGTAAGAAGAGCCGGATAGCCGCGGGCAAACACGCGGGCCGCCACGGCCTCTTCAAGATGGTGCGCGACCTGGGCTTCGAGCCCACCGAGGAGCAGCTGAAGATCATCGCCAAACGCGTCAAGGCAATTGGCGACACTGGTAAGGTGCTTACCGACAGCGACCTATACGCCATAGTCAAGGACGTTATGAACCTGAGGATAGAGGACCGGGTGAAGCTCCAGCAGCTATTGGTCGTAACGGGTAACACCATCACACCCACCGCCAGCGTGACCCTGCTGGTGGATGGGGAACCCATGGTGGGGAGCGGCATAGGCAACGGCCCCATCGACTCGGCCATCAACGCCATCCGGAGGGTGGTGGAGGGCTTCGCGGACATCAAGCTGGAGAAGTTCATGATGAAGGCCATCACAGGGGGCACAGACGCCGTAGCCGATGTCACGGTGGCTGTGAGGAGGGGCGACAGGGTGATAACCGCCAGCAGCGTCCACGGCGACACCGTGATGGCCAGCGTGGAGGCCATTTTAAAAGGGATGAACAGGCTTTTAGACAAGGATTAGCCATGAGCACGGTGTCGGAGAAAATACTGGCTGCACACGCAGGCCTGGACTCGGTGGGGCCTGGGGAGATAGTGAAGGCCCGCATCGACTTCGCCTTCATGCCCGCCCTCACGGCCACCCTGGCCTTCAGGGCTATGGAGGACATGGGCATCCAAAGGGTCTGGGACGCCTCCAAGGTGGCCATAGTATTAGACCACATAGCCCCCGCAACCAACATCCAAAACGCCTCCGTACACAAGGAGTGCCGCGAGTTCGCCCGCCACCAAGGCCTAAAACACTTCTACGATGTGGACTCAGGGGTCTGCCACCAGGTAATCCCCGAGCACGGCCACGTATACCCAGGCATGGTCCTGGTGGGGGCCGACAGCCACACCTGCACCCACGGAGCCTTCGGAGCCTTCGCCACAGGCATCGGCAGCACCGACATGGGGGCGGCCATGGGGACGGGGAAGCTCTGGTTCCGTGTCCCCGAGACCATCAGAGTCCAGGTGGAGGGGGCGCTGCCCACCATGGTCGCCAGCAAGGACGTAATCCTCCACGTAGCGGGGAGGCTGGGCGCCGACGGCGCCACCTACCGAGCCTTGGAGTTCCACGGGAGCACCGTTGAAGAGATGAGCCTGTCCTCGCGGATGACCATGTGCAACATGGCCGTCGAGCTAGGGGGGAAGGCAGGAATATGCCTCCCCGACGACAAGGTGGACTCCTTCCTCGCTGGCAGGGTGAAAAAACAGTACAAACCAGTCCTACCAGACCCAGACGCCGCCTACGCCTCCACCCTGGAGGTGGACGCCGAGGGCCTGGAACCCCTAGTGGCCTGCCCCCACTCCGTGGACAACGTGAAACCCGCCGCCCAAGTGGAGGGAACCCCCATCAACCAAGTGTTCATAGGGTCCTGCACCAACGGGCGGCTCGAAGACCTGGAAACCGCCGCAAGAATCCTCAAAGGAGGCAGGGTCCACCAGGACGTGAGACTCATAGTCACCCCCGCCAGCAGGGAGGTCTACCAGTCCGCCCTGGACAAAGGGGTGTTAGACACCCTATTCAAGGCTGGCGCCATCGTCTGCAACCCCAGCTGCAGCGTCTGCTTCGGCGGCAACCACGGCATACTGGCCCCGGGAGAGGTCTCCCTCAGCACCAGCAACAGGAACTTCAAGGGTAGGCAGGGAAGCCCCGAGTCCCAAGTCTACCTCTCCAGCCCAGCCACAGCCGCCGCGTCAGCCCTAAAAGGAGCAATCACCGACCCCAGGGAGGTCAAACCATGAAAGGCAAAGCCTGGAACTTCGGCGACGACGTGAACACCGACTACATCCTCCCAGGGAAATACCTGGAGCTCACCGACCCCGAAGAGATGGGCCGCCACGCCATGGAAGGCCTAGACCCCGAATTCCCCCAAAAAGCATCGCCAGGCGACATCATAGTAGGCGGGAGAAACTTCGGACTGGGAAGCAGCCGCGAACACGCCCCCCTAGCCCTGAAACACGCAGGCATCTCCGCAGTCGTGGCCGAGAGCTTTGCACGCATCTTCTACCGCAACGCCATAAACCTGGGCCTACCCACCATAGAACTCCCCAACGCCAGCAAACTAATCCAAACAGGCGACCAGGTGGAAATCGACATCACCCAAGGAAAGATCACCCTCAACAACCAGAAAAAACTGGAATTCAAACCCATACCACCATTCATGATGGAGATACTCCAAGCCGGCGGCCTTCGAGAATACATCAAGAAACACCTGGACGACTGGTAGCACACCCCCACCCACCAAGGGGGGGAGGGGGGGTCACCCGAATCACTCGATCCCAGCGCACTCCAGACGAAACACCCCGAAAAACAGCCTAAACACCACACAATAAACGTGAAA
This sequence comes from uncultured Candidatus Bathyarchaeia archaeon, assembly GCA_964462185.1. Classification (GTDB taxonomy): domain Archaea; phylum Thermoproteota; class Bathyarchaeia; order TCS64; family TCS64; genus RBG-16-57-9. Next base: position 17,036 of record CAYWWV010000005.1, on the reverse strand, counting down.
AAACCGGGCAAAAACCCCCCTTAGAAAGACTTTTAACCCCCAACCCCGACATACCCCTGTCGGGGTGTAAACATGACAGGTGTGTATATTCTCATCCCATAAAGAAGAACTGAACCCAACCCCCGAGCTAGGCGAAATCCTGAGAAACATCCAAGAGATAAAACGCGAGATCGCCAAGCTCTCCAAACAAGCAACCCCCCAACCCAACCTAAAGAACCTCCTCCAAACACTACAACGGTTAGAGGAGAAGGTGAGGCTCCACAGAAACAGGCTGCACCAGCTGGACAAAGCCCTCCAAGCCGCAGCCCAAACACGGCTAAACCCCAAACAACAAACCATACTTGAATGGCTCACAACCAAATACCGGGAGAAAGAGGTCTACACCAACCTCATCAAACAACTCAGCAAAGAACTAGGCATACCAGAATCCACAGTCAGATGGAACCTCAACAGGCTGAGAGAAGCCCAACTAATACACGCAGGAACCAAGGACCATAAAGGCGTACCCGTAACCCTAACCCAAACAGGACGAATACTAGCCAACTACACCATCAGCAAAATCCCCTTCAACCCTGAGATCACTAGGACGATGGTCGCAGGCCTTACAGTGGTTGAGTATGAGCCAGGATCTCCACTCGAAGGCGATTGAAAAAAACTATAGATTCTTAAAGCGCAGTGTCGCAAGTAAACACCCGAAGGTTGTTCAATCGATGAACCCCTTATTTTGGATAATCGGATCCACATTTATCATAAGTCTGATAGCCTGGATCGGATCTCTAACCCTATTTCTAAGAGAAGAGACGTTGGATGACATCCTACTGATCCTCGTGGCTCTATCCGCCGGAGGCCTGATGGGCGGAGCATTCTTCCACCTACTTCCCGAATCCATCTCTAAAGTGGGATCCGATCCATCAGCCACCACAAACCTCTTCGCATACCTCCTCTTAGGCTTCTGTACCTTCTTCATCTTGGAACAGTTCATCGCATGGTACCATGACCACTCTGGTATACATCAGAAGAAACCGGTCTCCTATCTAGTTCTGATCTCCGATATAGTGCACAACTTCATCGACGGACTGGTAATCGCTGGTTCCTTCATGATCAGCTTCAACGTGGGAATAGTCACATTCCTCGCCATAGCCTTGCACGAGATTCCCCAAGAGATAGGGGACTTCGGCGTACTGGTCTACGGCGGCTTTCAAAAACGTAATGCCCTAATCTGGAACTACGCATCGGCGATCACGGTGATCATCGGAGGGGTGGTGGGATACTATCTCTCCACCTTTATAGGGAGCGCCGCCGTTCATATGCTGCCATTTGCGGCGGGGAACTTCATCTATATAGCCGCCTCTGATCTGATTCCTGAAATAAAGCATAAAGAAAGAGTCGGGAGAAACTTGGTGCACTTCTTCACATTCATAACAGGGATACTGCTCATGCTTGGAATAAGAATGCTATGACGGAAAAACCGCTATCACAAATAAAGGAACCCGACCACCAATACAAAGGTGAATAACAGAAACCTCTTCTTTTTGGCTTTCACTCTTATCGCCATCAGTCTTGGCCATCTACCACATCAAATCTATATCTAGGCCAGCTAGAAACCCCTCTAATGAAGGGCAGCTCAAACTTGAAAAGCGATGAAACTCTACCCCTCCTCTACAACAACCCCTCGACCCGATGCTGAGAACTGCCTAGAGCTTCTCCTACCCTATCCCCCAAAACGACTCCAAAGCCCTCTTCGACACCACCGAAGACATAAGACGCCCATCCGAGAACATGGCTAAGCAGGGCGTCGACGTAAGAAGCATACAAGCCGCCCCCCCCCACCCACATCCACAGCAACCACACCAGAAGCCTAAACGCCGTACTAAAACAAAATAACACCTTAACGGGCTTTCTCACAGCCTCCTTCCCTTCTAACTTTAAGGCTGATGTGGAGAGGCGTGGAGGCGTGGTAGGGGAGGTGTGTGAGACGGTCAAGGTCCATGATTACGTCGCGGCGGCAGGCGTCCCATGAAGAGCCATAAAGGAGCAACCTCTTATGGTGGCGACGAGGGTTGGTGCTGGTCACTAGCTGCGCCCATCCCAGGATTGTAAACATCGTAAAACGGGAAAGGAGCTCACTGGAGAAGAAATACACCTCGCCTCTAAACCAGAGGAAGAGATAAACCGCATCCTCTTTCAGATAAAGGAGTTAAATATTAGGAAGGGGACTCCCTGCGACTGCAGCGGCTACCTAGCGGAGACTACTCAAAGAAGCCTTCGGAGCCAACTATATATAAGCCATAGATGGCACGATAAAGATCGTAGGCTAAACATATGGATACTTCTAGTCGTTCTCTGAAGGAATGGTCTATGTTTCCTCTGCCCTACAAGAACATTAAAACGCTTCTTTGTTACCTATGTTTAACATACTTCATGGGAGGTGAAGACAGATCACCACAGTAGTGAAGGAGGTGGTAGACCTTCTCATCCATAACGTTCCCAACATCGAGGACATCCGAATCGATAGGGTGTGTTTAGGGTTGGGATACACGGGCGTTAAGCTGGAGGGAGGACAGATGGGGGTGTGCCACAGCCTCCTCTCCGAGATGGCGACAACCTGCTGCAAGATAATCAAGCAAGCTGGGACGCTTGCTGGTAGACCTGCTTTAGACCTCCTAAGCCTGACTAGTTCTTGGGACCTTGGAGAACGTGTGATCGGCATAGCAACGATGAACGCGCTCTCACAAATTGTCTTTGAAATCCACCCCGATAGATACGCCTTCGAGGAGAGAAACCTCATCGACATCCTCGAAGTAGGTCGCGAGGAAGTTGTGGCTCTAGTCGGGCTCATCAAACCTTTCACACCCATTTTAAACTCCAAAGCAAAGCAGTTGTATATTTTTGAGCGTGGGTTCCAACGCGAGAAAGGGATACTTCCAGATACCGCCTGCGAGGAGATACTCCCAGAAGCGGATATCGTGATCATAACGGGAAGCTCCCTCGCCAACGGCACTGTAGATCGCCTCTTAGAACTCGCAGAGAACGCGAGAAGGGTGGCTTTGGTGGGTCCAACCGCCAGCTGCATCCCTGACCCACTATTCAAAAAGGGGGTCAGCTTCATCGGAGGAGTCAGAATTTTTCATCCAGATAGAGCTATGCAGATCATAGGGGAGGGAGGCGGCACGCCTCAACTGAGACAAGCCGCCAAGTTTGTAACTTACAGGGCCAAATAAGATGGATGCTCTACAACACTCATAACTGGAAGTTGATCCATTATGGTTTATTCGAGGACCATCATCTATTCGTAAAAAGATCGAAGCATCGGATAGTTTTACTTGAGTATAATAACGAGTTACACCGGGGTATAAACTACGACGATGGACTTTGCCCAGATTCGCCATCCAACCTTTTCAAGCAGATAACGATTAAAGCATTTTCTCGTCTAACTGTCTCTTCACTTTCTCGACCTTATCCTCCATCCTCCGAGGCTCATCTCTTCTATCGTCAATCTTAATATCGGTCACAACCCTCTTCGCCCCAGCCCGGAAAACAGCTTCATGAGCTTTCAAGATCACCTCAAAAGCCTCCTCCACCGTATCAGCCTCCAGGACCGTCGCCATAGGTGTCAGCTGGTACCTCAGACCCGACCTCTCCACTTCCTTCAAGGCCTCGGCCACGAATCTAAAGACGCTCACTCCCTCCCCAAGTGGAGAGGTTGTGAACTGAACTATCACCTTCAAATCCTTGCGAGAACTCTTACCTTTCATTTTGATCATGTATTGATATAAACGCGGAGCAAGATAACATTACTGTGTCCGCACTTGAGTCAGGTGGGAGCTATCTGTATCTGAAAGTGCCTTTTTGGCCTTGATGAGGATTACTCCGACGCCCCGCCTGATCGGGACAAGTTGGTATTCCTCCTTAGTCTCATCAGGAGAGCTAGTTAGCGTGCCCACCGACTCCACAGGCTCAAAGCCCGCTTCCTTCAGAAAGGAGGAAACCTCACTAAGCGTGTATAGCATTGCCCTTCTAAAGATATGGTCTCCTTTTTCTGCGAGTTTGGAATAATGCTCTCCCCAAGAACTATCCCGATTGATCAGCAGAATCACTAGAGGTGCATCTTCTCTGAGGATTTGGCCTACCGAGCATAGCGCCTTTAACGGTTCTGGCAGGAACTCCAACACTGTGACCATGTAGGCAAATTCTAGGCTTCCACGCCTTATAGGTGAGGCTTCAGCCGTCGCTATGATCGAATGGTAAATTCCTCTTTTTCGCTTCTTTGAGCATGCCCGAGGAGGGGTCTAAGCATACTACACTTCTCTCATCTGTTGAGAGATATTTGGCGAAGATGCCAGTGCCAGCTCCTATATCGATGCCTAACCCTGAATGGGGTAACAGGGCCTCTAGCCCAACGAGTTCTGAACGGAAAGCGTAGACACCGACGGGCTTACCGTACCATTAATCATAGGATGCCGATGCATTTTCGAAGATTTCTATGATTTCACGCGTACTTTTCATATGTTCTATCCCTTAGCTAATCTATCTTCTCCACAGTTATTATACGCAGGTTTCAGTGTGACAGCTAATGTTGTATTGCGTATTCTAGAGCCTTCTCCGCGTGAAGGGTTGCAGTGTCGAAGAGTTTCACCGAGGTGTGCTCCGGAGTCACTAGTAGCGGTATTTCAGTGCAGCCAAGTACGATGCCCTGCGCCCCTCTTCGCATCAACCCCTCTATGATTTTGAGGAATCTTTCTCTTGATCTGGGGCGGAGTATGCCCCTTGAAAGCTCTTCGAAGATGACCCTGCTTATGTAATCCCTGTCCACCTTTTCCGGTACTAGGACTGTGATCCCCCGTCTCTCCAGCTCCTCTCTGTAGAAGGGCTTCTCCATGGTGAATCTTGTCCCCAGCAGGCCTACCGTGTTCACGCCCTCCCTTTCAATGGCCTCGGCGGTCGTTTCGATGATGCTGATTAGAGGGATTGGTGATTGTTCTTGTAGTTTGTCGAAGACTATGTGCATGGTGTTCGTGGCGATGATGGCGAAGTCCGCCCCTGCAGCGCTGAGGCTTTCCAGGCAGCTGAGAAGCGCCTTCTCTATGCTTTCCCAATCTTCTTCTTCCATCCAGTTCTCGAATTTCTGGAAACTCACGCTGTAGATGATTATCTCCGGGTAGCTGTGGTCACCGAAAAGCTCTTGATATCTTCTGACGATGTGTTGATAGTAGGTGACCGTGGATTCCGGGGTTAATCCTCCCAGGATGCCGATTTTCTTATGCAAGGCAGATTCACCTCGTATTAATCGATGTTATCGGATATTAATTCCCCTTGTTCGATAAGAATTTTGTGCACATGCAACTTTTATATAAAGTATACCCGACCTTTACTCGGTGAGAATGGACGCGAAGAAGATTTTGATATTGGGAGCAGGCGTCGCAGTTTGTCCCGTTTACGCCTCACCTCCATCAACACTCCAGCTGGCGGTTCCGCTCCTTCTCCAACCTGCGCTTCAACCTCCCACCCGCTGCCGCTCCCTGAACATCCAACAAAAAACCCTCCATTCCTCCAATATAAGCAAAACCAATATCAAAGGAGTTGAGACCTTTGTGAATAACCTTTTTAATAGCGTAGGTGTCTAGGTGTCTGGTGCTTTAAAAAAGATGAGCCCCAAGAACAGCAGCCTAGATGTGCACACGAGTGTGGAAGCCTACATCATGATGAACATCAAAACAGGCACAGAGGATGAAACCTGTCAGATGTTAGCCAAACTACCCCACGTCCAGCGGGTAGACCTCATATACGGCGAATACGACGCCATTATAAAGGTGGAGACAGAGGACATGTCCACCCTCAAGAAATTCACAGAGGAACTGAGGAACATCTCCAACATATTCCTCACAGCAACCATGCTCA
>CAYWWV010000005.1:0-11038 GCA_964462185.1 uncultured Candidatus Bathyarchaeia archaeon | reverse complement strand
TTCACAGAGGAACTGAGGAACATCTCCAACATATTCCTCACAGCAACCATGCTCATCGCCAAAAACTACAAGGCTTAACGCCGTAAAGCTTAATACGATAGAAGAGGGAAAATGCTCCCACCAGCCCTGGTAGTATAGTCCGGCCCAGTATGCTCGGCTGTCACCCGAGCGATCCCGGGTTCAAATCCCGGCCAGGGCGCCAAACCACATATACCTTTTTACCTTAGTCTTTGTTAATACGTGTAATACTGGAGAAGCGTGAGGAAGAATCCAAATGTTCATGCCAAGAGCCTATGACCGAGCCATCACCATATTCTCCCCCGAGGGACGCCTATACCAGGTGGAGTACGCCCTCGAGCTGGTGAAACGAGGAGCACCCATAGCCGGCGTTTCAAGCCCTCAAGGAGCAGTTCTAGCAGCCAACGAAACCCCAGAAAGCGAGTTGGAAGACCCAGATTACTTCAGAAAAATATACCAGTTAGACGACCATGTAGCCAGCGCCATCTCAGGCCTAAGCAGCGACGCCAGGATACTCATCGGCCAAGCAAGAATCTACTGTCAGAGCAACAGACTCCTCTACGACGAACCCCTAGACGTAGAGGGGCTGGCCCGGAGAATAGGAGACCTAAACCAGGTGTACACCCAACACGCCGGCGTAAGACCCTTCGGAGTAACCATGATCATAGCAGGTGTAGACAACACAGGTCCAAGGGTCATGACCACCGACCCCAGCGGAGCCTATAGAGGGTTCAAAGCCGTAGCCGTGGGGAGAAACCAAGACCAAGCAAACAAGCTTCTAGAGGATAAATACTCAGATGGACTAACTCTGGAGGAAGCAGTGAGACTGGCTGCAGAGGCAGTAAAAACAGCCTCAGACCAACAAGTAGACCACGAAACAATAAAAGTAGCCGTGGTCCCAACCGAGACAAAAACCTTCCAACGCTTATCCCCATCAGAAGTTAAAAAAATAATCGAGTAGAGTTGAACACACCTTGAGCCAAGAATACACTCTAGTCCGCTACAATGCTGGGGGCGAGAAATTCGAGATATTGGTGGACCCCGATAAAGGCTTAGCCTACAAGAGGGGTGAGATCACCAATGTGGAGAAAGCCCTGATAGTGGACACAATATTCACAGACGCTAGCAAAGGGCTCAAGGCTTCCCAGGCCAAGCTGGAGGAGGTGTTTGGAACAAGCGACCCTTTCCAGGTGGCCGAGCAGATGTTTGACAAAGGAACCCTACTGCTGACTACCCAGCAGAGGAGGGAGATGGTGGAGGAGAAACGCAGAAAGATCATACACCTCATCTCCACCACCTATGTAGACCCCCGCACAAAGCTGCCACACCCCCCTACCAGGGTGGAAAACGCCTTAAACGAGATCAGACACCCCATAGACCCCTTTAAACCAGCCGAGGAACAACTCCAAGAGATCGTGGAAAAACTAAGAACCATACTACCCATGAGCAGCGAAAAGGTGAAACTCGCCATAAAAGTCCCCGCTGAATACACTGGAAAGGCCTACGGCACAGTGAAATCCCACGCCAAGATAGTTAGGGAGGAATGGCAGATCGATGGTTCCTGGATTGCTCTAGTAGAGGTCCCAGCTGCAAGACAGATGGACCTCCTAGAGGCCTTAGCAAGAGACACCCACGGAAACGTGGAATCCAAAATAATGGAATAGGTTGACAAGATGAGCGCTAAATTCGAGTCCAGAGACATAGTCCTCCCAGGAGACCTGCTCTACGAGGGAAGAGCCCGTGCAGGAGACAACACCTACCGCCGAGAAGGCAAGATATACGCCACCAGAATCGGACTAGTCGACTACACAGGTGGCAGAGTCTCCGTAATCGCCCTAAGGTCCAGCTACACCCCCATAGTTGGGGACGTGGTCATAGGAACTGTGGTAGACGTCGAACTGGGCCAATGGAAGGTAGACATCGGGGCCGAGAAAGAGGCCATCCTAACGGTCAACGAAGCCATCGACAGGCCTTTCCGCACAAACATGAACCTCGTTCGAATCCTGGATGTGGGAGACACCATAGCAGCCAAGATAGTAGACCTGGACAAAAGGAGGACCCCCATACTCTCCATAAGGGGGAGAGACCTGGGAAAACTAGAGAACGGCTTCATCGTAACCATGACCCCCTCCAAAATACCCAGGCTCATAGGGAAAAAAGGTAGCATGATAAACATGATCCTCAAAGAAACCGGTTGCCACATAATAATAGGCCAAAATGGCAGGATCCTGGTCAACGGCCCCAACCGGGAGATGGAGGATCTAGTAACAACCATAATTGAAAAAATCGAGGCTGAGGCCCATATCCCCGGCCTCACCAACAGGATCCAAGCATTTTTGAAGAGTTATAAGGAGAAAAAAGAATGAGTAAAAAATCCAAGAAAAAGTTTAAAAGGATAGATGGCCGCGCAGCCGACGAGCTCCGGCCTCTCAAGATTGAGACAGGAGTGGTCCCCAACGCAGCCGGCTCCGCATACATAGAGATGGGAAGAAACAAGATCATCGTCGGCGTATACGGGCCACGCGAGATGCACCCCAAGCGCCTGAGCATGCCCAACAAAGGGGTTCTCAGGGCGAGGTACCACATGTCCCCCTTCAGCGTGGACCCCCGGCGTTCCCCAGCCCCCTCAAGAAGGGACCAAGAGATCAGCATGGTGCTGGGCTACGCCCTCGAACCAGCCCTCTTCTTGGAAAGGTATCCCCGTAGCGTTATCGACGTCTATGTAGAGATCATACAGGCCGATGGTGGAACCAGGTGTGCCTCAGTGAACGCCGCCTCTGTGGCTCTAGCTGACGCCGGGATACCCCTCAAAGACATGGTTTCTTCATGTGCTGCGGGCAAGATCGATGGACACCTGATCTTGGACCTAGGTGACTATGAGGACAAGAAAGGTGAGGCGGATGTCCCTGTGGCCTATATGCCGAACCTGGACCAGATAACTCTGCTCCAAATGGACGGCATATTAACACCGGAGGAAACCGAGGAGGCCATCCTGATGGCTCTTGAAGGATGCAAAAAGATCTACCAGGTCCAGAAGGAGGTCCTGAGCAAGAAATACGCTAGGCCCCCCGAACTAGAATCCACTGAGGAAAAAACAGAGGAGGAAGGAGAATGAGCAGCGGAATAGTATCCCGGTTGAAGAGAAAGAAAGTTCTAGAGCTCTTAGAAGCTGGGACCAGGATGGACGGCAGAGGACTCTTAGAATACCGGGAGATGACAATTAGATCCAGCTTCCTTGAGAAAGCTGAGGGCTCAGCCGAGGTTAGACTGGGCAAAACCCATGTGATAGTGGGATTAAAAGCAGGGGTTGGAACACCCTTCGAAGACACCCCCGATGAGGGAGTGCTAATGGTGAATGCCGAGTTCACCCCCATGGCAAACCCCACCTGGGAACCAGGCCCGCCATCTGAGGCTGCTATCGAGCTGGCAAGGGTGGTGGACAGAGGCCTCAGGTCCGCCGAGATTTTGAACATGGAAAGCCTGGGCCTCGTATCGGGAGAGAAAGCCTACATCCTCTTCATCGACCTCTACATCTTGAACTACGATGGGAACCTTATAGACGCCTGTGGAGCTGGAGCCATAGCAGCCCTGAAAGGCGCCAGAATACCCAGCTATAAAATCTCAGAGGACAACGAGGTCTCCAAGACGGGCAAGACAAAGAAACTGAAACTAAGAAGACACCCCATACCCGTAACCATCACCAAGATCGGGGACTACCTGATTCTAGATGCAACAGCAGAGGAGGAGGAGGTAGCCGACGGGAGATTCACCGTTACCTTCGACGAAAAAGGGAATGTGACGACTCTCCAAAAGTCGGGCGCCGTAGGCTTCACCCTGGACGAGATCAAGAAATGCATAAATATAGCAAGCGAGAAAGCCGCTGAGATAAGAAAGATAGCGTTGGGAAAGTAAAATGCCAAAGAAAAAACGGGTGAACGTCGGTCTAAGGACTCGTGGAGGGTCCACCCTGCGGAAACGGTACGGCAGGGTGGTTAAAGCCATGAGGGCTAGTCACAGGTGTCCCAATTGTGTATCCCCCTCAGTGAGGCGGGTGAGCGTGGGGCTTTGGTCGTGTAGAAAATGCGGCTACACCTTTGCAGGTGGGGCGTACACCCCCAGAACCAAGGTGGGGGAGACCAGCCATCGAATAAGAGCCTAACCCAAGCCTTTTCAACTCCATATTTCAACACCTTTATCCATGAACCCAACCAGCAGAATACACGCTAACGTTGAGCTTGTAGTGGGTAAAGACAAGGGTGAATCCCTATACCTAGCCATGAAACCCGAAACAGAGACCCCCTCCTCCGACAGATCAAGAACCACTATAAGCCTCAAAGGAGACAACTTGACTCTACACATCGAAGCAACCGACACCTCGGCTCTCCGTGCCGCCCTAAACAGCTACCTACGCTGGGTCGACGGCATTCTCCGGCTACTGGAAGAAGCGGGGTCCACCGAAAGCATTTAATCCACTCAGCCGAATCCAATGCGATCACCTTGTTCAACGAGATGAAGAGAAGGTTGAGGAAGGGCGAACAGCTCTTCGGCACCTGGATAACCGTGGAAAGCCCCATGATGGCTGAGATGATGTCCACCTTGGGCTTCGACTACTTCGTAATCGATACGGAGCACGCTCCACTAGACATTTTAACGGCTCAAACCCTCATCCAGGCCATGCACCCCACCTCAAAAACAACCCCCATCGTCAGAGTTTGGTGGAACGAGCTGGTGGCCATTAAAAGGGCTCTCGACATAGGCGCTTATGGTGTGCTGGTTCCCTGGGTGAACACTAAGGAGGAGGCCGAGATGGCTGTGAAGGCCACAAGGTATGCACCTGGGGGGCTTAGAGGGTGCGGCCCCAGGAGGGCAGCCATGTTCGACCCAGACTATCTTAGGACCGCCGACGAGGAGATACTGGTGGTGGTCCAAATAGAGACCAGGAAAGCAGTTGAGAACATAGAAGACATCTGCAGCGTGGAGGGCGTCGACGCGACCTACATAGGCCCAGCAGACCTCTCAGCCAGCTATGGGCACCTTGGCGACATGAGCCACCCCGAGGTCCAGGAGGCCATCGACAGGGTCTACGATGCCTCCGTGGCTGCAGGGGTAGCCACAGGGATTCACCAAGCCTCAGGAGCCACCATCCCCGAAAGAATCAAGAAAGGCTATAACATGGTGACGCTGGGAAACGACCTTATCTACGCCAAGATGGGGGTTCTAAACCAATTCAAAGAGCTGGGGCTATCCCCCTAACTATTCATACTCTATAGTGGCAGGCGGCTTGTCGGTGTAATCATAGCAAACCATGCCCACCTCTGGGCACTGGTCGAATATCTTAGAAGCCACCTCCTCCAGCAACAACCGGGGTAGATCCACAGCTGTAGCAGACAGGAAGTCCACTGTATTCACGGCTCTGAGGGCTACAAGGAAGCCCTCCTCCAAATGTTGGCCAACGGTGACTAGCAGCCTGGTGGCTTCTGGATAGTTTTCAAACACGTACTCCGCGACCTTGTTCAACTGCTCGCCGCCGGGATAAGATATCCTACCAGACTCGTCTAGAACCGTCAAAACCAAAACCGAGCCGTAAACCCTAGACCCCTTAACCATACCTGTAGCTTTCTCTTGAAGAAGACTCGCCTTCACCCTGCCCTCCGGAACACCCAGAATATTCGCGGCATCCCTGGCAACCACCTTCAACTCCTTTTGGATGGCCCCTGAGAAGACAGCAGCGAAATACTGGGAGGCGCTACTTGCGGCGAGAACTTCCTCCGCTATGAAGTTTGCCTTTTTAGCCACCTCAAGTTTCTCTGGGCTTATTGCGCCTACAACCCTGATGCTGAGCCCTGGGCCGGGGAAGGGCTGCCTCTCTGAAATCGCTATTGGAACTCCCAGGGCACGTGCCACTTGGCGAACCTCCTGTTTGTATAAACCCCTTATCGGTTCCAACACAGTCCAACCGTACTTCCCCACGTCAACCTGGTCCAAGACGTTGTGCTGGGTTTTTACACCTGAATTGGTTTCATCCACATCGGCCTTAGTGGTCCCCTGCACTAGGAATCCGCAGCCCTCCTCCTGAGCCACCTCAGAGAGCACACTGTAGAAACAATCCCTGAAGGCTTTACGTTTCTCCTCGGCGTCAGACAGCCCATTCAGGGCCTCCATAAATCTCTCCCTTTCGTTGAGAACCCTAACTTCAAGTCCCAATGGCTCCTCTGAGAGGCTTCGTTTAACCTGTTCAGCTTCGCCGAGTCTCATGAAGTTGGTATCTATGAAAACGCATACTAGCCTCTCGCCCAAGGCCTTCTCGGCGATAACAGCTGAGACAGTGCTATCTACGCCCCCGCTTACTGCAACTAAGGCTTTTCCGTCTCCAACTTTCTCCCTCACCTCCTCAACCTTCCGGGAGATGAAGTCGGAGACCTCATGGTCCTCCATGATCCTCACACAAAGAGCCTGTGGTCTTTCATAAAAACCTTCCAAGAGTCTTTAAATACTACCCCCCTATAACCATCAAAAACACTTTTAAAGCCCGCCCACCTGGCTCCAATCCAACTAAAACAGTTTTAACCCCAGCTCCAACCAATATTATCCATGGGCTCAACAGAATTTGACCTAGCAATATTGAATGGGAGAGTGATCGATGGAGCAGGGAACCCTTGGTTCAAGGCAGACCTTGCGATAAAGGGTGACGAGATAGCTTGGATGGGGAAACGCTTCAAGGGGGAATCCCGTAAAACCCTGGACGCCTCAGGGTGTTTCGTCGTCCCAGGCTTCATCGATGCTCACAGCCACGCGGATTTCACATCCCTCGTCCACAGGGATATGGAAAACCTGGTGCACCAGGGAATCACAACCGTTGTGGCTGGCCAATGCGGCTCCAGCTTGGCCCCCCTAAGCGACCTATCCCGAGAGGAGGCTGAAAAAAGCCTCCAGGGGAGTTTACCGGAGGGAGTGGAGCTAAAGCTCACCTGGTCCACCTTTGAGGAGTATTTGAGGGAGGAGGAAAAGGAGCGGATGGGGGTCAACGTGGCCCATATGGTGGGCCATGGAGCAGTGAGGGCAGCGGCAATGGGGTTCGAGGCTAGGCCCCCCACAGACGAAGAGCTGGACCATATGCGTGAACTCGTCGAGGAGGCCATGAAGGCTGGGGCGTTCGGGCTGAGCACGGGGTTGATCTACCCTCCAGGCCTATATGCCGAGACCAGCGAGATAGTGGAACTCGCAAAGGTGGCAGCTAGGTTTGGAGGAGTTTATGATAGCCATATTAGGGGGGAGGGGCGGGGGTTGATGAAGGCCCTCAGAGAGGCCTTGGAGATAGGGTTCCAGGCTGGGATACCAGTGCAGATCAGCCACCATAAGATAGCCTCTAAACGCCTCTGGGGCAAAAGCGTGGAGACCCTGAAGCTGTTCGAGGAGGCCAGGTCGAAGGGGTTGGATGTGACCTTAGACCAATACCCCTACGTGGCTGGCTCGACCAGTCTTATGGCTTTACTACCTCCCTGGGTTCACGATGGGGGGAGGGAGAAAGCCCTGGAGCGGCTTAGAGATGAGGAAGCTCGAAAGAAGATTAGGCGTGACATTTCAGAGGGTATTGAGGGCTGGGAGAACTTCGCTGGGGAGCTGGGTTGGAGCAATGTGTATGTGACTTACGTCCAATCTGAGGCCAACAAGCACTTGGAGGGCTTGAATTTGACAGAGATTAAGGAGAAGAAGGGGGTGAAGGATGAGTTCGAAGCCCTGTTCCAGTTGTTACTGGAGGAAGAGGGCTCTGCCAGCATGGTCATTTTTTACGGAGACGAGGAAGACGTTAAACGGATAATGAGGAGCCCCCTCCATATGGTGGGAACCGACGCAGGTAGCTGTGCGGCCCACGGCCCCTTCCGCAGGGGGAAGCCCCACCCGAGGCACTATGGAACATATCCGAGGGTCTTGGGAAAGTATGTTCGAGAGGAGCAGACTCTTACCTGGGAGCAAGCTGTGCGGAAGATGACTAGCTTACCCGCCCAGAGGTTCAAAATATGGGATAGAGGACTATTAAAACCCGGCTTCAAGGCAGATATAACCGTCTTCAACCCAGACACCATAATAGACAAGGCCACCTTCACCGACCCACACCAGTACCCTGAAGGAATAGTGCACGTGGTGGTCAACGGTGGAATAGCAATTGAGGATGGCTCACTCACCAAACAGAGGTTTGGGGTAACCCTTAGGAAGCCAGCCACATCTTAAGGACACTCTGGGTGATTGAAGACGTCAGGCTGTTTAGTGGTTGGAGGGGGGCTAGCCGGGCTAAGTCTAAGCCTAAGAGCATCCAAGAAGACCCCGGTAACAATCCTAACCAAAGCCTCCCTTCTAGACTCAAACAGCTACATGGTGCAGGGAGGGATAGCCTCTGTCATGAAGCCCCCAGACAGCTTCGAGAGCCACATTAACGACACCTTGAAGGCGGGTCAGGGCCTTTGCAACCGTGAAGCCGTGGAGGTCTTGGTCCGAGGGGGCCCCTCGCAAATAGCGTGGCTGGAGTCCCAGGGAGTGGATTTCTCAACCGTGGGCGGCGAGTTGGACTTAACCAGGGAGGGGGGCCACAATTGGAGGCGGGTGGTCCACGCAGGTGACTTCACGGGACACGAAGTCCAGAGAGTTCTAGTGGAGAAAGTTCGCAGCAACCCACGCATCCAAATAATGGAGAACACCATGGCGGTAGACCTGATTCTACGGAAAGGTAGGTGTGTGGGTGTGAAAGCCTACCGGGGGGCCTCGGAGTTGGAGATATATGCCTCGGTGACCGTCCTCGCCACTGGAGGCGCGGGTCAGCTATACTCCAAGACCTCCAACCCTTCAGTAGCCACTGGAGACGGGGTAGCCATGGCTTGGAGAGCCGGTGCCACCCTCACGGACCTAGAGTTCATCCAGTTCCACCCCACAGTGCTGGACTCCGATGAGTCCCCCCTATTCCTCATCAGCGAGTCGGTGAGGGGTGAAGGCGGAGTCCTGGTAAACGCTGAGGGAGAGGCATTCATGGCCAAGTATCACCCCCTTAAAGACCTGGCCCCCAGGGACGTGGTTTCCCGAGCCATCGTGACGGAGCAAGCCAAGGGCCAGGTCTACCTGGACACCACAATCCTGGGAAAGAGCTTCATCGTGTCTCGCTTCCCCAACATCTACCGTGAATGCCTACAGCGAGGATTCGACATGGCCGAGAAACCCATCCCCGTGACCCCCGCAGCCCACTACTTCTGTGGAGGCATAGAAACCGATTTGAACGGCTCCACGGATATCCCCAACCTTTTAGCCCTTGGAGAAGCAGCATGCACAGGTGTTCACGGTGCCAACAGGCTCGCAAGCAACTCCACCCTGGAGTGCCTGGTTTTCTCAGAGAGAGCCGTCAAGCAAATCCCCCCCTCAAACGAGTTCCCTGAGGTAAACACGGCTTCAACGCAGGTAAAACCAATGAACGATGGCTTAAGGCCCAAGATACAAGAAACAATGTGGAAGCTGGTGGGCGTGGAAAGAGACGGCGGCAACCTTGATAAAGCCTTGAGGTTGTTGGAGAAGCTTCGATCCAAGGCAGAGAAGCGGTTTCAAAAAAACCCTGGGCCTATAAGCCTAGAAGACTTGAACCTCTCCACCTTGGCGAGCCTCGTGGCTAAGGCTGCTTACACCAGGGAGGAGAGTCGTGGCACCCACTATAGACTGGACCACCAATTGAAGAACGATGCAGAGTGGTTAAAACACATAGAATTCAAGGGGTGGGAGATAGGGTTTAGGCCTGTTTAGCCTTCAAGTATCTCCCCATGTGTGCGGGGGTGGCGTGGGGTGGCGGGAGGTCGGCCATGGTTTTCAGACCTGGTTCCGCGTTGATTACGTGGGGGATCATGTTGGTTGCCATGGCTATGGTGCCGTGGTCTCCATGAACGCATGGGCTAATCTTGTTGTATACTGGGGGGACCCCCTCAATCCTCACCATGTCGTATTCCTCCTCGGCCCCGATATATGCCCGGAAGTCCATGGTAATCAGCTTGACCCCGCCCTTTATCCCGTATGCTACTTGTTTACCTCCCGCAACCCGGCCCGCTGGAACCTTTATGGCGTCGCTGGAGACCTCATGGTCGAAGGTTACTGGCTGGGGCGGCTCCACCTTAATCTCATCCAACTCCCACCCCAGGGTGTCGGCTATCATCTTTATGCTCTGCTCCAACCCCACGTGGCCCGTGATCTTACCCGTGTCAATGGCCTCCCGGTACTCCTCCACCGTCAACCCAGCCCCAATCTTCTTCTGGAAGGGGATTCGACGAGTAGCGGCGTTCATCTGCCTTGCAACGTAGATGGACTCCACCTCCTCGCAGGGCCCCGTGAGGAAAATGGGGAGGGCGTCCATCAGGTAGCCTGGGTTGATCCCTGTCCCCAGGAGGGTGGCTCCCTTCTCCTTAGCCAGCTTGTCCAGCTTTTCAGCCAGAACAGCGGAGGCTTCCTCCACATAGGGATACCCCAGCTCCTCACAGGTGCTTACAATGTTCACCCCGTGGCGGAGTATGCCTTCAAGCTGGTCGTAGGTTTGGCGTAGGTAGCTCATAGTGGTGTGGCAAACCACGTCTGGCTTGGTCTCCTCCAGGACCCTGTCCACGTCCTTGGAGATGATCACACCAATCTTCTCGCGGCCCAACACCTCCCCCAAGTCCTTGCCTAAAAGCTGGGGATTGATGTCTATGGCTCCTACAATCTCAACCCCCTCCTTGTCCAGGAGGTGGTTCGCCAACCTTCTTCCAATAACTCCTATACCATAGGATACGACTCTAACATTCTTCAAAGCCGGTTCAACGAATAAGCCCCACCCTCTCTTTATATCTTTACCTCAGTATGTATCCGGCTGGTTCATACATTTCCCTATATACCGCTCAGAGTATCTCCTGGCTGTACCCCTTAGAGGAGGGGGAAAGAAAGAAATGAGTTGGAACAGAAAAGGTATGACGGGTTTGGAGACTGCTATTATCTTGGTGGCCTTCGTCATCACAGCAGCCGC
>CAYWWV010000004.1:78090-79907 GCA_964462185.1 uncultured Candidatus Bathyarchaeia archaeon | reverse complement strand
GCCGACAGGTTGGAGATAATCACGGGTATGAGGTTTAGCTTCGGAGCCCTCAGCCAGAGCCTGGGAGGCTGGATGCAGTGGGTTAACAGCCCCGAGATCATGAGCCAGTTCACCCGGGAGGAGCTTCTGGAGATGAGCGACACCCTCATAGACATGGTGGCCCAGTTCCTGGAGTACGACATGAAGATTACCGACTACGGCATGCAGAAGGGGCTGGGGAAGCAGAGGGATGAGCAGCAGAACCGCTTTGTCATCTAGGTTCAAGGTTTAAATCCCTGTTCTTAAGCTATTAATTGGTTGCCGGGGTCGCTTAGCCTGGTAGAGCGCCAGCCTGGAAAGCTGGTGTCCTTGCGGACTCAAGGGTTCAAATCCCTTTCCCGGCGCCATTAAAGACTTCTTTTCCGGGCTTTGGAGAACAGTTGTTTTGTCACCCATCAAGCCATCTAACTGGCCGCTGGTTTCCCCTTGTTTGGTGGTGCGCATTCCCAAACTCGCTTGGGATTAATATTAAAAGGCCGTCCCGGGGCTTGGATTGTATGAAGTGTGATTTCCTCGTTGTGGGTGCGGGGGTGGTGGGGCTTTCCACCGCCTACTATTTGAAGAAGAGGGAGCCGTCCAGGGATGTCTTGGTTATAGACAAGCTCCCGGGGCCTGGTCAGGGCAACTCCGCGAAGAGCGAGGGGGGTTACAGGAATATGTTCACCAGTGAGACCAACTACCTCCTGGCGGACACCAGCATAGATTTCTTCCACCACCTCCAAACAGAGCTGGGGTACGACGTCAAGTTGAACCCCATAGGCTACCTGTGGCTCTTCACCGAGGAGAAATACCAGGGGGTTAAACACGCCTTGGAGGCCTTGGAGGGTAAAGGCGTCCAACTGGAGGTCTTAACCCAGGCTGAGGTGGCGGAGAGGGTGCCCGCCCTGAGAACCGACCTCAGCGGGGACGAGGAGGCCGAACTCATGGGGCTGGGCAACGTGGAGTACGGCGTCCTGGGCAAGAAGTGTGGGAGCCTGGACGCCGACGCCCTGGTGCGGGCCTACGAGTCCGAGTTCCTCAAGCTAGGGGGAAGAGTCCAATACAACACCGAGGCCAAGGCCCTCCTGGTGGGCCCCCAGGAGGAGCTGGGCATCCCCGGAGAGCCCTTCGTCTGGCAGGAGAAGGAGGTGAAAGGCGTCTCCACCGACAAAGGGGTATTGGAGGCGGAGACCACGGTGGTGGCCTGCGGGGCTTGGGCCTCCACCCTCATGGACCCCGTGGGGCTGGACTGCTTGATGCGCCCCAAGAAGCGCCAGCTATTCGCATTCAAAGACCCCAAGGTAGAGCCAGCCATGAAGACCCACGGCCTCAACCACGAGGGCGTTCTCCCCCTAACCATCCTCCCCACAGCCAACATCCTACTCAAGTCCGAGCTTTCCGAGGGCAGCATCTGGCTGGGCTGCGCAGACTGGATACCAAGGGAGTTCGCCCTCGAGGAAGACCCCCAACCCGAACCAGAGTACTACACCAACAACATATACCACGCCCTAGTCAAATACTTCCCCTGCTTCCAAGACATCCGCCCCACGAACAGCTGGGCAGGCCTCTACGCCATAAACACCTTCGACGAAACCCCGGTTATCTACCGAGAAAACGGCTTCGTATACGCCGGTGCATGCAGCGGGAGCGGCATAATGAAGAGCGATGCCTTGGGTAGGATAACGGCCGCTGCCTGCCTCCAAGAGGAGGAGGCGGAGCTATTCGGGGGAAGGCGGTTCAGGGTCTCCGACCTGGGGATTCACCACAGGAGGGTGGAGCCCGAGGACTTCATCCTCTAA
>CAYWWV010000004.1:65171-77990 GCA_964462185.1 uncultured Candidatus Bathyarchaeia archaeon | reverse complement strand
AACGCCCTCTACGAGCTTGTAGACCGATCTCAACCCCACCTTATCCCCGTCTCTTCTCCAGGGGTAGGAGGCCACTCCGAAGCCCCCCACAGCGGGGTACTCGAAGACTATCTCCAATGCTTGGGCCAGCTCCTCGGCGGTGGGCCCGCCCTCAACGGGCAGTCCTGCACCTGGAATCTCAGGTGGGTCCAAGACATCTAGGTCCACATGTACATAGATCGTGTCCGTCAGCCGGCTGAGCCTGTCCACCTCCATGTCTATGGCTGGGCTGAGGCGCTTCACCTCGTCTACCGTGATCTGGGAGACGTTATGGGTGTCGAGGAGGTATTGCTCCCAGGGGTCGGTGTCCCTAACCCCAACCATGGTTACATGGCTGGGGGAGATGGGGGGGTCCAGCCCCGAGGTTCTCCGGATGTGGTGGAGGCATAGCCCTGTGCTGATGGCCACGGGCATACCCCCCATCATGCCGCTCAGGCTTGTCTCAGGGGTGTTGAAGTCCCCGTGGGCGTCCATCCATATTAGGCCCACCTTCCTGGGGCCATGCCTCGTCCTCTGGTGCCCGGCCAGCATCCCCATCAAACCGTTACAGTTGGCCAGCAGCCCTAGGGGGGTGTTGCCCTCCTCCAGCTGCTCCGAGACCATGCTGGCCAGGTGCCTGCTGGCCAGTGCCAAGCGGTTTCTAGCCCCGTAGGCCTCCTCCTCCTCGGGGGAAAGCCTCGCCTCCCCCCTCCAGGCGACGTGGCAGCCCCACTCCTCCAGCAGCCCCAGCAAACCCCCCTCCTCCAAGGCGTTCGGCCCCCCACTCAGCTCCTCCAACCCGAAATGGCCGTTGTAGGGGAACTTGAGAACACTTACCCCAGTCAAACCTATTTACCCCTCCTCGGGTTGACGGGTAAAAATAAAAGATGTTCGAGGAAGAGTGGGTCTAGTAGCTTCTCCTGCCCCTACGGTCGTAGGGCCTGGAACGGTATTCAACCTGTTTGTTGCTCAGGTTGTTCTCCAGCTCCACCTCCTCGAAGGGGGCTTCGTCAAGAATGGTATAACTACCATATCTGCCCAGGTTGAGCCTCATGCTCCCTCTAAAGACGTTCACATAGGCGTTGTCGATCTGGAGGACCATCTCCTCCTTGATCTCATCAATCGCCTCGTCCCAGAGGGTCAGGTATATGCTACCGGTGTCGTCGGCAACCAGGGCCTCGCAGACCCTGTGCACGCTCCCATCGCTCCTGGAGGTGACCTCCCGGGCTTCGCCAATGCTTATGACCTTGGCTATGGTGTAAACCTTTCTCGAGTAGCTCTGCAAATCCCCAATCTTTCGTTGGGGCTCCTCAAATGTAGACATGTGTTATTCACGCAGCGCCTGATCCATGGACCCATCCCAAGCGTAAAAAGGTTCCCACCTGCCAGAACCCGTATAAGGATTCAATCGAAAACAAGGTTATGGAGCTGACCCACCCCGTCCAGGGTTCAAGTCTATACGTGACCCTGAGCGCCTCCCATTTAAACCCCTTTTTAGGCCCTGAAGGGGCTCTCTCGATTGCAAGGGAGTTGGCTGGGGAGAAGGAGGTCCAGCTTTTTGATGCTGGAAGCATTCTCTGCCCTCAGCACATATTCCGCGCCGCCACCAACGCCTACAACGCCATGGCCAAGGGATACAACGTATCCAGGGCCCTCCCAGTGGAGACCCTGTTGTATGTGGCCGGTGAGAGGCAGATCAGGAAGGCCTTCGAGATTGCCGGGGTGACCCCTGAGACGGGGAGTGTGGTGGTTTCTATCTTCGGGGAGCGGGCGTCGCCCCTCGCTGGCAGGGTTGCTGGGGCTTTGGGGGACGTAGATGTGGGGGTGTTGGAGCCCAGCCTTGGGAAGGCCAAGGAGGTGGCAAAACACTACCAACTCCCCCTCCAAGCCATAGAGGCGTTGGGGAGGGACTATATGGACGCTGTGTTGGGGTTGCTCACGGAGAGAGGGGCCCTACTCCCCCTTCAGCCTTAGAGCGTAGGCTTCTTTTTGGATATTTAGGGTGGCCAGGGGTTTAACCACTGAGACCCCCGTCCAGTTACCCACCACCTCCACCAGGACCACCCAGTCGGGCTCCACCAATTTAACAGGGTTATCTATGCGCCCCGCCACAGCCTCCACCAACTCCCGGCTCCTAAGACCGGTTCCCCGCTTCTCCACTGTGACCCTATAGGTCTCCCCCCGGCTCATCCGTGCCGACTGTTTCTCGGCTTCCTCTGCGATCAAATCCAAGTCCGAGGGAACCCAACTTAGAACGGGGAGAACCCTGAACAAGAGATCATACTTGGAGGGGCTGGAGGCCATGTGGCTCCTAAGCAGGTTTACGGCTTCCTCTGGGTCGAGGGAGGTCTTGGCCCTCAGCAACCCCCTGTACCTGGTGCGACTCACCGAGGGGTTGGCGTCCCCAACCTCCCTTAGGTTCAACCAGAGCTGGCTGCACGCCCTCCCCAGCCTCCTCCGCTCGGCTGTGGCCAACAGGTTGTAGCCCTTCATCCACCCCTCTAAGAGGGCCCCACCCTTTTATATTGCCCCAGCACCCAGACACCAGGTAGCCATGAAGGTCGGTTCAAGGTGTGGGTACTGCCTGGTACACAGGGGATACAGGATGATCCAGCTCAGCACCCAGGACGAGGACACTAGACTAGAGGCCATGGAGGCGCTGATGAGACTCATGGGCAGTAAATTCAATAAGGATACCGTGCCGTCGGTCCTGGGCCACGAGAGGGGTGTCCTCATAGCCTCCATCACCCAGTGTTTAGACCCTTACCAACACCAGAAACGGGTCTCCAATGAGAAGGCTCTGCATGTGCTGGGGGAGGTGGAGAGGCTGTTGGAGGAGGCCCCTGAGGAGGAAAGGTTGAGGTTGGCTGTTAAGGCCTCGTGCCTGGGGAATGTCTTGGACTTCGACCTTCCCGACTCCGACCCCAACCTGGAGAACGCCCTGAGCCAACTATCTAACCCCCTCTACATCGACCACACCGACAAATTCAAGGAACTAATCGAGACTGGGAAGAGGCTGCTCTACTTGACTGACAACGCTGGGGAGATAGCCTTCGACACCCTCCTCGTCAAGGAGCTGAGACGCCTGGGGGCCCACGTCACAGTCGCCGTCAAAGACGGCCCCCCCAGCCTAAACGACGCCCTGATGGAGGACGCCCTGGCTGTGGGGATGGATAAGGCAGCCGACGAGGTTACCACCACCGGCGTATCAGCCATAGGAGTCCGCCTCGACCTCGCCCCCCAATGGTTCATAGACCTGTACGAGGGATCGGATCTAATCGTCGCCAAGGGCATGGCCAACTGGGAAACCATGACGGAGACACCCGCCCCCTCCCCCACCCTATACGTGTTGAGGACCAAGTGCGAGCCCGTGGCCCGGGCCGTGGGAGCCCCCGTGGGGGAGAGCGTTGCCTTGCTGGTTCCCCGGGGCTGGAAGCTCTAACCATTCAAAGCCTGCCGAATATCCCCTATTGAAACCTTACCCCGCCTCACTACCCAAGCCTCCTCCCCAGTCAAATCCAGAACAGTGGGCAGCCCTCCCTCACAAACACCCCCATCGAGGGCCAGGTCAAACTCCTTCACCCTGGAGACCGCATCCCCCAGACCCAAAGCCCGAGCACCCCCAGCCTCCTCCACAGGGATGCAAACCAACACCCCGCCTGCGAGGGAAGCCAGCTTTCTAGCCGGTTCCCACGCGGGAACCCTCACTGGGAGAGCCCTGGCCCCATGGGTGACCCATAGGGGGTAGTTGATCCTTCGCGGCAGAACCATGGTAAGGGGGCCAGGCCAGAACCTGGCTGCCATTCTCTCGGCCAAGGGGTTAAACGAGACCAAGACCCTGGCCAGCTCCTCCTTGGAAACGATGAGGGGTAGCGGCTCCGAGCTAGGGGGGAGCATCCCCCTAACCCTCCTGGTGGCCTCGGGCTCGGTGGGGACGCAGCCTAAACAGTAGGTCAACCCATCTGGGTAGAGGACGACTCCCCCTCCCCGGGCAACCCTGGCTGCCCGCTCTAAGCCGGCTTCATCCAGCTTGAAGACCCTCACAGGGATAGGGAGAGAGACCCTGAAATAATACCCTTATGGGTGGTGGAAGAGGAGGCCCAAGGCGTAAATAAGCCCCCCTCCACCAAGAAAACCAGGGCTGCGCCATCGACCTCTACGAGTGCCCCTGCCCCTCGAGCTCTGGGACCAAGTCTGAAGCCGAGGGAAACATGAAACCCCCGAATAGGTCCAGGAGCCTGGAATGAAGAGGGACACTAAGACGCTAAGACGCCCCTGCAACTATGGAGAGGGCAGCCCCAAAGCTGACTACGGTGGCTCTTTGGGCGTCCACCCCTGCATACACCAGAAGTCACCCATCTCTCGGGGGGGAGTTCGTGGCCAGCCACGGCCTCCGGAGGAGGTCCAAGACGGCGGCTCCCAAGATGGTGCCAGCGCTGAAGGCGATTAAAGTATTCAAAACCCGGTCCAAGAGTTTCTCGGACACACTCAAAGCAACGAACCCCCCAGGGACAAGGTGCTTATGAGCAGTGTGGAGAGCAGGGTGGCTAGGGAGGGGGAGAGCGTATCCAATAACCCTGTTTGAGATGGATAAGGGGTTTGCTTCAACCCAGTTTAAAGTGGCTCCTCTCGGCGGGGAACACCTGGAAGCCCAATCCCTCCACCGAGTCCCCCAGCTCCAAACCCTCCAGGAGCCTCCCAAGTAATACCTGGGTCGCCTGGTCGGCCTCCTCAATGGTCACAGGGCCCTCAAACCCCACCACGGCCTCGCATCCCCCCTCCACCAGGACTCGCGGGAGGTCCCCCAACTCCATAGTGTTGCACCCCATCAAGATGACTACGCCTTTGAAGCCTGTCGCCTCCGAGAGAAATCTGGGGCTAAAGGTGAACACGGGGTAATCCACGCCCCTGCACTGCCCAATGTTCACCAGGCCCAACAACTGTTCAACCACATACCTCCTATTGGAATACCTTTCATGGGTGAACAACCAGGTCTCCCCATCGAAAACCCCTGAATGCATCCTCAAAACCACAATACGCGCATCCCACACCCCCTCCAACATCAACCCTAGGGTGACCTCTTCCCCCCTAAACACCCTAACCCCGTACCCAGATGCCTCCAACAACTCTAACGCTGACTCGATAAACCTGCCTCCCCCATCCAACCCTTCAAGCTGGTTAACTATCACAGCCGTCTTCTCGTCCTTGGGCCCTGATCCATGGCTCAGAAACCCAGCTACAGCGAGGAGCAGAGCCGCTAATAATACGTAGATTCTTCGATCCACCTTGTGTTTTGAGATTTTAACAAGCTAAAAACAATGGTGACCAGGGGGAAACTGTTGTCGGTTACACTTGATACCTACTATTTATAACCCGCTGCCCCCCACAATACCAATCAACCACTTGATCAAAATGAGGTTCGAAGAACTACCAATCAAAGACGAGATCAAAAAAGCCCTTAAGGAGATAGGGTTCGAGACCATGTTCCCCATCCAGGAAAACGCCCTCCCCGTGATGCTTGAAGGAAAAAACGTCATAGGCCAAGCGAAAACTGGGACGGGGAAAACCGCGTGTTTCGCCATCCCCATGCTACAATACCTGGACCCGGGCTCCAAGAGGGTCCAGGGGTTGGTGGTGGCCCCCACCAGGGAGTTAGCCCAGCAAATCTGCGACGACATCAACACCTACGGTCGATACCTCAAAACCAGGGCCACAGCCATCTACGGGGGAGTCGCACTGGGCCCCCAGATACAGGAGCTCAGGAGGGGGGTCACCATAGTTACAGGGACCCCGGGAAGGCTCATCGACCATATGAGGCGGGGGAACCTAGACCTCAGCCATGTCAAGATGGTGGCCTTGGATGAGGCCGATAGGATGTTCGACATGGGGTTCTTTGAGGACATTGAATTTATCTTGAGTAGGGTCCCCAGGGGGGCGCAGGTGAGCCTCTGGAGTGCCACCTTCGACGAGCGAACCAGGAGGCTCAGCGCGCGCTTCATGCCCGACCACGTTGAGGTCAATATGAGTCGGGACGAGATTGGCAATGTGGACATAGACCAATACTACCTGGTGATCTCCCCCAGGGAGAAACAGGACCGCCTAATCGAGGTCCTGGACTACTTCCAGGTGGACAGGGCCATCATCTTTTGCCGAACCAAACACACCGTCGACCGGCTGGTCCCCAAGCTGAGGAGACACCACTACAACGCGGAACCCATGCACGGAGACTACAGCCAGGCCAGAAGAATGGATGTCTTAGAGCGGTTCAGAAAGGCGGAGATAGAGTTGATGGTGGCCACCGAGGTGGCAGCCAGGGGCCTGGACATCGACGACGTGCCCTTCATCATCAACTACGACGTCCCAGACGACCCCCACATGTATTTCCACCGAATCGGGAGAACCGCCAGGGCGGGGAAGAAGGGGGTTGCCATCACCCTGGTGTTGCCAGACCAAAACTTGGAGATGGAGAGAATCAAAGCCATCACCAAGACCGAGATAAAGCGATGGAGCCTGCCCCCCAAATTCCTCCTCTAAGCCTTATAACACACTGAGCCAAGAATTCTCCCATGAGCCAATACTTTGAACAACAGCCCCCACCGGAGGGAATCTTGGAACAGATAGAAGGATATGGAACCTGGCTGGAGATCGACTTGGACGCCATCGGACACAACCTCACCCAGATCAGGGAGGCCACAGGGGGAGAGGTCGTACCCTGCCTGAAGTCCAACGCCTACGGCCACGGCCTCACCCCCATCGCCGCCTACCTACAAGAGCAAGGGGTCCGAAACATCCTGGTGGCCAAGCTCCACGAGGCCCTCCAAGTGAGGGAGGCAGGCCTGGACATAGGGGTCATATCAATAGACCCCCTGTTCTCCGAGGCGGCCTTCAAAACAATAGTGAAAAACAAGATTACCCAAACCGTCTACCAGCTTCCACCCGCCAAGAAGCTCAACGAAACCGCATCCCAGTTGAGCTGCAAAACCCCGGTTTGGGTCAAGGTGGACACCGGGCTGGGCAGGGTGGGGGTGAGGTGGACGGAGGCCCCAGAATACATCAAAGAGGTCTCAAGCCTCCCACACCTGGACCTAAGAGGAGTCTTCTCCACCCTCTCAGAGGACGAGGAGCTCGACAGACTCCAGGTGGAGCGACTCAAGGGGGTGGTGGAGAAATGCCAGGGAATGGGGGTCGACACGGGGGTCGTAAGCATAGCCAGCAGCAACGCCATAATACACAAGCCCTACGCCCACCTCCAAGCCACCAGGCCCGGGCTGATGCTTATGGGCATATACCCCGAGAGAACCGACATGGGCCAAGGCATCGAGCTACAGCAGAGCCTCACCTGGAAAGCCAGGATAGAACACGTGAAAAACGTGGAGCCGGGGGAAAGCCTAACCTACAGCAAACGATTCACCGCCACCAAGCCCACCACCGTGGGCACCATCCACGTTGGCTACTACGACGGCTACCCCAGGGGGCTAACCTCCAAAGGCAAGGTCTGGGCGGGAGGCGAGCTAAGAGACGTCCTGGGAACCGTCTCGGTGAACCACCACCTGGTAGACCTCACAGGCCTAGACCTCCAGGTGGGCGACACCGTGGAGCTGGTCTCCCCAAAGCCGGGGGTGACCGCCCTGGAGGTGGCTGAGAGGGCGGGTATAATGACCTACAGCCTTGCCAACGCCCTCCACATCCTCCTCCCCAGGGTATACTACCGCGGGGGCAGGCCCATAGCCCTCCTAGAACCACCCCTCAACCCCACCCCAAACACCACTACTCTTTAAATCATAGTAATGGGATAAAGGATGGATGAGCTGGGGTAGCATAGTTTGGCTAATGCGCTGGACTCATGATCCAGAGGTTAACGGCACCAGAGCCTTAGCCGGATAAAGAACGTGGGTTCAAATCCCATCCCCAGCACCAAACCTAATGGCTTCAATTCTTTTTGTTTAGGCCTCTCGAGGGCTATTTTTCTGGATTAACCTAGTCTTAAGCCCGTTTGTGGCCCTTCTCTGAACCCCTTGTCTTCATAAGACCCCTTCATTGGACCCTTTATAGAGACCTGCCTGTTTCAAATAGCTCCGAAAGTAACCCCAAGAGCCTCGGGCACTGAACCCCACCTCACCAAACTGGGCGCCTCGATTAACCCTTCAATCCCATAAAATCTCAACCTCTATCACACGGCGAAGAACAATAAGCAGTCCAAGCACAACCCCCAACCCCGCCAGCAAATAGTAAACCCGGAAAGTGGGGGGAGGGGCCTCCTCCCCCACCACCAAGTATGACACATTGTCTCCCTCCTCGGCCTCCTCCACCACCCCTGTAACATCCACAGTAAACACTGCTTCAACACGGCTTGGTAACCCCTCGAGGGGATAGCTCCAGCTAACGGCCTCCCCCTCGGCCAGGGAGTCTACCCATGTCTCGGCGACTTTCACGCCGTCCAGAAGAAGGCTGCAGGTAAAACCACCCGCAGTCCTGTTCCCCAGGTTCACCACTCTGTAAACCAGGGCTTCAGCCTCCCCGGGCTCTGAGGGGGGTTCCAGTGTGGCCCTGAGGTTGGGGGTTAGGGGGGGTTGAACCGTGAACTCCAGGTTGTTTCCTCCCACCCGGATAGTATGGTCTCCCCGGCTTAGGGGTGGGGCCCTTACGGTAATATTGGTGGACTCCCCGGGGTTTAGGTGGACCGTCCTCGAGGCCACGGCTTCTTCGTCGATGTAGAGGATGGTGAGGGCGTTGCCCGAGGCCTTTCCCTCGTTGGATATCTGGTAGACTGTGTTAAATGGTTCTCCCTCGTAGACGGCTTCATCCAATATCCATGGGCCCTGGAGCTGGAAATACGGGTTTTTGGGGAGGACGCCTGTGGTGAGGGGGCTGCCTGCAAGCTCGGACTGTGAGAGGTTTGCCCATGCAACCCCTCGCTCGGGGTATACCCCCGTCTCCGAGCAGGGAGCCCACTCCTCCCCGTCGTAGTAGAATACGCCCAGCCACTCCTCGCCGACTACAAGCCCTTGACCATACCACAGTTCGAGATACAGGGGCCAGGAAACGGCCCCGGGGTCGGAAACAACCAAGTCCACTATGGGCCCAACCTGCCCCAGAGGGAGGGGGGCCTCCACCGGGTTTTCTGCGTATCTCAGGAGATATATGTGGGTGTTGTTTCCCTGGGCCTTAACTGCGACTCCCGCGTCTTGGAGCCACTGGTCGAGGATTCCATCGAGTTGGAGTACCTGGCTGTGCACCACCTCTCCCCTGGGCTCCTCAACCCTTACCCATATCTGCGTGGAGGCCGCCGCCCCTTGGTCGTCTACGACTGTGTGTGTCACCCGGTACAGCCCTGGGGACGACCAGCTGTGCTCCACTACGGGGGTGGACGCATTGCCGCCGTCCCCGAAACTCCATTGATACCCTGTGATCTGGCCGTCTGGGTCCGTGCTATGGCTTCTGAATACCAGGACTTGGTTGGGAAGGCAGCTTCGGCCTCCACCTATTGAAACTTGGGGGGGCTGGTTGGGGGGTTCCGCAATGGCGACCTTTATGGATTTGGAGGCCTCTAAACCATAGTTGTTGGTTATTGTCAGAGTTACTTGGTAGACTCCGGGGGCGTCGTAGATGTGGGTGGCACTGGGGCCGTTCCCCTGGTGTCCGTCTCCAAAGCTCCACATATAACTGGTTATGGTGCCCGACGGTGTTGATGAGGCCCCTGCGTCGAAATAAACGGGCTTCCCAGCAGTCATACTCCCCTCCACAGTGAAATCTGCGATGGGTGGAACCATGGAGCCCCCAAACACTGGTGTTTCCTCTCTTAGCGTTAGGGTTTTAACCATCCCCCCGGCGCTAAGCCTCAAGGTCCCAGGGGGAACCCCCCCAGTCCCATAGCTATAGGTGTACCTCCCCCCCGCATCCATCGTAAGGGTTACAGTGGCGTCTATCTCTATGTCCACCTCCCCGTAGCCTGGTAGGGCGTTCCCCCACACCTTCACATCGTAGCGGTGGGGCGGAATATTGCTGTGGCTCAGGGTTACCTTACCCCCGACGGCGTCTTTGTTTAGGGTTATAGGGATGGGCCAGTTCACAGTCACCCGGAGGTTCTCTACACCCGTGGCCCTCGCCGTGAAGCTGTTGGGCGTGGCGGGCACCTGGAGGCCTTTAAGTTTAACCTCATACCTTCCCCCCTCAACGGGCGCAGACCCGCTGTAGTGTAGACTCAGGGTCACCTCCTCCCCTGGGCTGGCTTGGATCTCTAGGGTGACGGTGTCACCCACCACGGGTTTCTGGGGAGTGACATCAAGTTCCACTACTTTGCAGTCGGCCAGCGGAGGGGATAGCAGTAGCAAGATAGCTAGTAGCGGCAGAAGCTTCCTCATCGTCGGTTAACCTACCTGAGGTACGGTAATAAATATGGTAGAAAAAATGTATGGTTCTATTGTTGGCGTCGCATGTAGAGGTATACCGCTACCGCTAGGACCACTACGACCACGACCACCGCGGTGGTTACTGGGAAGGGTCTCGGCGGCTTGGACACGGTGAACTGGGCGCTGAGCCCGTCAACAGACACGGTGTGGGCTCCCTCCTCCTCAGCCACGGCCTCCACCGTCAGGGTCTCGGCATCGCCACCCTCGAGGCTTCCCTCCAGGGTCTCGACGGGGGACCCATCGACCTTCACCTCCACGCTGTATTCACCCTCTAATTCCCCCGTGTTCTCCACGGTGAAGGTTATGGTGACGGTGGCTCCTTGTACTGGGGTTGCTGGGGACACTTGGAGGTCTTTTACCTGGATGGATGCCGGCAAGGGTGGTGTGGGGGGTGCCTCAACGGTGAAGGCTATGGTCTCCCCAAGAACCTCCACGGTGTAGGTTCCCACCGCTGTCTCCGCCACATCCCACGTGAGGGTGGTTGAGCCCCCCGCATCCAGGGTCACGATCTGAGTGTCCTCTACCTCGCCGTCGATGCTTAGGGATATTGTCACCGAGTCGGATTCCTCGCCTATGTTACTGATTAGAGCCGTTATGGTGACGGTTTCACCGGGCTCCACCTTGTCCTTGGATATGGAGAGATCGACGGTGAACTCGCCTAGCTGTGGTAGGTTCGCCACAGTCTCCAAGCTCAGGTGGGGGTACAGCATGGCCCTCGCTGTCGCTGAGAGCGCCGCATATAACTCCTGGAGCTTCTCCACGCTGAGGAAGCCTAGGACATTGCTGGTCTCGGTGAGGTAGCCCTCTTCAACCATGCTTGTGACCACCTCCACCGCTTTCTCCAGGCTGATGATCTCAAGTATCTCTGCGACGGTGCTGGGGGTATCGGGTAGGTTGGCTATCTCCACGAAGAGGTCCACCAGGTCTTCCACGGTTAGGGCTGGGCTTTCAATGATCTCGCGTATTCTCTGGCGGTAAGCAGTTTTTTTCTCTGGGTCTAGGCTCTCTATCTGGATCTCCACCGCTGCCTCCACCCGTCTAGCCGCCCCCGTCAGGTTTTGTTCCGCCATGGCCCTCACCACGTGGGCTCCCGCGTCGGGGTCTGCCTCCAGCAGCACCTCTCCCACGGTCTCCTCCTCAGCCAACAACAACACTTGGGAGATGGCGTCTGTGGTGTTCGCTGACACCGCGGCCTCTACGATCTCCGCCGCGGCCTCTTCTGACACCTCCTCCACTATCTGCGCGGCTGTCGAGGTGTTTAGCTGGGTGATTACTTCAACGGCAGTGGAGGCGTTCATGTTCTCCACTATGTCTGAGGCCTCCTCTACGCCTGCTTCCTCCAGTATATCTGAAGCGTTCTCAGGGTCTATGTTCTCCAATATCTCGGCGGCGTCCTCTGGGTCCATCTCGCTGAGCACTTGGGCGGCTACATCGTCTGCGACCTCCTCCAGGAGGTCTGCCGCGTCTTCCGGGTCAAGGCCTTCCAGTGTTTCCACCTGGTCCTCCAGGCTCTCCTCCAGGAACTCCTCGGGGGTAGGAGGGGTAGGAGCCGGAGGGGGTGGAGGAGGCGGCGCCGGTGCGGGCACATTGATGTATACTGTGTCTTGGTCTATGCCAAGGATTCGTCCACCTGAAGACAAGTCACTGTCGCTGTCCCACACGGCTGCTAGGAGAACATAGTCGTCCTCCCTGAGTCCGTCGGTGTCGATGCTGAGGGTGGTGCTGGTGCTGGAGGTGCTGGTGCTGAAGGCCACCGAGTACTCGTAGCTTTTCAGGGCCTCGGATAGGAAGTCGGTGATGGCTTGTTGGCTTAGACCGCTGAGGCCGCCTCCAAACACCGAGAAGCCCTCCCCCTCGCCCTCAATCAGGGTGGCCCCGTTGACCTTCAAGCTGGTGGTGGGCACCGTTCCCTGGGAGGTTAGTAGTGCTATGGCTTTGTAGGCCGACTCCTTGATGAGGGCGGCTCCGAATACATGGCTGCCTGTGGGATTGCCGCTGTAGCTCAGCTGGACGTCCAATTGGGTTCCCCTGTTCAAATAGTCATCCGAGGGGGTGGCGGTTAACTCTCCCTCCAAGACCTCCACCAGGGTAGCAGCGTAGAAGGTGGTCTCCGAATCATCCTCTTTCAACACTAGGATAAGATAGTCTCCAGCGTGGTCTATTGTGAAGCTGTCCGTTATATCACCCTGGGCGTTAAAGGTGTTCGAGTTCTCAGCAACAATATTGTCGCTTATGAGCGCTTCAAAGGCTTCGTTTTTTCCCCTCCAGAGGTCTGATAAGGCCTCTTCCCAGTC
Source organism: uncultured Candidatus Bathyarchaeia archaeon (assembly GCA_964462185.1). GTDB lineage: Archaea > Thermoproteota > Bathyarchaeia > TCS64 > TCS64 > RBG-16-57-9. The sequence continues at coordinate 65,269 of CAYWWV010000004.1, read as the reverse complement.
TAGAGGGTCTTCAATCTGAATCAGCCTTATAGAGACCTCACCCTCAAGTGAGGCCATACCCCTAACAGTAAAGCTCACTGTTCCAGGGGAGTATACGG
>CAYWWV010000004.1:51305-65161 GCA_964462185.1 uncultured Candidatus Bathyarchaeia archaeon | reverse complement strand
AGGTCTGATAAGGCCGCCTCCCAGTCTAGAGGGTCTTCAATCTTAATCAGCTTTATAGATACCTCTGTGCCCTCAAGTGAGGCCATTCCCCAGACGGTAAAGCTCACCTCCTCGTCCGGAGCGTAGACTGGATGGGTGGAGTAGGGATAAATCACATCGTCGCCGATGAAACTATCGTCAGTGTCCACCTCAACGTCGCCGTCCTTGGTGTATTGCGTGGAGTTGACTCCATTGTATTGTAGGACTATGGTTGGCAGCTGGAGGGGGTTTCCACCTGAAAGCTCTATCCAGTTGCCTTCTGTGGCGCTCCCCGTGTGGGTTGCAAACTTGTAGATGTGTGTTCCTACTTTAACTATCAATGGATATTCCTCATTGGGGGCTGGTATTGCACCATTTACGAGAACGACTGAGATGGCAGAAAACGCTAGAGCCACTGAAACTACCGCTATTAGTACTAATTTATAGTGAGATTTCATACTCAATCCTCATATACCGAGGGATTATATGAAGCTATATGTTTTTCTAGAACTGGGGGGAAAATCTGTATTTATAGGATAAATGCTCTGCCACTGTTAGTGCTTTAGACAGTTTTACTCTCTTTTATACAGGCATGTCCAACGTGAGCTGGGCCTCCCAGTGAAAGTGGAGTGTAAAATGGGCTCAAACTTACACATTTACAAATACCCAAAAAGGGTTAGAATATCACAGAGTAAACCCACACACCCCAACGCTTACCAGAACCTTTCAAGGTGGTCTAAAACCACGATTTGAAAATCTCTTTTTCTATCCTTTGGTAAAATGTAAAAAAGATGGAGAAACCCAGATGGTCAGCCCTTCACCAGGGTGATAGCAATGTTGCTGATGTTTCTGGAGTTGCCCTCCTCAGTGTCCAGTTGCTCGGTGCCTATGTCAATGGACTTGACAGCTAGGTCTGAGACAAACTGGTTTCTAACGACCTCAGCCACATCTACTGCCTTGCTTATGGCCCGTCCCCGAGCCATCAGGGTGACCTCCGCGTTGTCTTCCTTCAGCGCGGTCATCACCGCCAAGCAGTATGCCATCACCGGCTTTCTTCCAATGTATATTATATTCTCCTGTTCCACAGTTGTTCACCGTTCTCCGGGTGTTTTCTACAATACCTCTAACTGATATTAATGTTTTAGTAACCCAAGGGGTTTGACGGTCCTAGTAGACGGTGATGGTCCTAGTGTTTTTGATGAACTTGCCGGCCTCGGAGGTGCCCATTCCCAGCCACTCCCTCTGGAACATGAAGAACCTCTCGCTGTCATTGGTCTCGAAAACCATAACTATGTGCTCGGGGACCCCCAGAGGCATCCCCCAGAACAATACCTTCACCCCATACTTCTGGGCCATCTGGCTCCACATGGGGATGAACTCCTGCCGGTCCTCTAGAGGCATCTGAAGAAACTCCCTCGTCATCTCGCAGAAGGTGATGTATTTCAACCGTCTATCCCCGTGGCTTTCAAGTGGACTAAAGCTATGTAATAAGTCTTCCCCTTAAACCTCCCTATTTTACCACTTGACCTGGCTCCACATCCCTCTCAACCCTCAAACCAGGGTAGACTGTGGCGCCCACCCCGATCTCCACCCCCCTCTCCACCACCACCTCATCCCCCAGGACCGCCCCCTTGATGGAGGCGCCCTCCCCCACCCGACACCTCTTACCCAGGACCGAGTCCACAACGATGGCGCGCGGCCCCACCCGGGTCCCGCTCCAGAGGATGCTTCCCTCCACTCTGGCCCCGTGCTCCACACGGCAGCCGGGCTCCAGGGAGCTGAGTTTCTCGCTTCCTAGCATCAGCTTGTTGGCGGCCAAGTAGTCTCTGGGCAGGCCGATGTCCAGCCAAATCCCTTCATATTGGTAGCCCCGGAGCTCGCCTCTCTGGGCTAAGACGGGGAAGACCTCTCTCTCCAAGGAGACCTTTCCCTCGGGGATGAGGCCCAAGACCTCTGGGCTTAAGGCATAGCACCCTGCGTTTACCAGGCTGCTGGGGGCCTCCCCCCGGGGCTTCTCGACAAACTCCACTATCCGGTCCCCCTTCATCCTCACCACCCCGAACCTGGAGGGGTCCTCCACCTCCTTCAACACAATGGTGGCCAACCCCCCCATACGCCTGTGGGCCTCCATCAAAGCCGCGTAGTCGATGAGGCTTAGGATATCCCCATTCAACACCAGGAAGTCCTCGTCCCCCACCAGCTCCGAGGCCAGCTTGATAGGCCCACCCGTCCCAAGGGGCTCCTCCTCCCGGCTGTAAACCAGCTCCACCCCAAACCTCTCCCCCCCCAGACACTCCTCTAGGGCGTCGGCCAAGTAGTTAACCGCCAAGACCGCAGTCCTACAGCCAGCCCTCGATAGTCCCTCCAAAAGGTAGTCGATGATGGGTCTCCCCGCCACGGGGAAAAGAGCCTTGGGCCTACTCAGGCTGAGGGGTCTGAGCCTGGTGGCTAAACCCCCGACAAGTAAGACCGCCCTCATCCCACCTATGTTTCACCCCCCAGTTCTTTATAGGCTCTCCCCCAACATACAAGAAATCTTGAATATCTAAACCCCTGCTGGGGGTAAAGCGAAGCAGCCCTAGAATTCAAGGCTGTTTGCATAAGACACGCCTCCAGTTTTTGGAGTGTTTCGATGATCCTTCTCTAGATGGTTTCTTTCTCCCTCGCGGAAAATGGGTTTCTAGGGTGGCTTTTTGGAAGGTTTATATTTGCTGGGGGTGTTGGTTTGGGGAAGGGGGGAGCTGGGCTGCAGCCCGGCTGAGAGGACGCGTGAGCGTCGACCCTTTGAACCTGATCCAGGTAATGCTGGCGGAGGGAGTGGTTGAGGTTGGGCGGCTTGGTTTCTGGGCTCTCATTCGAGGGCCTCCGAGGCTGCAAGGCGCTGATTGTGGGGGAGGTGGCGAGTGGGAAGACGCGTCTAACCAGGCTTCTCCTCCGCGAGGCTTTGGGGTTGGGGGAGCCGGTGACGGTGCTGGACTTTGCGCCCCCCAGGGGGTTTGAGCGGGGTAGGCCGCTGGGGGGGCGGCTGCTGGTGCCTGGGTTGAAGGTGGACCAGGAGTTGCGCTCCCCCAACCTCCACACCCCCAGGCTGAGTGGAGCCACAGCCCAGGAGGTGGAGGCCCTGGCCAAGGCCAACGCCGTGGAGACCACCCGCTTGATCCAGCGATTCTTGGGGAGCCCCACCCCCTGCTTGTTCGTCAACGATGTGAGTATCCACCTCCAAGCGGGGGAGCTGGGGGTTCTCTGGGAGGCCATGGAGGCGGCTGAAACCGTTGTGGCCAACGGCTACCTGGGGGGCTTCCTCAGAGACGACAAGGGTTCAGGGGTCTCAAGGCGGGAGAGGGGATTGATGTTGGAGTTGGTGTCCAGGGTGGACAGGGTTATCCATCTGTCAGGGGAGGAGACGGGTTTGGTTGAACAACTTTCCGGGAGGTTTGAGTAAGTATGGGTTTGAAGAGGGTTCTGAGCATAGCGGGTTCGGACTCTGGGGGCGGCGCGGGTATCCAAGCCGACTTGAAGACCTTCGCCGCCTACGGGGTCCACGGGATGACCGCGGTCACAGCCATCACGGCTCAAAACACCTTGGGGGTGACGGCCATCCAAGGCGTCGACCCCTCCATCATAGAGGCCCAGATACGTGCTGTGGTCTCAGACATCGGTGTGGACACGGTGAAGGTGGGGATGCTCCACGACGAGCCCACCATCGAGGTGGTCTCACGGTTGCTGGAGGAGTATGGGTTGAGGGCTGTGGTGGACCCCGTTATGGTGGCGGCTAGCGGCGCCGAGCTGCTGAAGCCAGAGGCCAGGGAGGCGTTGGTGGAGAGGCTGGTGCCGTTGGCCGAGGTTCTAACCCCTAACCGCTACGAGGCGGAGAAGCTGTCTGGGTTGAGCATCTCCAACGTGGGGGAGGCGGCCGAGGCCGCTGAAGCCATAGCCAGCCTTGGCTGTGGGGCGGTGTTGGTGAAGGGTGGCCACCTGGGGGAGGGCGAGGAGGCGGTGGATGTGCTATACTATGGGGGGGAGGCAAGGGTCTACCGGGGGCCTTACCACAAGACTAGGAACACCCATGGGACGGGTTGCAGTCTCAGCTCGGCGATAGCCGCGGAGCTCGCCCTTGGTCGCAGCATCCCTCAAGCCGTGGAGGGGGCCAAGCGGTTTGTGAACCAGGGGATTAAATACTCTCTGGATTTGGGTTCAGGGCCTGGCCCCGTCAACCCCTTGGCGGGGCTTTGGATGGATGCAGACCGGTTTAGGGTGTTGGAGGAGGTTGGCCGGGGGGTCTCCATCCTCGAGGGTGAGCCCAGGCTCTCTGGGCTGGTGGCCGAGTGCCAGATGAATCTGGGGATGGCCGTTAAAGGAGCCCAGGAGCCGGGAGATGTGTGCGCTGTTGAGGGCAGGATCACTCGACGGCTAGACGGGGTGAAGGCTTCGGGGTGTCCCCGCTTCGGCGTCTCCAGGCATATATGCTCGACTATCCTGGCGTTGATGGAGTTGGATGAGTCCAAGAGGGCTGCTTTGAACCTGAGGTACGATGAGGGGGTTTTGAGGGTTTGCCGTGAGATGGGTCTTCTCGTGTCCTTTTATGATAGGAGGGAGGAGCCTGAGGAGGTGAAGGCCCAGGAGGGGATGACTACTCGGTGGGGGAGCAAGGAGGCTGCGAGGCGTGTGGGGCGGGTGCCGGATGTGATCTACCATCTGGGGGATTGGGGTAAGGAGCCCATGGTCCTGTTGATTGGGGAGTCTGCGACCCAGGTGGCCCAGAGAGCCGTGGAGATCGCCAGGAGGCTCTAGCGGTGGGTTTCGCCCAGGAGTTGAGGTCCCGACACCAGGGGCTCTGGGACGCCATTCTGAGGCACCCCTTCATCCACCAGCTCGCCAGGGGGGAGCTGCCTAGGGAGAAGTTCATCTACTATGTTGAGCAGGACCTCCTCTACTTGGTGGAGTTCACCCGGTGTACCAACCTGGCTGCCTCCAAGGCCGAAGACCTGGAGGGCATCCAGCGGTGGACCCGGCTAGCCATGGGTTGCATCAACTACGAGACGGCGCTGTTGGAAGACCTCTCCCAGAGGCTGGGGATTAACAGGGACCTAACGTGGGAGAAATCCCCAACCACCCTGGCCTACACTAACCACCTGTTGAGGGTGGCGACCACGGGGGTTCTCGGCGAGATAGCTGCCGCCCTCTTGCCCTGTATGTGGACCTACTTGGATGTGGGTGAAATAGTGGTGGGTGCTGGGTGTCCAGACCCCCTCTACCGGGAGTGGGGGGAGGCCTACACCACACCCGAATACCGTGAACTCGTGGGCTTCTACATCGACTCGGTCAACCGGGAGGCCGCAAAACTTGGTTCACGGCACAGAGCTTTGATGGAGGACCATTTCCATACCAGCCTCCAATACGAGTGCCTCTTCTGGGATATGGCTGAGGGGATGGAGTCTTGGGGGCCAACCTGCGGCTAGGTGTCGAAGACTATTCTGACTATCCAGCCCTCAGGGGTTTCCTTGATCTCCATTAGGTGGTAGGTCACGGCCTTCACCATTATCCCGGGCTCGTGTCGCCCAGGCTGAAACCTTTCACCCCGGCATCGAGCCACAGCCACCAGCCTCTCCATGTCCACCTCCACATCCACCTCCTTGGCCACCAGGTTCTCCACATCGTTGATGTAGAGAAGCTCGTCCATGAGGTTGAACAAGAGGCTCTCCAAGTCCCTCCCCTCGGCCTGGACCTCGAACTCCTCCTTGGCCTCTATTTTCTCCAGCGGTGTGAAGGCGTTGAAGAACGATAGGGCAGCCTGGGCGAAGGCCTCCCCCAGGGTTCTCCCCCGGGCCTCCACCATGAGGTCGGCCGTTGGCCCCTCCTCCAAGTATCGATAGCTCATCTCACTCCCACTCGATGGTGCTGGGGGGCTTGTGGGTCACATCGTAGACTACGCGGGTTACCTGGGATATCTCGTTTCCAATCCTACTGCTGATCCTCTCCAGCAACTCCCACGGGGCAAACCAAAACCTAGCCGTCATAGCATCTATACTCTCAACCGCCCTAACTGCAACCGTGTACCCGTAAGCCCTCTCATCACCCTTCACCCCCGTTGACAAGGTGTTGGTAAGCACGGCGAAGTACTGCCAAAGCCCCTCCCCCACCCCGGATTTCTCGATCTCCTCCACCACTATGGAGTCCGCCTGCCGGAGGACCTCAAGCTTCTCACGGGTAACCTCCCCGATCACCCTGACGGCTAGCCCGGGGCCGGGGAAGGGTTGTCGGTTGAGAATCTCGGGTGGCAGCCCCAGCTTGGAGCCCAGCTCACGCACCTCATCCTTGTAGAGCTCCCTCAAGGGTTCTATCACCGATTTGAACTCCATGACCTCTGGAAGCCCACCCACGTTGTGGTGGGTTTTGATGGTGTCGCTGTTCTTGGTGGTCCCCGATTCTATTCGGTCTGGGTATATGGTTCCCTGGATCAGGTATTCAGCGCCAAACTCCCTGGCCTTCTCCTCGAAAACCTTGACGAACTCCTCCCCGATGACCCTGCGCTTCTCCTCAGGGTCCTCCACACCCTCTAACCGTTTTAGGAATCTCTCGGAGGCCTCCACCACCTCCAGCTGTAGGCCTGTGTCCTTGAAGGCCTGGTAGACCTGCTGGGACTCGTTTGCCCTCATCAACCCGTGGTCCACGTGGACCGCCAGAAGCCTCTCCCCCAAGGCCCTAGCAGCCAGAGCCGCGGCAACGCTGCTGTCAACTCCGCCGCTTAGAGCAATCACTGCCCGCCCCTGGCCCACCTCATCCCTTATCTTTTCCACCGTCTCCTCCACCATGTCAGCTGGCGCCCAGTTGGGCTTGGCTCCACAAACCCCGTAAACAAAGTTTCTGAGCATCAAACCCCCCTTGGTTGTGTGGACTACTTCGGGGTGCCACTGCAGCCCCCAAAGCCTGCCTGTGGGGTCAACCATGGCGGCCACTGGGGCCCTCTCTGTGTGGGCTATAACCTTCCAGCCTTGGGGGGGTTTAAAGACTGTGTCGCCGTGGCTCATCCAAACCTGTTCCTGGGCGTCCAAGCCCTCCAAAACACCTGTGGGCTCATCGATAAACGCCTGCGTCACCCCGTACTCCCTCGCCCTCCCCAGCACACCCCCAAACATCTTGGCCAAAAGGTGGAGCCCATAGCACAACCCCAGCACGGGGAGGCCGTAATCCACAATAGAGCTGTCCAGGGTGAGGGCTCTCTCAGACCTGACGCTGCTGGGACTGCCGCTTATAATAACCCCCTTCAGCTTCATTCGACCCCCCAGGGCTTCAAGGTCGCTGGCATCGCTGTCGCTGGGGAGAATCTCGCTGTAAACGCGGAGTTCCCGCACCCTCCTGGCAATGAGATGGCAGTACTGCCCACCAAAATCTAGTATAGCAATCCCATCGGGCAGTGGTTTCTCCATACGATTCAATCGAGAGTGGGTGCTTTATTTCTTTTCATATACCCATGGTTGGGAGGGTAAGGGTTTTATTCCTATTTCCCAATCTATCCAAGGAAAGGTGAAAAGCTTGGTTAAGTTCCTAAGTTTGGACTACTGGCTGAAGTGTAAGGAGATAGCCAACGGAGACGAGGAGTTCAGAATCAAGACCAAGGGGTTCAACGCCACCTTCACCTTCAAGGTGGCCGACAAGCCCGACCTTGCCCCCATCTACATGAGGTTTGAGGATGGGGAGGTGGTGGAGGTGCGAGAGCTGGCTGAGGGCGAGAAGACGGATTACACCCTTGAGGGCCCCTACGATGTTTGGGTCAAGGTGAACAAGGGGGAGCTGGACGCCCAAAACGCTTTGATGACCAGGCAGCTGCCCTTCAAGGGGAACATGAGCTCCATCATCCGCTACAGCAAGGCCTTCCTGAGGCTATTCGAGTTGATGAAAACCATCCCAGTGGAATACTAAACTCGTTAAAAGACGCGCATCCAAACTACTCGTTTTTAATCGTTTGAAAATATTTTATATACATCTTGAATCAATTGAAACCCCAGTGCCTATGATCGATGAAGTCTCGCTGAAGGTTTTGGAGGAGTTTGTTCGGGACAGTAGGCAGAGCATCAGGGAGGTTGCGCGGAAGTTGGGCGTCTCCAGTGGTACTGTTGCCAGTAGGTTGAAGGAGATGGAGGCTCAGGGCATTATCAAGGGGTACACCACTCTCTTGGACTATGAGAAGTTGGGCTATGTCTTGACGGCTGTGACCGAGGTGATTGTTTCGGGGGGGATGATTAAGGAGGTGGGGGAGGAGATCGCCCGGTTGAGCCAGGCTATAGCTGTTTATAACATCACTGGGGACGCGGACATCTTGGTGGTGGGCAAGTTCGACTCGAGGCAGTCTCTGAGCAATTTCATTGAAAGGGTTTTGAAGCTGCCTAACGTGGTGAGGACCAAGACCTCGGTGGTGTTGAGCACCCTGAAGGAGGGCTCCAACCATTTGGTTAGAGCTCCAACTCGTTGAGGTCGCGTTCCAGGGTGATGTTCCCGTAGACTATTCCAATTATACCTGAGAAGAGAAGCCTCTTCTTGACCTCCTTGAACTCGTCCTCGGTCAACACCCCCTGTTCCAGTAGCCTCCTTTTCAGGGATTCCTGGCTCACCTGCCTATGGCTAGAGCTAGCTACCATCCTGAGGAACTCCATCTCCTTCTCTGAGAGTCGAGGCGGTTGGGCCAAGGCGGTCATTGAAGCTATGGTGGGAGGCAGTATTAGGTTTATTGATGGCCTAGGCCAGGCCCAGGGTCCAGGGGGTTCACCAGGGGTTCAAAGCGCTTAATGTATTGCAGGACGTTTCTACCCTTGGGGGTGAGCTTGTAGTGGGGTCGGCCCTCCCCCGCCTCCCCCTTGTGCACGTATCCTTGTTCCACCAGGGTTGTTATTCCCTTCTCGGCGGCTTCCCCGGTCCAGCCAGGGACCTCTAGGTGGCCGTTGGAGTGGTCTTCCTCTTCTAGGGCTGATAGGAGCTCCACAATCTTCCTGAAACTCAGACCTTCTTTAGCCAATTCGGGGTATCCTGTTTTGCGGGGTTAAAGGGGTTGTTAAACGCTGTTCTATATTTGGGGGAGGGGTTAGGGTGATAGCTTCTCGGAGACCAGCTCCCCCAGGATCTTTATCCCCTCCACGATGTCCTCGGTGCTGGGGTGGCTGTAGTTCAGCCTTATGTGGTGGTGGGTCTCGGTGGTGAAGAAGTTGCTTCCAGGGATGTAGGCTACTCCCCTCTCCACGGCTTCCATGAGGAGCTCGGTCATGTTTAGGTGGGGTGGGAACTCTACCCAGAGGAAGAGGCCGCCCTTGGGGGTGTTCCACCTGGCCTGGGGTGGGAAGTATCTCTCCAAGGCCTCCAGCATGACGTCGCGTTTCTTCCTGTAAACCCGTCTCATCTTTTCTATCTGCTTGTCCACCACTCCCCGTTGGAAGAGCTTGGAGGCTGCGTATTGGCTTGGGAGGGAGTTGCTGATGATGGTGGTGCTCTTGGCCTCAGCCATCTTCATTATGAACTCTTGGTGGGCGCACAGCCAGCCGATTCTCATCCCGGGGCTGACGATCTTGCTGAAGGTGCTGGTGTATAGCACCCTCTTCTCCTCGTCCAATCCCTTCAGGGGTGTGGGCATCTCCCCCTCAAAGCAGATGTACCCGTAGGGGTTGTCCTCCAAGATGAGGAAGTCGTGTTCCCCGGCGATCTCCAGTATCTCCCGGCGCCTCTCCATGGGGAGCATGGTGCTGGTGGGGTTCTGGAAGCTGGGGATCACGTAGAGGAGCTTCACCATCTTCCCCTCCCCCTCCACCTCCCTGACCACCCTCCTCAGGTCCTGGGGGACCATGCCGTCGTCGTCCAGCCTCACCACCCTTATGTCGGGTTCCCTGGCCTTGAAGGCCGATAGGGCTGAGAGGTAGGTGGGTGAGCCCACCAGGACCACGTCGCCTGGGTCTAGGAATATGCGTGAGGCCAGGTCCAGGGCCTCCTGGCTACCCGTGGTTATCAGCAACTCCTTGTAAGGGTCCACCTCTATCCCGTGTGTTTTCATCCACTTGCTGAGCTCCTCCCTGAGGGGCTGGTATCCCCTGGTGCCGCCGTATTGGAGCATCACCCTCCAGTCCTCCTCCGGGGCCTCCGAGAAAATCTCTTTGACCTCCCTCCAGGGGAAGCTCTCCTCGTCGTACATCCCCCCTGTTAGGCCGATGATCTTCTTGCCCTGGCGTTTGAACTCCTCGGCTGCCAGCACCACCTTGGTGAGCACGCCTGGCTGGTAGGAGGCGCCCAGCTTAGAGTAGAATCTCCCCGTGTCCAATTTAACCACTTAGTAGTTCCCGTAGAGGTATTTCACCTTTGGGCAGATAAAAAAGGGGATGGGGGCGCTAACCAGGGTTTCTGTAGGCTGCGACCACCCGGCTGCATTTGGCCACATACTCGGTGCTTTTCCTTGGGAGGTCCTTTGGGTTTCTGTGAATGGGGGTGGGGTTGTTGTTTATATTGTATATACTGGTTCTTGGGGGGGGATCAGTAATGGTTATTACTATTGGAATAAATGGATTCTTGTGCCTTGGGGCGGCTAGAGCCCCCTGGGGCTGTGGTAGGTGTGGAGATTGGTTGAAGAGATTAGGCTCCACGGTATGGGCGGCCAGGGCGTGGTTGCCTGCGGCGAGTTGATAGCCATCGCCGCCAGCTACGAGGGGAAGTTCTGCAGGGCCTTCCCCATGTATGGGAGCGCCCGTAGGGGTGCCCCCGTCCTGGCCTTCGCCCAGATCGGGGATGAGAGCGAGGCGACAAGGTCCATGATCTATTACCCTGAATACCTCTTGGTTTTGGACCCCGTGATGCCGGAGCAGATGGACGTGACCCAGGGTTTGAGGGAGGGGGGAGTGGTGGTTTGGAACACTCCCAGGGAGCCTGGGGAGGCCTTGGAGTTCTTCAAGGTGAATCTGAGGAGGATGGCCACCGTGGACGCCACCTCCATCGCCGTGGAGAAGATTGGCAGGCCCATTCCCAACACGGTCATGTTGGGGGCCTTCGCCAAGGCCACGGGTCTGCTGGGGCTGGAGAGCCTCTACAAGGCTGTGGAGAAGAGGTTCCCAGATCGGTTGGCTGGGCCCAACAAGGAGGCTGTTCGCGCCGGGTTCGAGCAGGTTAGGTTTGAGGAGTATAAGGAGGAGAGTTGAGGTTGTCGGAGGATGTCACCGGGATTCGTGGGTTCGCCGTGGCGGACCTCACTAGTAGAGGTGGTAAGTATGTGGCTAACTGGCGTGTCTTCAAGCCGGTTGTGGACCTTGAGAAGTGTGTGGCCTGTGGGCTGTGCATATCCTACTGCCCGGAGGAAGCCATTAAACGGGGCGAGGGTGGAAAAGCCAGCATCGACTACAGGTTTTGCAAGGGCTGTGGGATATGTGCCAACGAGTGCCCATCCAAGGCCATTGAGATGGTGAGGGAGGGAGAATAATGCCGCAAGAGTTCGACGTTATGCCTGGGAACAAGGCCATAGCCCACGGGGTTCGGCTGGCCCGCACCGAGGTGGTTCCCGCCTTCCCCATCACCCCCCAGACAACCATCATCGAATACATAAGCGAGTTCGTGGCTAACGGTGAGCTGGACGCCGAGTTCATCCACACCGAGGGCGAGCACAGCTGCATGGCGGTAGCCGTGGGGGCCTCCATGGCTGGAGCCAGAACCTTCACCGCCACCTGCAGCCAGGGTTTGGCCTATATGCATGAGGTGGTGGCCCAGGCGGTCAACTACCGGACGCCTTTGCTTATGGCTGTGGCTGATAGAACCCTGGGCTGGTACTGGAGTTTGGGGCCCGACTACAGCGACATCATGCCCGAGATGAACCTGGGCTGGATAGTCAACTTCGTGGAGTCCAACCAAGAGTGCCTCGACATGGTGTTAATGAACTACAAGATAGCCGAGGACCACCGAGTCCTACTCCCAGTCATGTTGAGCCTCGACGGCTTCTACCTGAGCTACAGCCAGGAAAGGGTCTTCCTCCCAAGCCAGGAGGAGGTGGACGCATGGCTGCCCCCCTACAAGGCGCCCCACCCTGTGGACCCCACCATAAGCAAGACCTACCCCACAGCATCCCTCCCACCGGAGTTGCACACCCCCATGAGGAGGGAGTATGAGGAGCTTCTAAACGGGGCTAAGAAGGTGATCCAGGAGGTGGACCAGAGCTTTGGCAAGACCTTTGGCAGGAGCTACGGGGGCCTGGTGGAGAAGTATCGCTGCGAGGACGCCGAAAGCCTCCTGGTGACCATGGGTAGCATGACCACGGCGGCCAGGAGGGCCGTTGACCGCCTCAGGGGCGAGGGGGAGAAGATTGGGCTGTTGAAGCTCAGGTACATGAGGCCCTTCCCCAAGGAGGCCTTGGTGGAGGCGGCAGCCGACGTGGAGAGCATCGGCGTGGTGGACAGGGTCGTCATGCACGGGACCCAGGGAGGCATGGCCTTCCAAGACCTGAAGTCGGCCCTATACAACACAGGCGTGAGGGTCCCCGTCAAAAACTTCATCATGGGGCTGGGCGGGGAGGACATACCCATCGATGACTTGGCGGCCGCAGGGAGGAACATCTTGGCCAACAAGGGCAAAAAGCTGGAGAAGGAGGTGGAGTACGTAGTCCACAAGACTAGGCCCATGGCCCCCCCAGTTGAGGTGGAGCACGATGGATGCCTCTACCCGGGGAGCGACGGGTGCGCCGGCTGCGGAGCCAGCATCATCGTGAGAACCCTCCTAAACACCCTGGGGGAGAACACCGTGGTGGTCGATCCCCCCAACTGCAGCGGCGTCAACTACGGCCAGGTGGTCAGGGTCCCCTGGGTCCTGGCCAACTTCGCAGCCACCGCGGCATACCAAACAGGGTTCTACAGGGCCTACAAGGCCAAGGGCAAGGCCGACAAGGTCTACGTCACCAGCTACTCAGGCGACGGCGGCACCTACGACATAGGCCTCCAAAGCCTGAGCGGGGCCGCCGAGAGGGGTGAGTCCATAATCTGGCTGTGCTACAACAACGAGGCCTACATGAACACCGGCATACAGCGAAGCGGGAGCACCCCCCAATTCGCGGCCACAACCACCACACCCGTTGGAAGCCTGTGGAAGGGCAAGCCCCAGCGACGCAAAAACATGTTGATGATCATGGCTGCCCACCGGATACCCTACATAGCCTCAGCAAGCCTGGCATACATACCCGACTTCAAACGAAAGATCCAGAAGGCCGCAGAGGTCACCAGGAGGGGCGAGGGTTTGGCATACATCGAGGTCCACCAACCCTGCCCCACAGGATGGTACTTCGACCCAGCCAAGACGGTGGAGGTGGGGAGGCTGGCCGTCCAAACAGGGGCTTGGCCCCTGGTGGAGATAGACCACGGGGAGTTCAAGCTAACCGTCAAGCCCCGCGAGCTCAAGCCTGTGAAGGAATACCTGGAACCCCAGAGAAGGTTCAGACACATAGACGAGGAGCTCCTGGAGATCATCCAGAACCACATCAACGAGGACTGGGAGACCTACCTCAGGCTTGAGCAGCAGGGGAAACTCCCCTGGTACTAACCCGGTGAAAACCAGCCATTTTTTGATCCAATCCCAGCCTTTTTTCAGGCCTAAACACCGTGAAACCCCGTTTTTCCCAAGCCCAGTAGGGGGGGAGGGGGGGTCCCCCCATTCACACGGGCTAAACCCCCATCACGGCGAGAACCAAACCATTTTTCAACACTAAACCAAATATTAACCGTGTCACAGGTAAACCTCACCCCCATAGAGAAACGGCTCCTCCGAAGACTACAGAAGGGGGAGATCCTCTGCAGGGAGCTGTCCCCCAGGGAGAGCGGGGCCGTCCCAGGCCTAGT
>CAYWWV010000004.1:0-51205 GCA_964462185.1 uncultured Candidatus Bathyarchaeia archaeon | reverse complement strand
TTAGGCAAGGCGTCACCACCGAGGTGGTCGGCCAATGCGGCAACTCGGCCGCACCCATGAATGAGAAGGTACGGGCCTACAGGGACACCTACAGCCGAAGCCTGGTCCCAGAAGACTTCCAATTCGACTGGGACACCATGGACAGCTACATGAGGAAACTCGAATCCCAGGGCGTGGCAGTCAACGTCGCCCCCGTCGTGGGCCACGGAACCGTGCGACAAAACGTCATGGGGTTCGACAACCGGGAGCCCACCCAGGACGAGTTGGAGGAGATGAAGAGCCTGGTGCGGCAGGCCCTGGAAGAGGGGGCCTGGGGTATGAGCACCGGCCTAATATACCCCCCCAGCGTCTACGGCAAGACACCCGAGATCATCGAGCTTTGCAAAGTCGTCTCCGAGTACAATGCAACCTACTTCACCCACATCAGGGGCGAGGCGGAGACCCTTCTGGAGGCGGTGGAGGAGGCCTGCACCATAGGCATGGAGGCAGGCGTCAGGGTGCAGATAGCCCACTTCAAGGCCAGCGGCCCCGCCAACTGGGGTAAGACCAAGGAGAGCCTGGCCCTGGTGGAGAAGTTCAGAGCCCTGGGAGTCGACGTCACCTTCGACCAATACCCCTACATCGCCAGCAGCACCAACCTCACAGCCCTACTCCCCCACTGGAGCATGGAGGGCGGGGCAGAACAACTCCTCAAACACCTCCAAGACCCAGAGGCCCGAGCCAAGATGGCCCAGGAACTCAGACTAAACTACGGGTGGGACAAGATCATGGTGGCCAAAGCCAAGAACAACCCCCAATTCAACGGGAAAACCATCCAAGAAATAGCCCAAGAGATGGGAAAAGAACCCCTAGACGCCGTCTTCGAACTCCTCCTCCAGGAGGAGGCCCAAGTCCCCAGCGTCATGTTCGGCATGAACGAGGAAGACGTGAGAAGAGTCATGAAGTCTCCCCACGGCATGGTGGGCAGCGACGGCTCAGCCATATGCCCTGAAGGGGTTTGGAGGGACTTCGTCCCCCACCCCAGGTACTACGGCACCTTCCCCAGGGTGCTGGGACACTACGCCAGAGACGAGAAAATAATACCCCTACAAGAAGCCGTCCGCAAGATGACCTGGGCCCCAGCCAGGAAAGTAGGCCTAAAAGACAGGGGCCTCATACACCCCGGATTCAAGGCCGACCTGGTGGTCTTCAACCCTGAAACCGTCAAAGACAAAGCAACCTTCCAAAACCCCCACCAATACCCCCAAGGCATCCACTACGTACTGGTAAACGGAGAAATCGTGGTCCAAAACGGGGAACACACAGGAAGACTACCAGGCAAGGTGTTGAGAAGAAACTAGAGGTTCCTAACCATCCTAAAATCCTCTTTTATCGTGTTTAAAACCACATGGGTGTTGGTCCGCTCAACGTTCTCCATGGCCAAAAGGGCTTTAGGGAACTCGCTCAACTCCCGCCTGTTCCTAAACTTGGCTATGACTATGCTATCTATCTCCCCCGTAACATCGTAGACCCCACAGACGTAGGGCAGCTTGGCGATCTCCTCCTGGACCTCCAAGAGCTTCCCCTTACTCACAGTAACCTCCATAATCACCGTGAGCTCGAAGCCAAGCCTCTCATAATCCAACATAACAGTGTAGTCCTTTATCACACCCGCCGACTCCAGCCTCTGGATACGGTTAATCACCGTCGCAGCCGAGACATTGATAGCACGAGCTATCTCCCTGTTGCTCCTGTTGGAGTTGGTGAGAAGCTCCACAAGTATTTTTTTATCGATCTCATCCAATGCGAACACCACAACCACCTGTTTAACAAATGCTAGAATTTCTAAACACATGTATATTAATTTTGCCGCGTGATTAACATTTATTAGGCGGTTGCGAGGGGGTGGCTTACTTACGCCGTCAACCCCCCAATGGGCCAAATCTAAGAACTAAACATATGTTTAGAAAATCCTAGAAACATTGGCCCAATGTTTAACAAATCTTGGATAAAATATATATTTGTGAAGTACGGGTGTAACCGTTATTATGGTTTCAAGCGTCTTAAACAACGGCGAATATGTGGAACAGGTGATGGCCAAAGTCAAATCCCACGACATCAAATACGTGCGGCTCATCGTTGTGGACCCCAATGGAACCCCCAGGGCAATGCTCATCCCCGAATACCAGATCAGGGAAAGCCTCGAAGTCGGAATAGCCTTCGACGGGAGCAGCATACCCGGCTTCGCAGAGGTCAACAGAAGCGACCTCCACCTCCACCCCGACCCAAACACCTTCCTAGTGCCCATGTGGGAGACCCCAGGCATAGCCCTAATGTTCTGCTATGTGAGCAACCCCGATGGGACACCCTTCCCAGGGGACCCCCGGGGATGCCTGAAGAAGACGATGGACGAGTTGGAGAAGAAGGGGTACGGGTTCAACACAGGCCCAGAGCTGGAGTTCATGTATGTGATCTCCGATGAGGAAGGAGTCAAGCCCTACGGCAGCGGAGGATACTTCGACGCCCCACCCCTAGACCCCACGGAGGAGGTCAAATTGGAGACCCTGATGTGCCTTGAGGCAGCGGGGTTCCAGATCGACCGAGTCCACCACGAGGTAGCCCAAGGCCAGCAAGAGATCAACTTCCGCTACAGCGACGCCCTAAAAACAGCCGACAACGTAATCCTCTACAAGCTGGCCGTGAAAACCATAGCCCAGAAACACGGTGTAACAGCCACCTTCATGCCCAAACCCTTCTGGGGGGTCAACGGAAGCGGCTGCCACATCCACCAAAGCCTAATAGACCTAGAAACAGGGAGAAACCTCTTCAGCGACCCCAACTCCGAGACAGGGCTCAGCGAGGACGCCATCCACTACATAGGAGGCCTGCTGAAACACGCGAGAGCCCTCAGCCTGGTGGTGACCCCCCTGGTCAACAGCTACAAACGCCTAGTACCCCACTACGAGGCCCCCGTATACATCACCTGGGGATACGCCAACAGAAGCGCCCTCATCCGAGTCCCCCTCGCACCAGGGGACGCCAACAAGGTCACCAGAATAGAATACCGACACCCCGACCCCAGCTGCAACCCCTACCTGGCAGCCGTCGTCCTCCTTAAAGCCGGCCTCGAAGGCATGGAGAAAAAAATCGAGCCCATGGACCCCATCCAAGACAACATATACCACCTCACACCCAAAGACCTCAAGGAAAAAGAAATCGAACTCCTCCCCGAACACCTGGGAGAAGCCACCGAGAACTTCCAAGAAGACCAAACCCTCGAAAAAATCCTAGGCGATTTCCTCTACAGGAACCTACTGGAGCTGAAACAACAAGAGTTCCAAGACTACATGGAATACACGAAAGTCGAGTGGGCGGCCAGCAGACCCCAAATCACACCCTGGGAATACCAACACTACCTAACCAGAGCATAAACCCTAACCAAACCCACAACCCACATCCCTAAGACTCTCATCCAACCTACCCACCTCCACCAACATCCGCCCATACCACTCCTCCAAATTCTTCAAAATCTCAGCCTTCAACCGACCCACCGGCGCAGACCTATACACATACTTGTAACCCCCCAAACCAATCAACTCCTCCTCCCTAACCGCCAACCCCTTCTCAACCAAACTCAACAAAATCCTCTGAGTCGCCGACCTACTCCTATTCAGCAACCTAGAAGCCTCTTGGACGGTACAGGGCCCCCTCTGCAACAGCAAGCAGTAGGCTTTGATCTCTATAGGCCTTATCCCCAGGGTGCATTTGAGGAGGGTTTGCGCGGACACCGTCTCGGCGTTTACTATGTTGAAGACCTCCATATGTTCAAAGATGGTGAACACCTCTAAATACCTTTATATTTTCCTCATCCAAACATGGAACAATATGTCTAAACCAATAGAAATCACAGACGAGACCCTCGACGAGTTTGTAAAAACCCATGAGAAGGCCGTGGTTGACTGCTGGGCAGCATGGTGTGCCCCCTGCAGGATGCTAGCCCCAATAATAGATGAGCTGGCCCAAGAGAAAACCGATGTAAAATTTGGAAAACTAAACGTGGACCAAAACAGGGCCACAGCAATGCGATTCGGCATCATGAGTATACCCACCTTACTCTACTTCAAGAACGGCGTTCTAGTGGACAAGACCCTAGGGGCTCTCCCAAAAGCAGTGATCGAGTCCAGGCTAGAAAGACTGAACTAACCCTTCCCCAACTTCTCCGTTATCTTAATCAACTCTTCAGGGCTCACCGGCTTAAGAAGCACTCCATCGGAAACCCCATCAAGCAGGCCGTCCCCATAGGCCTCTACCTGGCCCGTTAATAGTATCGTATTAATGTCTCTTGTCCGCTTTTTCAACTCATTGGATAGTTGTACGCCAGTCATGTCTGGGAGCTTATAATCCAAGATGGCCAAGTCGTAACTCCTCCTAGAGGCCATCACCAGTGCTTGGCTCCCCGTAAGCGCTGTGTCTACCTCGAATCCAGAGTCCTCCAAGAGCAATTGGAACGTGTCAACTAGGAACTCGTCGTCATCCACTATTAGAACCTTAATCTCTCTGGGAATTGGTGCCTCAGGCTCAGGTGCCTCCTCCATCTCTTGAGGTTCAATAGTCTCAGCCAACGAATTAAGCAAAGCCTCGATTCTCTCCGATATATCGTTGAGCCTTCTTTCGTGTTCCATCAATACGTCGATCAAGAGGTCTAAGATGTCCACTTTCTCTGCCGTGTTCATCTGGGGCACCGGAGTATAATATCTGGTTGTTTCATGGTATTTAGGCTTTAGGAGATTTCGCCGGGGTTAAGGGAGGTAGTGGATATTTATATAGGGGATTTTGGGGATTCTCTGGCAGCGCTGGTAATCACATGTTTGGAACTTTGGGACTCTTAGCAGCATTTATTGCTCTAATAACTTTGAGGATTAAAGGCGTAAAGTTTTACTACGCCCTCTTCGCGGCCTCGATCATCATCGGGGTCTCCTCGGGTGAGGGCTGGATATTTCTCTTAGAGGTCCTCCACGAGACGGCCATTAGCCGAAGCGCTTTGAATCTTGTTCCCTCGGTGGTTTTGATCTCGGTTTTGGGGTTGGTATTGAAGGAAACCGGCCTTCTCACAGGCTTCATAGATGAGCTGGGAAAGATTCTACCAGGGAGCGCTGTGATCGCTTCGATACCAGCTCTATTTGGTTTTCTGTCCATGCCTGGGGGCGCTTTGATGTCAGCTCCCTTCATAGAAGGGGAGGCAGACAGGCTCGGTTTGAGCCCTGAAGGCAAGACGTTTTACAATGTTTGGTTCCGACACCTTCTCTACTGGATCAACCCCATTACAAGCTCCACCCTCCTGGCGACAACCCTCTCGGGTTTCACGGTCTCCGAGTGGTTAGGGGTTCAGTCTCCGTTGTTCTTGGTTATGGTTTTCATAGGTGTATTGTTTGGGCGTGGATACATCACTAGAACTAGGGGCTCCCCTGGGAGAAAAGAAATAGAACTAAAGAGGCTCAGAGGTGTTTTCCCCATCGTTTTAACGGTTGCTCTAACCCTTCTACGGGTCCCCGTCTGGCTCTCCCTCTTGACTGGAATTCTCTCGGCTTTTGCGCTGGGAGGTGTGGAAGCGAGGAAAGCCTTTAGGTTGTTTAAAACTGGTTTGAACTGGGAGCTGGCTTTAACCGTTTTCTCCATGCTCTACTTGAGGGATGTAATCGAAACCACCGATTCGATGGCCGTGTTTCTGGGCTCGGTAATCGAGGCAGGAATCCCTTGGCTGCTGGTCATCATCATCCTACCCCTACTGGTAGGCTCCATCTCGGGTTCCCCAGCAATGGGTGTGGGCGTATCATTCCCCATCCTACTACCTCTACTAGGACCCCCTAACATCCACCTAGTCAGCGTGATCTTCCTCGGGATAACATGCGCCTACATCTCCTCCCCCCTACACCTCTGCCTGGTCCTATCAAACAACTATTTTAAATCCGATTTAAGGTCGGTCATCAGAAGGCTAGCCCCCAGCTGCCTAATCCTCTACTTGATTGGGATCACATACCACCTAGGGGCATACCTCCTCTCAGGGGGAACGCTTTAAACCCCCTGGGGAGAGAAATAGAGCATCCTAAACAGGTTTAAAACCCTCAGGATGGAGCCACGCTGACCCCCTTCCTCGATTTTGCGAAGCTATGTCTATTACTGGAGAACACCCCTCGTAGGAATGAGAAGACAGCCCTCCTAGCCAAATTTATGAAGGGTCTGTCAAAGGAGGAACTGGAACCCTTCGTTGCGTTATTGTTGGGGGCTGGCTTCTTTGGAAGACTTGGTAAGCCCTTGAATTTGGGTTGGAGGAGGCTTGGACGGCTAGAGAGAGGAGGCTTTCAAGCCA
Source organism: uncultured Candidatus Bathyarchaeia archaeon (assembly GCA_964462185.1). GTDB lineage: Archaea > Thermoproteota > Bathyarchaeia > TCS64 > TCS64 > RBG-16-57-9. The sequence continues at coordinate 44,859 of CAYWWV010000004.1, read as the reverse complement.
CCCTGGATGGGAAAAAGGTCTCGGTGGTGGAGGTTTACCGGGTTCTCCTCAGAGTTGCAGATGCCCAAGGTGCTGGTAGTATGAGGGAGAAACAGCGGTTGCTCACCGGCTTAACGAGCCGTATGACCTCTTTGGAGAGAGAGGTGTTGACCAGGATACTGTTGGGGGAGATGAGGATTGGTGCTAGCGAGGGGATTCTCTTGGAAAGCATATCAAAAGTCTCGGGAAACCCCACAAACCTAGTCAGACGGGCCTACATGTTCACAGGAGACCTCTCTGTGGTGGCGAAGAAGGCGTTTTTCGAGGGCCCCCAAAGCTTGCAGGAGTTAGGGCCCTCACTGTTCACCCCCATCAAACCCATGCTCACCCAGACCGCCTACTCACCAGAGGAGGCCTTAGAGAGGTTAGGAGGAAGAGCAGCCTTCGAGTTCAAGTATGATGGAGCTCGTATCCAGGTCCACAAGTCGGGTTCCAAGGTCCAGGTATACTCTAGGAGCTTGAAGGATATCACTGGACGTGTCCCTGATGTAGTGCAATTGGTTAAACGGGTTCCTGGAGAAAGCCTGATACTGGATGGAGAAGCTGTTGCTTTCGGCCCAAACAATAGGCCCCTACCCTTCCAGGAGGCCATGAGACGTCTGGGGCGTGTGAAAAGGGTCTCCGAGAAATCCGTGGAGATACCTCTAAAACCCTTTTTCTTCGACATCCTGTACCTTGATGGTCAGAGCCTGGTAGACCAACCCTATGATGAACGCTGGAAGATGCTGGAGGAAACAATACCCCCTGAGCTCTTAACCCGTAGAGTGGTGTCGGACAACCCCCGAGAGGTGGAGGCTTTGTTGGCCCAGAGCATCCGTAAGGGCCATGAGGGTTTGGTGGCTAAGAGGCTTTCAAGCCCCTACGAGCCGGGCTCGAGGGGGGGCCATTGGTTGAAGGTGAAGGCCTCGGAGACATTGGACTTGGTTGTCTTGGCTGCCGACTGGGGGAGTGGTAGGAGGCGTGGATGGCTGAGCAACTACCACCTGGGGGCGAGGTCCCCAAGGGGTTTCCTCCCCGTGGGTAAAACTTTCAAGGGGCTTACTGATGAGGAGTTTCGTTGGATGACGGATTATCTTCTAGGGTTGAAGATAGAAGAGTCCAGGGGCACTGTTTTTGTGAGGCCTGAGCTGGTGGTGGAGGTGGCATTCGATGAGGTGCAGCGTAGCCCCAACTACGAGTCCGGGTTTGCTTTGAGGTTTGCCAGAATCAAAGGTATTAGGGTTGATAAAAAGGCTAGTGAGGCCAACACCATCCAGGATGTTTCCAGGGTTTACGAAAACCAGTTTCGATTCAAGGACCGGTTAGAGTGGTAGTCTTTTCCGCATGTTTTCAAGGGGGCCTTGATCTGCTGGTATGGGTTTGCCTTGGGGGGTGGGTTGGATGGTGTTTTCTATAACCTGGTAGTGGACTAAGAGTCCCACCATCACTAGAACCCCGATGACGAGCAGCCACCAACCCAGGGCCGTGGGATACAGGGTAAACCCTCCAATTTCCAATCCTTTGGGCAAGAGAAGCCCCGTTGAAGCTGTGAAGAGGGACGCAATCCCCCAGTAGTAGACCCAAACTGTTCTCCGCCTCAAATCCTCCACCTCTCTCTTCAAGTTGTTTATTCTCTCCAGTCTCTTCTTCCAGTTCTCCCCGAACCCCACCACCTCCACCGCCTCAGGGTCCAACTCCAAAATACCCTTCATCTTCTCAACAAATTCCTCGTTCTCCCTTCTCAACTGCTCCCTCACCCTGCCCTCATGGCTCTCCAACAAATGGTAGAACTCCTCATCAAACAGCAGCATCCAAAGGGCGAAGTTGCAGGCAGCTAGGATTACAGAGGAGAGAACGATGATGTAGGGCTCGATCAATCTGATACCAATTTGTTTTAGGGGTTTAAAAATAAAGAGGGGGTTAGTCCTTCTTCAATTGGTCTAGTGGGGGTTTCAAGTCGAGGGGGATGGGTGGCTTGTAGGTTCTTCCGCCCAATCTCTCCAGCCACTCATCCTTCACAGCCTTTAGGAGCTCTGGCTTGGTGAGAAGCTCCAGCGCTGTTGCTGCGTGGACCTTGGTGCTGAATATTAATCCTTTGTGGCCGATGCTCATGCCGTTCTGGGCCACGAACTGCCAGCTGTGGCCCGGCGTTCCTAGCATGCAGCATGTGGTGTTGAACTCCACGGTGGGTGTAACCCAGCTGACATCGCTCACATCAGTGCTGCCCGCACCTACCAAGCCCGCCCTATAGTCGTCGAGGACTCTCTCGTCGAAGTGCACGTCTCGCAGCTTCTCCCAGTCAGGCCTGTTGGACTTTTGGAGGCTGTTCATTTTTTTCTCGATGTCGATGGTCTCCGCCATTTTATCGGCGAACTCCAGCTCCTCCTCGGTGTGCTTGGGCGCCCCTATCTCCCGCATCTGGCTCACCACTAGGTCCGCGAGCACCTTGTTGGGTATTTTATTGTAGCATCCTGTTAGAAACTCCACGCGGCTTTTGGTTCGAGCCATGAGGTCAGCTCCTTTGATGATGTCCAGGACCCAGGCGTATATCTCCTCCACCTGGCTGCGCTCAGGTGCCCGCACATAGTACCACGTGCGTGCATAGGCAGGCACCACGTTAGGTTGTCCTCCGCACTCCTCGTGGATGTAGTGGACGCGGGCCTTCTCGATGATATGCTCCCTCATGAAGTTGACTCCGTTGCTCATGAGCTCCACGGCGTCAAGAGCGCTTATCCCGTTCTCGGGGTCCCCTGCGCTGTGGGCGGTGCGGCCGTAGAAGTGAACTTTGAAGCTGTTCATGGCGTTGCTGCTGCCTGTGCCCGCGGTGTTTGCGCTTCCAGGGTGGTGTGCCAGGACTGCGTCTACTCCTTCGAAGAGTCCATGTCTCACCATCCAGACCTTTCCCACTAGGGTCTCCTCGGCGGGGCACCCATAGACTTTGATGGTTCCCCCTATGTTGTGTTCCTCCATGGCTGTCTTCAAGGCTATGCCAGCTGCCACCGCGCCTGCGCCGTATATGTTGTGTCCACAGCCGTGGCCAGGTGCTCCCTCCTCGATGGGCTCCTTCCAGGGGACGGCTTTCTGGCTTAAGCCAGCTAAGGCGTCCAGCTCCCCCAGTATGCCGAGGGTTGGCCCCTCTCCATTGCTCCAACTACCTACGAAGGCGGTGGGCATATCAGCCACACCCCTCTCCACATGGAAACCGTGTTTCTCTAGTATCTCTGATAGGTACTTTGAGGTCTTGTATTCGAGTAGTCCTAGCTCGGCGAAACCCCAAACGGTGTCGCTCCACTCGATGATCTCTTTCTCGTTTTCGTCTACCCATTGGTAGGCTGTCTCTTTCAAACAGACACCATTTATTTAGTGGCGTATATGGTTTTAAAACCAGTTACAACCGCCTAGCCTAGTCTTCTCTTGGTGGCGGTGTATAGGTATGCGGAGATAGCTATGTTTAGGATTCCTTGGAGGGTGTTGAAGAGGGCTATGAGGGGTAATAAGCTTATCACAGCCCGATGGGGGAGTCCGTAGGCCTTGGGTAGGATGAGTAGGTTTACTGCTGTCATTCCTACAACCCTGCATGCTATTCCTATAACTCCTCCTAGTAGCGGTCTTTTCTCGTATTTGCCGAGGCTGAGCCCAGTGACTTGGAGGAGTTCCGCCAGGGTTTTCATGGTGGAGGACACCATATTTCCGCTTCTGGCGAGGATGCCCAATCCTGCGACTAGGGAGGTGGTTGCCGCCGATGGGTATCCGTATAGGAGGAGGCTTAGGGTTATGGGTATGCCTGTGAAGTCGAACTTTAGGTTGGGGTACCAGGGGAAGATGATCTTTAACCCCGAATACCTTAAGGTGTAGTCAAATAGAATTACTAGGGCCGCCATAATCGCGGTTCCCGTTATGCGGCGGGTATCGAGTTTTGTCAACTCGTCCTTCGTTTGGCTTATTTTATTTAAGCATTGGTTTTAATCCTCTGATGGCTAGGTTTAGTTGCCCACATGATTTATATTGTCTGAGTGGCAGTCAAAGAGTTGTGAAGGAAGTGCATCAACTCCAATATCAGCCGACGGGGTCGATGGACTCCGTAAGCTAGTTCTGCGAACCCTTAACGACAACCAGCTTCTAGTCTTGAAGGAATTAGCCAACAACGACCAGAGCCTGACGAGTCTTCTACACCGCCTCTCAAGGGAAAATGGGATCCCCCTCTCCACCCTTAAGTTGAACGCCAGGATCTTGAGGGAGCTGGGTTTGATTAGTTATGGCTCCATCAGGGATCGGAGGCCCGCAAGGCTGGAGCGGCTGGGGGTCTTCGTGCAGAGGCTTCTATGGGGGGAGTCGGAGAGGGCTTCCCTGGAGCTGGTTTACCAGTCGTAATACACTATTTTTTTATTCTTTATCTCAAGTTTCTAGTTCATGCATGGCTCCAGTGAAGAGGGTTCAGAAAAGCTGCGAAGTCTAGTGCTGGAGCATGAGTTAGAGTCTTCTCCTTCGGGTATTTGTGTGGTGGATGGGGGAGGAAGGATCGTTATCTGGAACCAGCGGTTCTTGGACCTTTGGGGGTTGACGGCACAGGAGGTGGAAAACAGGCCCTTCAAGGCGTGGGTCCAACACATCCAGGACAAGTTAGAGGCTCCAACGGTTTTCCAATCCCTCTACAAGACCACGCAGGGCGAACAAGAGTTCAAGGGTTTCGTGGAGATTGGGTTAAAGGATGGCCGGGTTTTGAAGCTGGATATCTTTCCCTTGTTGAAGGAGGGGGAGTACTTTGGGAGGGTTTACTACTTCACCGATGTAACCGAAGGCAGGCGCGGGGAGGAGGTTATGACCGAGTATGCCAGCGAGCTTCAACGTATTGTGGCCAGTCGGACCCAGGAGTTGATCGAGGCAGAGAGGCTTGCAGCCTCTGGGAGCCTGGCCAGGGAGATTGCCCACGACCTCCGCAGCCCTCTCCAAAGCATACGGAACGCGGTCTATATGATGAAGAGGGACCCCAACAAGTTTAGCGTGGGGTTGGAGATTATTGAGAAATCCATCCTCAGGAGCCTGGAGATGCTTGAGGGGCTGAGGGACAGCTCCAGGTTGGATGAACCCCGCCTCAGGAAGTCCGATCTAAACAAAATTATCTTGGAGAGTGTGGAGGAGATACCTAAACCTAGCAATGTTTCTATTAATGTGGAGCTGGACGAGGAGGCCGAGGCCTGGGTTGACGGGCCTAGGATGAGACGGGTCTTCGACAACCTTCTGCTCAACGCCATCGAGGCCATGCCCAAGGGGGGGACAATCACCATCACCAAACAGAGGGTTGGAAACAAATACATCATCCAAATCAGTGACACCGGCGTAGGAATACCAGAGGACGTGCTCCCCACCCTCTTCCAGCGAAAGTTTTACACCACCAAGCCCCATGGCCTGGGGTTGGGGCTATCCTACTGCAAGAGAACCGTGGAGAGCCACGGGGGGAGCATCATGGTGGACAGTGTTCTAGGTAAGGGGACTGTTTTCACCATCGAGTTGCCAAAGGTGGACTAGGGTTGCCTTTGGAGGCGGCTCCACACCTCCTCCTCCACAGCCTGCGAGACCTTCATGCGGTCCACCTCGCCTCTCTGATTTAGCGGCAAGGCGTCTTTGAATATGATCCTTGAGGGGACCTCGAACTCCTCCAGGTTTTCTTTGCAGTGCTGGATTAATTCCTTCTCCAGTGCATCACCTGGTGGGGTCTCCCTTGGAACCACCACCGCCTGGAGGTCTGTGGCGCATCTTAAGGGATCAGGGGCTCCTATAGCCACAGCCCTCTCCACTTTGGGGTGTTTCTCTAGGACTGCCTCCACCTTGGTGGGCCAAACCGCGTGCCCACCTGCCACGATTCTATCCCGTTTACGCCCCAAGACGTAGAGGTAGCCCTCCTCATCCAGGAAACCCACATCCCCCGTGTACAGCCAGCCCCCTCTAATTGTGTCTAGGGTTGCCTGCGGGTCCCCCAGGTAACCCTTCATCATCTGCGGCCCCTTAACAACTATCTCACCGACCTCCCCAGGGGGCAGCTCAAACTCCCTTGTTTTTATGTCCACGATCTTCACCTGGGTGTCTGGGTAGGGTAACCCCACGCTCCCATATTTAGGGGGGCCTTCCACGGGTGTGGCCGAAATGGTTGGCCCCATCTCCGTGAGGCCGTACCCCTGGTACACCCTGGTCTTCACAACCTTCTCCAACCGTTGGATATACTCCGCCCTTATGGGGCTCCCCCCTGTAGAGCAGTGGGTGAGGCTGGTGAGGTCGTATTCCCGCAGTTTGGGGTGGTTGAGCATCTCCTTTATGAAGAGTGGGATGGTGGGTAGGTGGGTGGCCCTAAGCCTCTGGGTTGTTTCCATGATTTTCTCGGCGTCGGGTTTGGGGAGTAGGGCCATGAGGCATCCGAAGCTAACTGCCTCGTTGAATACCACGAGGCCATAGCTGTGGAAGAAGGGTACGGAGCACACCACCACGGGGTAGCCCCTGGGCTGGGGCTTTGGGCTATACCCCCACCCCCTAAGCCAGTAGTAGGACTGAAGGGCGTTTGCCACAAGTGCGTAGTGGGTTAAAACCACGCCCTTGGGTCTCCCAGTGGTTCCACTGGTGTATAGCACCACCGCTTCATCCTCCCGAGGATTTATGATCGCCGGCTCCCTCAATCTCTCCCCCCTGAGAAGACTATTGAACGACTCCCCCTTCTTCTCTCTGTGATTGGTGAGGGCGTCTAAGGCTCTCAAGTGGGGGGCGGCATACTGGGTGGCCTTCCCCAACACCAGTGGGGGGTGGTTACTTGGGAGGGCTCCCAGCAGCCTGTCGAGGGTGATGAGCATCTCGGCGCCCGTCTCCTTCAACTGCTGGCCTAGCTCCTCGGGTTTTTGAAGGGGGTTGAGGAGGACTGCGGTGGCGCCCAAGAGGAGGGTGGCGTTGTAGGCTACTGGGAAGTGGGGGGTGTTGGGGAGGAGTAGGGCTACCCTGCTTCCCTTCCCTATCCCCCGCTGCTTCATGCTGTGGGCGAGCCTTAGCGATTGGTCCCATAGCTCTCCATAGGTGTGTTCCCGGCCCAGGTACCAGACTGCTGGCCTGCGGGGAAACTTTCTCGCCGAGTTCCTCCAGAACTCGTAGAGGGCTATCTCTGGGTACTTGATGGATAGGGGGACCCCGCCGGGATAGTCTTCGGGGGGCTTCATAGGGAAGAGGGACTGGCGGCGTTGTTTTAAAGATTGCCAGAGAGGGGGAACTGGTTTATAGTGGAATGCCTCACCAAGTTCACATGGAGTTCAAAGGCCTTCACATCCCCTGCGTCACCCCCTTTGACGTAGGAGGGGGTTTGTCTTTGCCTTCCCTTGACCGGCTCTTGGACTACTGGTTAAGCCATGGTGTAGAGGGGGTTGTGGTGAACGCCAGCACTGGTGAGGGTCCCCTGATGCGGGGGGAGGAGAAGTCTGAGGTTTTGAGATATGTGGTTGAGAGAGTTGGGGGCAGGGCTCTGGTCACCGCTGGGACGGGCTCCCCCAGCACCGAGGTGGCCGTGGGCCTCACTCGGACTGCTGAGGATTTGGGGGCCGACGCCGCCCTGGTGGCCAGCCCATGGTTCTACAAGCCTTCGGGGGAGGAGGTGGCCCAGTTCTTCATAGACGTCGCCTCCTCCACCGACCTGCCAATAGTCTTATACAATGTCCCCAAGTTCACAGGCTACAGCTTCACGCCAAATGTGGTCCAGAGGGTCTCGGAGGAGTGCAGTAACATTGTGGCTCTGAAGGATAGCACTGGAAGCCCCGGCTACATGGCGGAGGTCTTGTCTTTATGCGGGTCTCGGGTGAGCTGTTTGAGTGGTTCTGCAGACATGGTTTTACCTGGGCTTATGTTGGGTGGGAGGGGGGCCGTAGTAGCCATCGGCAACGTGGTTCCAGGGGTGGTTTCAAGGCTCATAGCGGCGTTCAGGGACGGCTCGTGGACGGAGGCCGCGGAGATGCAGAGGGTTGCAAGCAGGGTCAACAGCGTCCTGGTTAGGGGGCTTCCCCAGGTGGCTGCCATCAAGGAGGCCTTGCATCAAATGGGGTTTGATCCAGGTCCTCCCAGGAGGCCTCTCCTGCCTCTGGGCGAGGAAGGAAGGGAGAAAGTGGAGGCCCTTCTCCAATCCCTCAAACCCTTTTTGACATAGGCCTCTTGCCTTTGTATCTCGGCTGACCAAAGGGTTTGAAGCCCATCTTCCTCCAGAAGCCCTCCACCCCCTCCTCGGCGTCCAGTGCCAGCCATTCCACCCCTATCCTGCGTGCCAACTCCTCGATTTTTTGGTAGAGGGCCCTGCCATGGCCTTGCCCCCTATACTCCTCTTTAACCACTATGTTCTCAATATAGAGAAATACCCCTCTCCCCCCGGGGGCTGCCCTGAGTTGGAGCTTGGCGTATCCATAGTTGTCACCGACACCCAAAAAGTCCCCAGCTTTTAGGTGGGTCTGGGGCCCCCTGAAAACCCATAAACCCTTTGGAGTGTAGGGCCTAAGCCACCTCCTCGACGAGGCCTCCATGGAAGCCATTGACAATATTTTCAGTTAATACAGTATTTATTGTGTTGGTTGCCAGAGCTTTAATAAACCGGCATGCTTCTAAAACCAGGGTCTTAGGGCTATGGTGCTCGAAAAGCTGGGTGGGAGCCTTTACAACGCCATCCAGAGATTGGTCCGCTCCCCCGTGGTAGACGAGAAGGCAGTCAAGGAGCTGGTACGAGACTTCCAGCGCGCCCTCCTTCAAGCCGATGTTAACGTGGGCCTGGTGATGGAGCTCAGCCAGAACATTGAGCGGAGGGCCTTGGAGGAGAAGCTGCCCCCGGGAATAAGCCGGCGGGAACACGTGGTTAAGGTGATCCATGACGAGTTGACCAGGTTCCTGGGGGAGAAGCCCACGGAGCTGAAGGTGACTCCTGGTCGCCAAAATGTTTTGATGTTGGTGGGCATCCAGGGGAGCGGGAAGACCACCCACTGCGCCAAGCTAGCCCGATACTACCAGAAGCGGGGCTTCAAGACGGCTCTCATCTGCGCCGACACCTTCAGGCCAGGGGCCTACGAACAGCTGAAGCAGTTGGCCGAGTCCATAAAGGTGCCTTTCTACGGGGAGCCTGATGCAACCGACCCCGTTGGGGTTGCCCGGAGGGGCGTGGAGCACTTCAAGGATTTTGAGGTGGTGGTCCTGGACACCAGTGGCAGGCACAAGGAGGAGACTGGGCTGTTCGAGGAGATGAAGCGAATAGAGCAGGCTGTGAGGCCCCAGGAGGTGGTCCTGGTTTTGGATGGGACCATCGGCCAACAAGCCATGGCCCAGGCCCAGGCCTTCAAGGAGGCTACGCAGCTGGGCAGCATAATCGTCTCCAAGCTCGATGGGACAGCCCGGGGTGGGGGGGCCCTCAGCGGGGTTGCGGCAACCAGTGTACCCATCGTATTCATTGGTACGGGGGAGAAGGTGGACGACTTGGAGCCCTTCGTCCCCAGCAGGTTCATCGGCCGCCTCCTGGGCATGGGGGACATTGAGGGGTTGATCGCCAAGGTGAGGGAGGCGGAGAAGCCGGTCACCCAGAAGGATGTGGCCTCCATGCTCAGCGGGAAGTTTACCCTCCAGGATATGTATGACCAGTTTGAGGCCATGAAGAGTTTGGGGCCCCTCCAGAAAGTTTTGGGGATGATCCCAGGCCTGGGGTATCAGCTTCCCACGGAGGTTGTGGAGAACGCGGAGGAGAGGCTGGAGGCTTGGAAGGTGATCATCAACAGCATGACTCCCGAGGAGAGGGAGAACCCCCGCCTACTCAACAGGAGCAGGATACAGAGAGTGGCCCGGGGCAGCGGCAGGCAGGACCAAGAAGTAAGAGAACTTATAAAACAGTATAATCTTATGAGGAAAATGCTCAGGCAGATGAAGGGCAGCCGAAGGATGAGGCGCCAGATGCCTTTCAGGGCGATGTGAGGAATAGCCATGGGTAAGAGTAGAGGGATTCGACGGAAGAGTCGCAAGGCTTTGACTAAGAAGGTGCGTGAAAAGGGTAGACTCCCCCTCAGCAGGCTGCTGGCGAATTACGAGGAGGGTGAAAAGGTGGTGATCGACATTGATCCCGCCATCCACAAGGCTATGCCTCACAAGCGCTACCAGGGGCGGGTAGCCACCGTGGTGGGCCGGCGGGGGAAGGCCTACATCTTGGAGATCCCCCAGAGGAAAACAGTTAAGACAATCATCACCACCGCACACCACTTGAGGCCCCACGGAGGCGTCTAGTTTGTCGGTTATCGACCGGAAGGAGATCACCATCCCCGAAGCCCACAAGATTTTGATGGATAAGACCGATGAGTTGGATCCCCTCCAGAGGAGGGTCTTGGAGTACACCATAAAGTTTAGCAAGCTGGAGAGCGATGCGGCGAGGGAGTTAACCGAGGAGCTGGTCTCCCTGGGTCTGGAGCGGGGGGTGGCGGTTCAAATCGTTAACGTCATGCCTGAGACCATCGCAGAGATTAGGGCCTTCCTGGGTCGGCAGAGGATTATAGCTGAGGAGGACCTGAAAAAGATCCTTAGTATAATCGATAAATACCGGGGCGGGTAACTATTCTCTCGTAGGGGTGGAGAGAGTTTCTACATCGTGAGCCCAAGAGGTATGAGGACTACGGATACGTCTTAGACTTTCTGCCTCAGGGGAGGCATCGTGCCCAGCGGTCCAGCCAGTATACCCAGGGCACGGTTCAGCTGGTGGGCGAATACTACTTCACCCTGTTGGAGGCCTCTCCCCTCCCTGGGGTGGACTACGAGGTTAGGGAGAGGATCTTTATAGGTAGGGGGGGCAAGTCCAGGGTGGACCATGTCTTGGGGAGGATCTCGTATGATGATCTTTCCTCAGCTGCCAAGGCGGAGCTTCCCCAGGTCTTGGAGTTTATTGTGGCGGAGAATGAGGAGCGGTTTGTCAGGTTTTTCAATGAGGCCCCTAGTTTGACTCCCAGGATGCATAGCCTGGAGTTGATCCCAGGGATTGGCAAGCGGTTGATGTTCAATATTTTGGAGCTTCGAGAGAGGGAGCCTTTCACCAGTTTCGAGGATTTGAGGAGCCGGGCGGGTTTAAACGACCCGGTTAAGATGGTGGCAAGACGTATCATAGATGAGTTGAGGGGTGGCGAGAAGTATCATCTCTTCGCTAGGCCCTACTCCAGCCGCGAGGAAGCCTAGCTGGGGCCTTGCAGTATATTTTTAAGAGTCCTCTCGGGTAGTGTGTTGGACGAGTATGAAGGCCGCCGATTTCAAGTTCAAGAAGAATATGCCCTACACTAGGCGAACCTATATGGGGGGCATACCTGGCTCCAAGATTGTCAAGTTCACCATGGGGAATACACATCGGGATTATACTCATAGGGTGGAGCTGGTTAGCTTGAAGAATGTGCAAATAAGGCACAATGCCTTGGAGTCTGCGAGGGTGGCGGCCAACAGGCTGTTGGAGAAGAATGTGGGCCGGGACAACTTCCTTCTCAAGATAGTCACCTACCCCCACAATGTGGTTAGGGAGCATAAACGGGTGAACGTGGCCCAGGCGGACAGGTTCCAGGAGGGGATGAAGAAGGCCTATGGGAAGCCTAGCTTCGTGGCGGCCAGAATCCGTGAGAGGCAGCCGATAATTGTTGCTGAGGTGGACTCCTCGGGCTTGGAGGATGCCAAGGAGGCCCTTAAGAGGGCTGCGGCCAAGTTCCCCCAGCCATGCAAGATCATAGTCCATGAAAATTAGTTTTTCCCGGGGCCCTCCCGGGGATTTGGAGGTTGGGCGGGTTGCCTCCGAGATCAAGGCGCGGGGGGCTAGCAGGGTTTTGGTTCAGCTCCCAGATGGTTTGAGGCCCTACGCCTTGTCCCTGGTCCAGAGTCTGGAGGAGGCCACGGGGGCCCAGGTCTTCCTCTCTGGGGATTCGTGTTACGGTTCCTGCGACCTAGCTGTGAACCAGGCTGAGGGGCTTGGGGTGGATCTCTTGGTCCACTATGGGCATACGCCTATACTTCCAGATCCCGGGGTGCCGGTTCTCTATGTTCCAGTTGGGTTTGACGCTGACTTGGAGGCTCTTCTCCCCCAGGCCCTAGACCTCCTGGAGGGGGTAAATGCTGTGGGCTTGGCCACCACGGCTCAACACCTCCACCAGTTGGAGGAGTTGGAGCGGGCGATGGTGGAGAGAGGGTTTAAGCCCAGGGTGGGCCAGGGAGGGGGCTGGGTGCAGAGAGGCCAGGTCTTGGGGTGCAACTACCTTACCTGCCTCCAAGTGGTGGAGGAGGTGGAGGCCTTTCTCTACCTGGGTGGTGGGGGGTTCCACCCCATGGGCATAGTGATGGCCACGGGGAAACCCACGGTCACGGCGAACCCCTACACTTTGGAGGCTAGCTATTTGGACCAGGGGGCCCTCAGGGCCCTGGCGCGTCGGAGGTTCGCCGCCATACACGCGGCTGGGGGGGCCCAGCGGTTTGGGGTTGTGGCCTCCTCCAAGCCTGGGCAGAGAAGGCTCGGCGAAGCCCAGCGCCTGGTCCGACTACTCAGGGACCATGGCAGGGAGTCGGCTTTGATCTACTTGGACGAGCTGCGGGCCCAACACCTCGCCAACTTCTCCGAGTTCCAGGTATTCGTGGTGACGGCTTGCCCCCGGGTGGCGGTGGATGGTCTTCCAGGGGAGTCTAGGCCCCTTCTCACCGTGGGGGAGTTGATGGTGGCGCTGGGTCTGCGGCGGTGGGAGGAGCTTTGGGCCTCCGATTACTTTGGTAACCGAGAGGTTTAAAAAAAGGGAAAGCAGGTATCTCTTGGACCCTTAAGGGTTAACCACGCTCAACAAGTCACGCCTCCGGGGTGGAAAACCGGGGGCTCGAAGGAATAAGAAATGCAGAGGCGAAGGATGTTAAAGGAACAGGTTTTCCCAGGGGATAAACTGGCTGTAATAGAGGAGTATAACGAGGGTCCCGGCACCTATGTTTTGGGGGGTGAACTCAGGTCCAGCGAGTTGGGGCGGCTGGATGTGAATGATGCTAGGCGGGCCCTTCTGGTTAAGAAATACACCCCCGAGGTCTTGGTGCCGGAGGTGGGGATGGAGGTGGTGGCCGAGGTGGGCTCGGTGGCCCGCAAGGATGCAAGGATAGACATCTTCATGTTGGGTGGAAAGCTGGTTCACCCCACCTACAGCGGTGTGATCCACATAAGCAATGTAAGCCGCGACTACATCAGAAACATCGACAACGCCCTTAGGAGCGGTGACATCGTGAAGGGGGTGTTGGTGAACGTGGTTAACCGCCTTAACCAGACCAGTATAGAGGGTCCCCAGTACGGCGTTATCTACGCGTATTGTAGTCGTTGTGGAGAGCTGCTGGAGTTGAAGCAGGGGAGGCTGGTTTGCCCTGAGTGTGGTCGGGTGGAGAGGCGGAAGGTGGCCTCCAGTTATGGTAGGGAGATGTTGGTTTGAAGATTAACGAGGTTAAGCGGGATTCTGGCTTCGTGGAGCTGGAGTTCAGTGGGGAGGGTCACACCTTTCTGAATCCGCTTCAGACGGCCCTCTTGGAGGACCCCAATGTTGAGATGGCTGGCTACAGCAAGCCTCACCCCTTGATGGATGTGAGCAGGCTCTTCATAAAGCTCCGGGAGGGCGACGATGTTTATGGGACCCTTGTTAGGGCCGCGGAGCGGCTGGATTCACGTCTGGTGGAGTTCCTCGAGGCCTTTGAGAAAAGCCTTTCAACCGTGTAGAGGACTCCCCTATTGGGTTGAAGAGGCTTAGGCTGCTCCATGTGAAGGAGGAGGTTAGGGTTCTAGCCCTGGCCGCCAGGGTGGTGGAGGGGGGGTTTATGGGTGTGGGGGTGGTGTACCGGGGCAACAAGAGGTTGGAGGGGTGTTCCTCGGCTGTGGGCCCCTTGTTGGAGGTCGCCCTCCTCAGGCTCTTCCAGGGGTCCACCTGCCTGGGGCAGTCAAGGGTGGTTCTCCTAGACGACGACTTGCTGCCCTCCCCCGTGGATGCCGGCTCCCTTGCGGAGGGTTTGGGTAGGCCTGTCCTCTACTTCACCCGTGGGAGGCCCTTCGACGCCTCCTCCATGGTTCTTCATGGGGGGAGGGCGGTGTGGGTGGTGGGGCTGGATGAGGCCTCCGCTTTTAGGCTTCTCGACTTTCTTCACCGTGGTGGGGGGGTGGAGGCTCTGCGGGTGGCGGGGTTGGTTTTGGAGGGTTTGCGGGGCTGCACAATGTTTAATAATGGTTCTTAGAGGATAGACTGCGGACGGTGGGTGGCTTGAAGTTCTGCGACAACTGCGGGGCTCTGTGTAAACCTCATCCTAAGGAGAAGAAGTATGTTTGCCCCAAGTGCGGTTGGAGCTGTGAGTTGGATGTTTTGACTGTTTCTAGGCGTTTGAACCCTGAGGAGAAGATCGTGGTGGTTGGCCAGTCGGAGAGGGAGATCAGCACCATGCCTAAGACGCGGGTGGTGTGTGAGAAGTGTGGCAATGAGGAGGCTTATTGGTGGATGGTTCAGACGCGGGGGGTGGATGAGTCCATCACCCAGTTCTACCGTTGCACTCGTTGCGGGTATACGTGGCGGGACTATAGTTAGGCGATTCCTTTTAATTATGTGCCTACCTATCTTGGGATAAAGTTTGAGTGGTTCGAGTTGTTCGAGGTAGAGGTTTCGAGGATTGAGCCTTTTCGCAGCCTGGTGAAGGCGTTGAGTGTCATCGTGGAGGAGGGCACCTTCCTGGTGAATGAGGCTCAGATCAAGTTGTTGGCCATGGACCCCAGCCATGTTGCTATGGTGGACTTCGAGCTTCCCAGCAGTTTCTTCGACTCTTATAGCTGTGTTGGGGAGCCCAGGATTAGCATCAACATCAAGGAGTTTCTACGCTTCTTGGATCGGGTGGACAGGGATGAACAGGTTCGAATCCGGTTGGATGAGGAGAGGGCGAGGCTGGTGATCCATTGTAAGCGTGGGGGTCATTCCAGGAGGTTTGAGATGCCTGTTTTGGAGCCCTTGGAGGAGGAGGTGCCCCAGCCCAAGATATTCTTTAAGAGCCGGGCTCGGTTGACCAGCGATGCTCTGAGGGTTGCCATCAGGGATGCTAACCTGGTTTCGGAGCATGTGCGATTGGAGTTGGATGAGGAGGCCCTCAGGATAAGCGCCGAGGGCGATATGGGTGCCAGCTATAGTGAGTGGGCTGTGGGCAGCGACGACTTGTTGGAGCTAGGCGTGGATGAGCCCAGCAAGGCCACTTTCACCCTTAGCTACCTCCAGGACATCGCCAACGCGGCGGGGGCCAACAGCGAGGTCTGTGTCTTGGAGCTGAGCACCGATATGCCGGTGAAGCTGGACTTTGAGCTTCTGCAGGGCAAGCTGGTCTACTATTTGGCGCCGTGCATAGGTGTTTGAAACCCCTGTTTTTTCACCTTTAGAGGAGTCAATCTAGGGCGTTTTATGGGTCCTCCAGTCTTAGGGGGCTGTGGATCGCCTGGTTTGGCTGACCCCCCCTCCCCCCCTGTTTGGGGAAGGTTTTTGTTTGGGTGGGGTGGTGTCTGGTTTGATGAAGGTCAGGGTTAGGGTCTTCGGGGATGCGGCCGAGGTGTTGGGGGGGAAACACGTTTTGGAGGTGGAGGAGGGGGCCACCGTTGGCGCGGTGTTGCGGGAGGTCCAGAGGAGGGCTGGGGCTCCGAGGCCTGGCTTCGTGGGCTCCTTTAGGCTGGGGGGGCCTGATATGGCTGTCATCGTCAATGGTGTGAATTCCTCCCTCCTCCAGGGGTTGGAGACGGTGTTGAAGGATGGGGATGAGGTGGTGGTTATGCCCTACGTGGTGGGGGGATGAGTGAAAGCCTTAAGGCTGGTTTGACCTTTTTAGATTTGTTATGAAGGGTTGGAATGGTAGGATTCTCAAGGTGGACCTCTCGGGGGGCGCCTTGGAGGAGTGGGAGTACCCTGAGGACTGGGCTAGGCGCTTCCTGGGTGGGAGGGGGCTGGCCGTCAAGATGCTTTGGGAGGAGCTTCCCCCGGGCGCCGATCCCCTGGGGCCCGAGAACATCATAGTATTCGCCGCAGGGCCCTACAGCGGTTTCAGGGTTCCCAACAGCGGCAAGCTGGTGATAGCCGGGAAGAGCCCTT
This sequence comes from uncultured Candidatus Bathyarchaeia archaeon, assembly GCA_964462185.1. GTDB lineage: Archaea > Thermoproteota > Bathyarchaeia > TCS64 > TCS64 > RBG-16-57-9. The sequence continues at coordinate 28,720 of CAYWWV010000004.1, read as the reverse complement.
TGACGGGGGGCTACGGCGACGGGAACATCGGAACCAGGGCCGTGGTGGAGATGCGCCGCTGCGGCCTGGACGCGGTGGCGGTGAGGGGGGCCTCGGACAGCCCCGTGTACCTCTATGTGGGGGAGGAGGGGGCCAAGCTGCTGGACGCCTCCCACCTGTGGGGTAAGACCAGCTACGAGGTCGAGGACTGGCTCAAGGAGAAGCATGGGGCCTCCGCTGGTGTGGTCACCATAGGCCCCAGCGGGGAGAACCTGTGTAGGCTGGCCACCGTGGTGAGCCAGAAGGGGCGGGCCGGGGGCCGGCCCGGCATGGGGGCTGTGATGGGGAGCAAGAAGCTGAAGGCCCTGGTATTCAAAGGCTTCAAGGACCCCGAGGCGGCCGACCCCGAGGAGCTGGCCAGGCTGGGGAAGAAGGGTTTCGACAAGATTCCCAAATACGACGCCTACCCCAACTGGAAGAAGGTGGGCACCATGATGGCCGCCGACATGATGCAGGCTGCCAGCGCCCTCCCCACCCGAAACTTCCGGGAGGGCCAGTTCGAGTTAATCGAGAACGTGAACGGCGACGCCGTGCACCGGGCCACGGTGGTGCAGAGGGGATGCCCCAACTGTAACATGATCTGTGGGAACACCATCCTGGATGCCGAGGGGAAGGAGTCGGAGCTGGACTATGAGAACGTGACCATGCTGGGCTCCAACATCGGCCTGGGGGACCTGGCCAAGGTGGGGGTCCTCAACAGGATGTGCGACGAATTGGGCCTGGACACCATTGGCGCTGGAAACGCCATAGGCTTCGCCATGGAGTGCGCCGAGAAGGGCCTCCTCGACCTGGACATCGACTGGGGGGACTTTGAGGGCGCCAAGAGGCTTTTGAGGGAGATGGCTGCCATGGAGGGGGTTGGAGCCCTCCTGGGTTTGGGCACCCGCGCCGCCGCAGAGAAGATCGGGGGGGAGGCCCCCGACCTGGCTGTCCACGTTAAGGGCTTGGAGGTCAGCGCGTACAACTGCCACCACTGCCCGGGGATGGCCCTCAGCTTCGCCACAAGCCCCATTGGAGCCCACCACAAGGACGCATGGGTCATCAGCTGGGAGATCAACACGGGCAACAGGGCTGGCTACGGCCCCGAGAAGGCCGACAAGGTGATAGAGTTCCAACGCATCCGGGGAGGCCTCTTCGAGACCTTGGTGGGCTGCAGGTTCCCCTGGATAGAGCTGGGCTACGAGTTGGAGGACTACCCCAAGTACCTGAAGGCAGCCACAGGCATAGACTTCACCCTCGACGAACTCTGGGAAATGGGGGACAGGATCTACGCCCTCATACGGGCCTTCTGGGTCCGGGAGATGGGGGGGAAGTGGAGCCGCAAGATGGACTACCCACCCCCCAGATGGTTCAAACACCCCCTCCCCAAGGGGCCCCTGGCTGGGAAACACCTGGACGAGGCCAAATACGACCAGCTGCTAACCTACTACTACGAGAAACGGGGATGGGATGAGCGGGGCATCCCCACCAGGGAGACCATGGTGAGGCTGGGGCTGGAGAAAGAAGCCGAGGAACTCTCCAAATACGTGGACCTCAAATAACCCCCCTCTCTGTGGAACGAGTTTTCCAATTCGTTCCACCAAATCCCTGAAATACGCCAATACTCTCGTCTCTACTCGACGCAAAATGAGAACAACAACAGCAGTCATCATTGGTTTGCTAATCTCATCGCTAATGCTTCCGGCAATATCGGCAGCTAGGATGCCTCAGGGGTGGCACATGGAGCTACCAGCACCTCATCCCAGCCCTGGCAGCCTACCGATGAACCTGACAAACATAGTGCCCAGACGCCTCCATCACAGAATAGAGGCAGCTACGCCCCAGCTATTCATGTATAGGAACATGGTTATGGAGGTCGCCTCCAACAGGGCCATGACCATGAATGTCTCCTGCGACGAAGCAGTAAGAATAAGGTACCTGAGGCTAAGCTTGAATACGACGAGAAACATACACCTCAACCTCCAGGCGAACGCCACGCCCCCTGCAGGGGTAGAACGGCCGCGGTATGGTTTGGAGAGGTATCTGACGATTGAGCCCAACTCCACTGGCCCTGTGAGTGCCACGATGGAGCTATACATCAACCAAACGGCGCTAAGCCTGGAGTTAAACAGGACAATAATGTTGGAGCGCCTTACTTGGTGTTACTGGAATGGAAGCGTTTGGGAACCTGTGCGTAGCAGGCTGAGGGAGGACGGCTTCCTGGAGGCCAACACCACCCACTTCAGCGTTTGGACCATCAAGGAACAGCGGATGCCCAGGGAGATGCCCCTCCCCGAGATTTCCGGCGTACCCATGCATACAATGGCATACAACTACACCGACATGGTTCCCAACGAGTTCCAGCTTCACCTGAGACAACACCAAGGCTCCCTCTTCCAATTCAAAAACACAGCCCTCTACCTCAACTGCACGCGGGACACCCAGTTGGACCTCACAGTTGAGAACGAGTTCAGGCAGCGCCTATTCAGGTTGGAGGTCCAGCCTGGGGAGGCGTTGAAGCTGGAGATGCGCCTGAGGGTTAGTAGGCCCCCGGAGGTTGAGGAGCCTGAGAGGCACATGGGCTTTTACTGCGAGATCGAGCCCAACGCAACCATAGCCAGGGCTAGGCTGGGGATTGAGATCGACCCCCAGGAGGTTGAGAGCCGGGGCTTGGTGGTGGAGAGGCTTACATGGGCATACTGGAACGGTACCCATTGGTGCCCTGTGGAAAGCACGCTGTCCGTCGACAACATACTGGAGGCAGAGACAGACCACTTCAGTGTGTGGTCAGTGATAGAGGAGGCCGAGCCAACCCCAACCGAGGAGACGGTGGAGGAGCCTGGGCAAACCCTCCCAGAGGAAGCAATGGAGGACCACCCCCAACCAAACTATCTCCTATACGGAGCCGGCGCCGTAGCCATACTGGCCATAGCCGCATACCTCGTTTACACCCGGAGACCTTAAACACCCTTTTTCTATTACCCCATGGTTCTGGGTTTAACGTCAACTAGTTTCAACCATCCTTGGCCGTGTGGATTCCCCCCAGCCCTCTAGATTAGAGCCAGGGGCTGGGAAACACCTGGACGAGGCCAAATACGACCAGCTGCTAACCTACTACTACGAGAAACGGGGATGGGATGAGCGGGGCATCCCCACCAGGGAGACCATGGTGAGGCTGGGACTGGGGAAAGAGGTTGAGGAGTCCAAACACGTGGGTCCTACCTAAGCCCCTCCCCCTAGAAACTTTTTTACGGAGGTCAACACCGTATTCCCCCATGATTCTAACCATAATAGTCAACGAATCCCCCTACGGCAGCGAGAAACCATGGAACGCCCTGAGGCTGGCATCCACGGCCCTGGGCATGGAGCCTCCCACAGAGGTGCGGGTCTTCTTGATGGGTGATGCTGTGGCAGCGGCAAAGTCTGGCCAGAAGACCCCTGAAGGATACTACAACCTGGAGAAGATGCTCTCCTCCATCCTCCGACGAGGGGCCCAGGTATTGGTCTGCGGCACATGCATCGACTCCCGGGGCATATCCCAGGACCAATTGGTGGAAGGCGTGGAGCGGGGGACCATGAAGGCCCTGGCTACTTGGATAGCGGAGAGCCAGAGAGTAGTCTCCTTCTAGGCTGCTCGCCCTCGTGGTGGCATGGGCATTGGTGTCTGCTGGCTAGCTTAGGAGGGGTCTCCCCCGTGGGGCTCGGTGTGGATGGTGACCTCCACCCAGGGGGCCTCCCTCCTCAGCTCCTCCTCCAGGTGGTCCATGAGCCTATGGGCCTCACCCACCGTCAAGTCCTCCCTCAAGTCCAGGTGGAGGTCGGCGTAGACCCGTTCACCGCTCCGCCTGGTTCTGAGGTCGTGGTAGCCGTGGAAGAGCTCGTGGTGCCGGGCCAGCACCTCCCTAATCTTCTCCTCGGACTCGGGGCAGCTGGGGTCCATCAAGGTTTGGCAGCTCTCCAAGACCAACCTCGAGCCCATCATGAGCACCACCCCCGAGACAACCAGGGCGATCAACGGGTCCAAAACATTGAGGCCGGTTGCCTCGGCCACGTATACCCCGGCCACCACCCCCAAGGAGGATAAGACGTCGCTGTAAAGGTGCACCGAGTCCCCCTTCAGGGCCATGCTGCCTGTTTTCTGGGCTGCCCTGGCCAGGAACCACGCTATCAAACCATTCAACCCCGTGGCCACCAGGGAGAAGACGATGGCCTCCCCCGTGTTCTGGAGGGCGGTGGGGGAGATCAGCCTCCTAACCGAGGCTACGGCGATCAATACTCCCGCGGCGGACACCAGCGCCCCCTCCAATAGGCTGGAGAGGCTCTCCACCTTCATGTGGCCGTAGGGGTGGGACTCGTCGGGGGGGCGGTCCCCTATGGAGACGCTGGCATACATCATGGCTGAGGCCAGCAGGTTGACGATGGACTCCATGGCGTCGGAGAGCAGAGCCATGGAGCCGCTGATGGACCACGAGTAGGCCTTCAAGGAGAAGACCAAGGCCCCCCCAACCACAGCTGCCAGGGCCGCTTTCTTTTTCATCTCCTCTTCCTACCGGCCTCTGCTTTTACCTTTTTCCTTTAGCCTGCCTAAAACCTGGGAGCCGCAGCTGGTGCGGCCTCCTCTCGCCCTGGGGCACCCTGACCGTGAAGTGGGCCAGCCTCTCCAGCTGGCCTGGGAACTCCTCCAGGAAGCTGGGGAGGTTGAAAACGGGGACGGCGGCCACCCTCCTATACAGCTTCAGGGGGGCGGGGTGGAGGGTGAGGGCCAGCGGGACTAGGACCCACTCCCCCGGCTCCACCACGCCCTTCAACACCTGGGGGTTCTCCGACAACACCCCCGCCTTCTCCAAGTGGGCCTCCACCACCCTCCTGGCGGCGCTGTTGCCCATCCCCGACCCATAGTGTTTGCACTCCACAGCCAGGAGGTATGGGGGGTTCCACCCCAGCACATCCACCTCCCACCTCCTCCCCTGGGCCTGGAACCTGAACCTGGTGCGGGTGGAGTAGCCGTTGGCCCCCAGGATGGTGGACGCCAGCTCCTCGAACTCCAACCACCCCAACGCCCGGGCCACCCTCTCCACATCTCCCCCCAGCTCCACCGCCAGCGTGGCCAACCCCAGCCTCTGCTCCAACCCCGCCACCACCCTACCTCCCTCCCAACCCACCAACCCTCGATCCCCCAACACCCCCACGGCCTCCTCTAGGGCCTCCCCCGTGAATCCCACACCCAGCTCCTCCAAGGCCACAGAGCCCTCAGCCGTGGCCACCAACAGCCTCTCCACGAGGACCCTAAGGGCTTGGGGGTTCAACTCTGGGAAACCAACGCCCCTCCCAACCAAAAGGTTTTACGTCCCACACCCAACAACAAACCCATGTTAGCAGTAAAGGGAAAAGAGGTTAACACCATAACCAATGGAGTCATCGAGGATGGCGTAGTCCTCATAGAGAATGGAAAGATCAAGGCAGTGGGCCAGGAGCTTCCAGTGCCCCCAGGGGCCAAGGTGCTGGAGGCCGCCTACGTTATGCCTGGACTGGTGGAGGCCCACTGCCACATAGGCATATGGGAGGAGAAGATCGGCTGGGCGGGGAGCGATGGCAACGAAATGACCGAGCCTGTAACCCCCCATCTAAGGGCCCTGGACGCCATCAAGGCCAACGCCGACGAGGGGGGGCTGGAGGCAGCCCTCAAAGAGGGCGTAACCACGGCCCAAGTGCTCCCTGGGAGCGCCAACGTCATAGGCGGGACGGGGGTGGTCATCAAGACCGCCCCAAAGACGACCGTCGACGAGATGGTCATACGGAGCCCCAGCGGGATGAAGGTGGCCTTCGGCGAGAACCCCCGCCGGGTCTACGGGGTGGAGAAGAAGGCCATGCCCAGCACCCGGATGGGGGTGGCAGGCCTCCTCAGGGAGTGGCTCCAGAAAACCCGTAACTACTTGGAGAAGAAGGAGAGGTTCGCCGAGGACCCCGAGAAGATGCCTGAGACCGACCTCAAGCTGGAGGCCCTGGTCCCCGTTCTCCGGCGGGAGATCCCCCTGAGGGCCCACGCCCACAGGGCCGACGACCTGGCCACGGCGGTGAGGATATGCGAGGAGTTCGGAGTGGAAATGAGCTGGGAGCACGCCACAGAGGGCCACCGGGTGGCAGAGCTGTTGGTGGAGAAGGGCATCCCCGCTGTTTGGGGCCCCAGCCTAACGGCCCGCCCCAAATGGGAGATGAGGGAGCTGAGCTACGAGACCCCCCTCGCCCTATACGAGGCTGGAGTCAAGTTCGCCATCCAGACCGACGCCGTTGGAAGCAGCATAAGGTTCCTGCCAATATGCGCGGCCCTAAGCGTCAGGGAGGGCCTCCCCGAGGACTACGCCTTGAAGGCCATCACCATCATCCCAGCGGAGATCCTGGGCGTTGCCGACAGGGTGGGAAGCCTGGAGCCGGGGAAGGACGCCGACCTCAGGCTCCTATCGGGGCACCCCCTGGAGTTTAGGACTCGCTGCGAGAAGGTCCTCATCGACGGCGCCCTGGTGAGGGGTTAGCCCCCCTCCAGGTAAGCCCTCTCCACCACTACGGGCTCCACGGGCCAGAACCGCACCTCTCCGAAGGCAGTCTCCAGGGTGGTGGTCTCCACCTGGGAGAGGGCCTCCAGGGCCTCCCAGCCCTCCACCACTCTCCCCACCACCACATAGCCGTAATCCCCCTCCTGCTCCCCATCCAGGGTGGGGTTGTCCGCCAGGTTGAAGTACAGCACAGTGCTGCCACCCCCCTCCCCCTTGGTCCAGACCACTCCAACCGTCCCCTCCTCATTGGGAAGCTCCCCCTCCCCCTCAACCCCGAAGGAGGTGCCCCCACCCCTATAGGTCCCGTTGGGGGTGAAGGCCCCAGTCATGGCCACGAAGCCGGGAATAACGCTGTGGAAGCAGAGGCCGTCGAAGAAGCCCTCCTCCACGGCCTCCACCAGCCTCCCCACGCTCCCCGGGGCGGCCTCCCAGTCCAGCTCCACCACCACCCTCCCCACACTCGTCTCCAAAAACAGGCGGCCAGATGTTCCGGGCGGGGGGGTGGGGGGGAAGAGGTAGTTGGCCACGAAGCCCAATAGGCTCCCCGAGAGGAGCAGCAAGACCAAGACCGATAAGACCTTCCTCCGGTTCAAACCCATGGCTAAACCCCGGTGTGGGGGCACTTAAAAACCTGGCTGCTCCTCGAAGACCCTGAGGAGGTCGGCCTTGGTGACGATGCCCACAACCCTCCCCCTCCTCTGCACCAGTACGGCGGGGTAGTATCTGAGGAGGCTGGAGAGGAGGCTGATGGGGGCCTCCTCCCCCAACAAGGGCCAGGCCTCCTCCATCACCTCCTCAACCCTCACCTCCCCGGGGTCGTCCTCCAACTCCCAGGGAATCAAATGCTCTATGAGCCCGCTCTCCGTAACCCCCCCCACATGCTTCTCCCCATCGAAGACGGGGAGCTGGCTGAAGCCGTTTTCACGCATGAGGTCCACGGCCTCCTTCACCGAGGCATTTCTCTGAACCCCCACGGGGTTGGGGGTCATCACCTGCCCCGCCTGGAGCTCGTTCTTCTTCTCCAGCCTCTCCAGGCTCTCGAAGATGGCCTTCACCTTCAAGTAGCTGGGCTCGATCTTACCCGACTCGAGCTTTGCTATGTAGCTCTGGCTCACCCCCGCCAACTCTGCCAGCTGGCTCTGGGTTAGCCCCAGTTTCCTCCTCCTCGCCACTATGATTTCCAGAGCCGGAAGCATACCACGGAATATCCGGGCATCGTATTTATTCCTTTTCTCATATTATCGAGTAGCCCCCAGCCTCTCCAGGGCCGCCCCCACCATGAAGGGGAACAGGCTGGTCACCTCACCGAATATGGTGACCGCGTTCTCCTCCAACCGCCCCTCCTTAAGCTTCCCCCAGGTAATCGACTCCCGGAGGGGGGCGCCGCTGAGGCTCCCGTCCTCCACCCGGGCCGAGGATATCTGGACGGCGTAGTCTAGGCCCCCCCTGAGGGTGTTCAGGTACTGGGTGTGGTGTTTGGGGGTGCCGCCCCCAAGGAGGATGGCCCCCGTCCTCTCAGCCTCGTAGACCATGTCGGCGAAGCGGTCGAAGTCCTTCAAGGGGTCGAAGGATAGGCCTGACTCCTTGGCGTACAGCCAGAGGGGTATACCCAGCATGCAGTCCAGGAATCCGGGGCTGAATATGGGTACACCCTTCTGGGCCGCCGCCCGGAGGATGCTGCCCTCGTCCTCCACCAGGCCCCCCAGTAGGGCCAGGAACTCGCTGAACCCCACCCCCCGCAGCTCCTCCCTGGGGACTCTCCCCAGCAGCCCCTTCACATACCCCTCCAACTCTGGGAATGCCGAGGCCTCTATGAAGATGTCGTATGCCCTGCTGTAGCCTTCACGGTAGACCTCCTCGTCGTCCAGCTGATCGGAGCCAGCCAGGTGGGGCACCCCCATGGACTCAAGGAGGTCGTGGACCATGTTGGCCCCGTTGGTCACCAGGGCGTCCACATGGCCCCCCAACACCAGGTCCCTTATGACCAGCCTCAACCCCCCGGCAACCAAAGGCCCCGTCAAAGAAAGAAAAACGGTGCACCCCTGGTCGCCGAACATGCGGGCCATAACCTCCACCCCATGGCCCACCCTCCCCCCCTGCATAACCCCGGTGAGCCGCATCTCCTCCGCCAGCTCTCCCAGGGTCATACATGGGCGGACCCTGACCTGATGAACCCTTCTCATAGGTGAGCCTTCAGTTCTTCACCCTCTGGACCTTTATCCGGTCCATGATGACCCAGTACTCCACCTCTTTCCCAGGCTCCAGCTTGGAGGCCAACTCCTCGTCATCCGGTAGGGGCACATCCTTGACCTCATAGGTCTCCAAGTCCATCAACTGGAAGCTGGAGGGGGAGACGCTTACAACCTGGCCGCTCCTCTTATCCACGATGGGCACCATGATGGTGGCATCGGTGCTGGCCACGTAGCTCTGCTTCCTCCCATCGAAGAGACTGATGGCTGTGCACCTGAACTTGGCGCTTCCATGCTTCCCAGGCTTGCTCTTGGTTATCTGCACGATCTGGCTGGGCTCATCGTTGATGATGGCGTAACTGCCCTCCTTCAACTCACCCACTTTAGCTATACGATACGACACTACTACCACCGAAAGGCTTCACTGGTACTGTGGGGAGACCCGTATTAAATATAACGCCTAAACCCTTGCGGCTGCGCGCTCCAGCTCTCTCCTGTCGAAGATGAAGGTGATGCTGGAGGCGAATAGGTCTACCTCAAAGTTAAGGCCCAGCCTCTCCCTGTAGAAGACCCCGAAATACCCCTCCAGAAAGAGGCTCCACTTATACCCAAAGGGATGACTCAAATGGATGTACTCCTTACGATCGTTCCTCGTGATGGAGGCGTTGAGCCACCCACTCTGCTGGGTCAAAACATCGACGATGAACCACTTAGCCGTCTCGTAGGAGGGCACCAACCCCCTCTTGAGGATGAGCTCGTAGGGCCTCTCCTTCCCCAGCATGCGGCCAATCTCCCTAATCTTATCCTCCTCCACGGCCTCCAAGATGCTCTTCAAGGTTCGGTCGGAGAGAGTTACGGCCGACATGTTTTCAAAGAACCGCCAGCTCTGGACATACTTCTTAACCAGCTGGTCCATGATGTTGTTGACGCTGACCCTCCTCCTCGCCGCCTCCTCCTGGAGGACCTGGTCGTACCCCTCGTCTATGCGTATGGTTCTGGTCACCGTTCTACCCTTGGAGAAAGGATCTATACCCGACATGGCTTGTACACATTTGAACACAAGTATTTAACTTATAACACTTTGAAAGATTTAGTGTTCATTAATTTTTTAACGGCTTCCAAGGGGAAGAGGTGTAAACAAAAAATCGGGGTGAATCCGAGATTAGGTGTTCAAGCTGCGGCTGCGAAACCCTGGTCTTCGATGCCCAGCGCGGCGAGGAGATCTGCACCACCTGTGGTCTAGTGGTGAAGAGCGGGGTGGTGGATAGGGGGCCCGAGTGGAGGGCCTTCAACTCCTCAGAGTTCCAGGAGCGGAGCCGGACGGGGTACGGGTACACCTTAACCCTCTACGATAAGGGGCTCACCACCGTCTTCAGGGCGGACAAGGACTGCCACGGGAATTCTCTTAGGGGGGAGACCCGGTTTAAGATGGCTAGGCTCCGCCGGTTCGACAACAGGAGCAAGCTGGATGAGGCTGAGCAGAGGAATCTGAGCACCGCCTTGGCAGAGCTTGATCGCCTCAGCACCCTCCTACACCTCCCCACCAATGCCAGGGAGATGGCTGCCCTAATATACCGTAAGGCCCTGAAGGCCGACCTTTTAAGGGGTCGGAGTATAGAGGGCTTTGTTGCGGCCAGCCTCTACGCGGCTTGTAGAAGCCTCCAGATCCCCAAGCCTTTGAGGGAGATTACTCGAGTCTCCCCTCGAAGACACCAGGAGGTGGCGCGAATATACCGCATCTTGTTGAAGGAGTTGTCCCTGAAGATGCCTGTTGAGGATCCCATCAAGTTTGTTCCAAGCATCGCCGCCAAGGTCAACTTGGGCTCTCAGGCCGAGGCCTATGCCATAGATCTCTTAAGGGCTGCCAAGCGTAGGGGGGGGTTGACGGGTAAGGATCCCCGGGGGCTGGCTGCAGCGGCTCTCTATAAGGCTGGGATAGTCACCAACAACAAGCGTATCCAGAAGGAGATCGCGGAGGCCGCTGGCACCACCGAGGTCACCCTCAGGAATAGGTTGAGGGGCATCGAGGCTCTTCTAGCCGGGGAAGACTAGCCTGCTTGGGGTCTCGCACCGCGTGGCGGGGTTGATGCGGTGCTGGCCAAAGAAGGCTCTGGTGTCCCCCTGGAAGCACCCCTTTCTCATATAGCCAGAGGGAGACAGTCCACGTGTTTCAGGAACCATTGGTACTGGGATCGGCCCTGGTGGTCTGGGCCTCTGGAGACCGTTTAAACCGTGGGGCTTGCCTGGTCAGGAGATGGATGGGGAGGGGTTAGGAGGGCCAACGAGTTGGACCAGGAAGCCGTTGGGGCCCCTTGTGGTGGCCAGGCGCCTCCCCGTCTCGGGGTTGGAAACAGGGCCGTCCACCCAGAGCCCTGCCCCACGCAGCTCCTCAGCCGCGGCGTCAACATCGCTCACCACCAGGCAGAAGTGGTTGAAGCCGGGGTTGTCGGAGGCCCTGGCTTCATTGAGGTCTATGGTGAGTCCGAAGGGGGCTTTAAGCTGGGCGGCTTTTCTGCCTCCGTGTTGGAACCTTCGCGTCTCTTGGAAACCTAGGAGGCGGTAGAACCCCACCGCCTTATCCAGGTCTGTTACAAAGATGTGGAGGTGATCTAACCCTTGGGCCTCCATAACTGGTAGATACACCACAAACCATATAGGTATATCCAGGAGAATCCCTTACGTTTAGGTGAAGATTGGGGTGGAGCTAACCGACCTGTCCAACTTTACGGTGACCACCCGATGCAACTCACGTTGCCGCATGTGCAACATCTGGAGGATGGGCGGGGGCCCCGAGCCCACCCTGGAGCAGGTTGAGGAATTCCTTCAGACCAACCGGCGGGCCTTGTCTGGGCTGAGGTTTGTCCAGCTCACAGGTGGGGAACCCAGCCTGAGGGAAGACCTCCCAGAGATCGTGGCGGCCTTCCACCGGGCCGCCCCCCAGGCCCAGATCTGGATCCCAACCAACGGTCTAAAGCCCTTCGAGATCTACGAGATGGCCCTCAGGGCCATGGGCCAGGTAGAACCCCACCGATTGGGGATCACCGTCTCCCTGGACGGCGAGGGGAGCCTGCACGACAAGATGAGGGGCGTCGACAAGGCGTACCAGAAGGCCATCCAAACCCTCCAACTCTTGGTGGGGCTAAAGGAGAAAGGCCTCAGGGTGTCTACTGGCTTCACCATGACCCGGGAGAACTTCCAAGACGCCCTAACTGTCCAGAGGATTAGCTACCGCCTGGGGGCAGACTATAGCTTCCGCCCCTTCAACATAAGCGAGCACTACTTCAAGAACACTGAAAGCGGCTTGGACGCGCCCCCCGATGTTGAGGACATCCTGGACGCGATGGCCCGGGAAATGGTCCTCAATAAAGGCTTACGGGCCAGTATCACAGGCCTGGCCTACATCCAGGGCGCCAAGGAATACCTGGAGAGCGGTAGGAGGCTCCCATGCACAGCCGCCGACAAGTCCGTATTCGTCGATGCGGAGGGGGAGGTCCACCCCTGCATAGTCTTCGAGTCCCCCATGGGCAACATATACGAGGAGCCCTTGGAGGAGATATTGGCGTCCAAGGAGGCCCAGGAAGCTAGAGCCGTAATCCAGGCGGGGAACTGCCCAGGATGCTGGCTGGAATGCGAGGCCTACCGGGAACTCCGGAACGACCGAGGCAGGCTTCTGAGAGCCGCCCTGTGGGGCCTCAGGCTGTACGCTTTATGATGTGGTAGCCGAACTGGGTCCTCACAGGCTCCTCGGTGACCCCTCCAACCTCCAGGGCGAAGGCGGCTGCCTCGAAGGGCTTAACCATCTGGCCACGCCCAAAAAATCCCAGGTCTCCACCCCTCTTACCCGAGGGACACTGGCTGTACCTGCGAGCCAAATCCTCGAACCGGGCCCCGCCCCTCAACTCCTCCAAGACCCTAAGGGCCTCACTGTGTTTCTCCACCAAGATGTGGCTGGCCCTAATCTTCTTAGCCATAGTTAGCCAAGGCTGGACGGGGGTTTAAAGGCTTTCCCCGAGCCTACCCCACGAAGGGGTCCTCAAAGCCCAGGATGATGTCGACCACCTCAGGCCTCATAACCCTGGCGTCGGGCCGCTTCCCCTCCCTGAGGAGCCTCCTAATGTCCCTGCCCCGGTAGTAGATCCTGTCCTCCTCGCCGTGGGGGCATATCTTGTCGTTCTGGGGTCCTCCGCACTTGTTGCAGTGGAAGAAGTTGCGGAAGAATATGGGGGTTATCCCCAGGTCGGGGTAGTCCTCGAATATCTCCTGGGCGTCGAAGGGGCCGTAGTAGTTCCCCACCCCCGCGTGGTCTCGCCCAACTATGAAGTGGCTGCACCCGTAGTTCTTACGCACTATGGCGTGGTGGATGGCCTCCTTGGGCCCCGCGTACCTCATCTCCATCTCCAGCGTCACCAGGACCGCCGAGTCCTTGAGGAAGTAGTTGGCGATGAGGGCCTCGTAGCTCTTGAGTATGACTTCGTCGCGGAAGTCTCCCGGTTTCTTTTTGCCGATGAGGGGGTTGATGAACAAGCCATCCACGAAGCTCAGAGCCGTCTTTTGGACGTATTCATGGCCTATGTGGGGGGCGTTTCTCGTTTGGAAGCCGGCCACTGTTCTCCATCCCTTCTCCTTGAAGAGGAACCTGGTTTCCTCGGGCTTCAAACGGTACTGGGGGAACCTCCCCTCGGTGGCCTTGAAAAGCTCTATGCGGCCACCCACCAGCACAGGCTTCAACGCCATGGTCTTGGCAACCCCCGGGTGCTCCAAGTCCTCCGTGCCGTAGACCCCCCGGCAGAGCCTGGCTTTGTCGCAGGCGTACTTCTCCTCCGCCTCCAGGACGGCGAAGGGCTCCCCCCTGCAGACCAGGGCTACTGTGTCCCCCTCCTGGAATCCCTCCGACTCCTCCTCGGAGACGTCCAACACTATGGGGATGGTCCAGGGGAGCCCTCCAGGCAGCCTTCCCCTCTCCACCACCGACTCCAAGGCCTCGCGGCCCATAGGCCCCTCCAGGGGGCTGTAGAGGCCCCAGGCTATGCTCTCCATCTCGGTTCGAAACTCGGGGGGGACCTCCACCCTGGGCATCTGGGCGGCCTCCTCCGCCAGGGATTGGGCCCTGCCGCCCTTGGCAACCCTGTCCACCAGTCTACCGCCGTGGGGCCTGGGCATCACGGATCACTCGATGTACCCCAATCGGCGGAGGCGCTCCCTTATCAACGCCTCCTCCTCCTCGGTGTACTCCGACTCCTCGGGGAACTCGTTCTCCAGGAGAAGCTCGATGTACTCCTCAACGCTCCCTATGCTGGTGCCAGCTATGTGTTCCTCCACCTTCTCGTAGAGGTCCCTCCTAATGCTGACGGATACCTTCTCACTCAACCCAACCACTCCTTGTGTTCTCCCCCACACACGATTTAACTTTAACTGGGAGGGCTGGGGATACCTTTTTAGGGGGTGGACAGGCTAACCTAACACTGCAGGGGAGATAAGCCATCGCCAAGCTAATGGTTCAACCAGAACTCAACATAGGCACCATCGGCCACGTGGACCATGGGAAGACCACCCTGGTCCAAGCCATCACTGGGGAGTGGGCCAGTAGGCACAGCGAGGAGCTCAAGCGGGGCATCACCATCAAGCTGGGCTACGCCGACGCCGCCATATACAAATGCCCCCAGTGCGAGGAGCCCGAGTGCTACTGTGCCTCGGAGACCTGCCCCAAGTGCGGGGCCAAGGCGGAGCTCCAGAGGGCCTTCAGCTTCGTGGATGCCCCTGGCCACGAGATATTGATGGCCACCATGTTGAGCGGGGCCGCCGTGATGGATGGGGCTATTCTGGTGATTGCGGCCAACGAGAAGTGTCCCCAGCCCCAGACCCGGGAGCACCTGGCGGCCATCGAGGCCGTGGGCCTGGAGAACCTCATCGTGGTCCAAAACAAGATCGACTTGGTTCCCAGGAGGAGGGCCGAGGAGAGTTACCGGGAGATAGAGCGATTCCTGGAGGGGAGCATCGCCGAGGGGGTCCCCATCATACCCGTCTCGGCTCAGAAGAGAGTTAACATCGACCTGCTGCTTTGGGCCATGCAGAAGTACCTCCCCACCCCGGAGAGGGACCCCACCCTGCCCCCCCGCATGTATATTGTGAGGAGCTTCGATGTGAACAAGCCTGGGACGCCGGTGGAGGAGATGGTGGGCGGCGTCATCGGCGGCAGCATAATCCAGGGGTGTTTCCAGGTGGGGGAGGAGATCGAGATCCAGCCGGGGCTGCCCCGACGGGAGAAGAACCGGCTGCGTATGAAGCCCCTCTACACCACCGTCACCAGCCTCCAAGTGGGGTCTCTGAGGGTGGAGAAGGCTTTGCCTGGGGGGTTGGCGGGGGTGGGGACGGAGCTGGACCCCAGCCTGACCAAGAGCGATGGCTTGGTGGGGAGCCTAGCGGGCAAGCCGGGCACCCTTCCACCCGTGGTTGACCAGTTAACGATGGAGTACAGCCTCTTCGACAGGGTGGTGGGGAGCCTGGAGGAGGAGAAGGTGGCCCAGCTGGCCAAGGGGGAGCGCCTGCTTCTCAACGTGGGGACGGCCAAGACCATGGGGAGCCTGACCCGTGTGAGCAAGCGGGTCATCGAGGCCTCCCTCAGCATTCCCGTGGCGGTGGAGCCTGGGAGCAGGGTGGCTATAAGCCGGCGGTTGGGGGGGCGGTGGCGGCTTATAGGTGTGGGCACTGTAAGTGGGTAGGATGGGTGTAGGGGTTCTCCTGGACACCAGCATATTGTTGGCGCCCCCACGGTTTAGGGTGGATGTGTTCGAGGAGGCGGGCCGGGTGTTGGAGGCCCAGCCCGAGTTCTACGTCTCCACCCGCGTGTTGGAGGAGCTTGGGAGGCTGAGGGAGGAGGCCTCCCCAGGGTTTTCACGGGAGCTGGAGGTGGCCCTGGCGTTGGCGCGGCGGTGCCGGGTGCTGGTGGATGAATCCGTTGGGCCTGTGGATGACTCCTTGATCCAGCTGGCCTCCACGAGGGGGCTGGTGTTGGCCACCGCCGATGGGGAGCTGAGGAGGAGGGCCCGCAGGCGGGGAGTGAGGGTCTTATACCTTCGGCAGCGCAGGTATTTGGAGCTGGACGGCTAGCCCGGCCAGCGAAGTAGTTTTAAACCATGGCACAGGCAATAAGAGGAACAATCCCCGGTTGTGAAGAGGTTTGGCTGACGAGACTTGGCACTCCCTGGAAATAGATGAGGTGTTGGAAAGGCTTGGCTCCCAGCGGGAGGGCATCACGCCCGAGGAGGCCGCCAAGAGGCTTGAGGAATACGGCCCCAACGAGTTGAAGGAGGAGAAGAAGCACAAGTGGTACCACATCCTCATCGAGCAGTTCACCAGCATCCTGGTGTTGGTGTTGATCGCCTCTGCCGCGGTCTCAGGCTACCTGGCCTGGGAGGAGGGGGAGCCCTACACCGACATGATAGTCATCCTCATCATCGTGGTGATGAACGGCATCCTGGGCTTCATCCAGGAATACCGGGCGGAGAAGGCTGTGGAGGCCTTGAAGGCCATGGTGAGCCCCCATGTCCTGGTTTTGAGGGGGGGGAAGGAATACGAGATCGACTCCAAGGAGCTGGTGCCCGGCGACGTGGTGCTCCTGGAGGCGGGTAGCCGGGTCCCCGCCGACTGCAGGCTCTTGGAGGCGGCCAACCTGGAGGTGGATGAGGCCGCCTTAACGGGGGAGTCCCGCCCAGTATCCAAGTTCCTGGACCCCGTCCCCCCCGACGCCCCCGTGGGAGACAGGAGAAACATGTTGTTCATGGGCACCGTCATCACCAACGGCCGCGCTGTGGCCGTGGTGACCGAGACGGGGATGACCAGCCAGTTCGGGTTAATCGCCGGCATGGTCCAAGCCATCGATGTGGAGCCGCCGCCCCTCACCCAGAAGATGGATGTCATGGGGAGGCAGCTGGTCAAGATAAGTCTGGCCCTCACGGTCTTCGTGTTCCTCGTCCTCTGGGGGGTCCACGATAGGCCTCTCAAAGACGTATTTATGACCAGCGTCAGCCTAGCGGTCTCAGCCATACCCGAGGGGTTGCCCGCCGTCCTCACCATCACCTTGGCCCTTGGTGTGAGTAGGATGGCCCGCCAAAGAGCCATCGTTAGGAAGCTGGCCAGCGTGGAGACCCTGGGCAGCACCACTGTGATATGCAGCGACAAGACGGGCACCCTCACCAAGAACGAGATGACGGCCACCAGGCTCTACGTCCCCGGGAAGTTGGTGGAGGTCACGGGCTCCGGATACCGTCCAGTGGGCGAGTTCTACTCAGAGGGCGTCAAGGTGGAGCCCGCGGGAGACCCCCAGCTGGAGACTCTGCTGAGGGTGGGGGCCCTCAACAACGACTCCCACATCCAGGAGAACAATGGCGGCTGGGTCTGCTATGGGGACCCCACCGAGGGAGCCTTCTACGTGGCAGCCGAGAAGGCCGGCCTCCACGTGGCCCAACTCCGGGTGGACTACCCCCGGGTGGGGGAGATCCCCTTCGACTCCACCCGCAAGCGTATGACCACCGTCCACCGCCACCCCGATGGTAAGCTGGTAGCCTATGTGAAGGGGGCCCCCGAGGCCATCTTGGAGCGCTCCACCAGGATTCTGGACGGGGAGGAGAGGGAGATCACAGACCAGGACCGGGAGAGGGCCCTGGGGGTGATGCAGGAGATGGCCTCTGATGCCCTAAGGGTCCTAGCCATGAGCTACCGGGAGCTGTCCCCCGAGACAGACCCCACCAGGCTGGAGGTGGAGGAGGTGGAGCGGGATCTGGTGTTCGTGGGCCTCATAGGCATGATTGACCCCCCCAGGGAGGAGGTCCCCGAGGCTATCCGGCTGGCCCAAAGCGCGGGCATCCGCTCGGTGATGGTGACGGGGGACCACAAGGCCACCGCGGTGGCCATCGCTCGCCAGATTGGGATTCTGGGAGATGAGGTGGAGGGCCGGGTGCTCGAGGGCGTGGAGATAGAAGCCATGTCCGATGAGGAGCTGGACGCCGTCATCGAGAACGTGCGGGTCTGCGCCAGGGTTAGCCCCGAGCACAAGATGCGCATCGCCCAGAGCCTCAAACGCCACGGCCACATAGTGGCCATGACAGGGGACGGGGTGAACGATGCGCCGGCCCTGAAGGCCGCTGACATTGGGGTGGCCATGGGGATCAAGGGCACCGATGTCACCAAGGAGGCCAGCGACATGATCCTCGAAGACGACAACTTCGCCACCATCGTCCAAGCCATCAAAGGTGGGCGGGAGATATACGACAACGTAACCAAATACATCCGCCTCATGCTGGCCGCCAACTTCGACGAGTTCCTAGAGATAACGGTGACCGCCGCCCTAGGACTTCCTGTGCCCTTCCTGCCAATACACGTCTTGTGGGTGAACCTAGTTACCGATGGCCTACCCGCAGTAGCCCTAAGCGTAGATCCCCCAGACCCCGACATAATGAGGTATCCGCCGAGGAACCCCGATGAGGGTATCATAGAGCGGTTCTGGAGGTTCATATTGTTGGCGGCGCTGGTGGACTTTATCAGCGACTTCGTGCCCTTCTTCTGGGCCTATGTGGAGACCATTGTGGCCACCGGCGACTTCGAGCTGGCGGCAACCACCGCCAGGACCATGAGCTTCACCAGCATCGTATTCTTCGAGTTCCTCCTGGCATACCAGTGTCGCAGCGAGACCAAACACATATTGCAGATGGGGCTGAGAGGTTTCACCGAGAACAAACTATTGTTCGCCAGCGTAGTCCTTGGTGTTGTTATGCAATTCGCCATACTCTACGTGCCGGCGCTGAATACGGTTTTCAAGGTGGTTCCCTTGACCCCTCTCCAGCTGGGGGTGTGCTTCCTGGGCAGCCTCACAGCGTTACTCCTGTTCCCCCAGAGGCTGATCCCCAGAAGGAAGTTCCTAAAAACAGTGGAATAACCCCCCTTATCCCTCACATTTTTATAGAATGCCCAAAGTATTAAGCGGGATTCGAAGGAGAAATGGTAAATGGTTGAAGCATGGTTGATCGCACCCGCATCCTCCCTTGCATCCCTGGCTGCGGGTCTTTTCCTATACTTCTACATCGTCAACAAGGACCCTGGTACAGAGAGGATGAGGGAGCTAGCCGGCTGGATCCAGGAAGGCTCCAGAGCCTTCCTCAAGACCGAGTATAAGTATCTCAGCATCTTCGTGGGCGTGATGGCTGTAGCCCTCACCCTGGCCCTGGGCCCCAAGATAGGGGTGACCTACGTCTTCGGCACCATCCTCTCGGCCCTGGCAGGCATCATAGGCATGGAGATAGCTGTGAAGGCCAATGTGAGGACCGCCAACGCCGCCAACAAGGGAGGCCTCAACGAGGCCTTCCCCATAGCCTTCAGGGGGGGCTCGGTCATGGGCCTCATGGTGGTGGGCTTGGCCCTCCTAGGAATCAGCATCATCTACTGGCTGACGGGGGACCCCGAGATAGTGCTGGGTATGAGCATAGGAGCCAGCACCCTCACCCTGTTTATGAAGGCCGGCGGCGGCATCTTCACCAAGACCGCCGACATAGCTGCCGACCTGGTGGGCAAGGTGGAGCTATCCATCCCAGAGGACGACCCCCGCAACCCCGCCGTCATAGCCGACAACGTGGGCGACAACGTGGGCGACTGCGCCGGTTCAGGAGCCGACCTCTTTGACTCCTATGTGGCAGCCATCATGGCGGCCATGATCCTGGGCGGGGCCTCCAGAGTTGCCCAGCTGGAGACACTGCCCATGGTGTACGCCGGCTTGGGCATTATCGCCAGCCTGATCGGGGTGGCTATGGTAAGGGTGGGGAAAGATGGAAACCCTGGGCGGGCCCTCAACATGGGCACCTATGTCACCGCCATCAGCTTCTCCATACTCACCCTACTGGCAACCCGCTACCTGGGGCTGGACCTCAAGGTGTGGTACTCCAACATGGCTGGGCTGCTAGCAGGCATCGTAATAGGCATGACCAGCGACTACTACACCTCCATCGAGAGAGACCCCGCCAAGAAGACCGCCGAGTCCTCCCAGACGGGGGCAGCCCTCAACATACTCACAGGATTCTCCTACGGCCTCATCAGCAGCTTCCCCGCCCTCCTGGGCATAGGCATAGGCTCCGCCATCGCCTACACCATATACGGCGTCTACGGTGTGGGCATCGCCGCTGTGGGCATGCTCAGCATCGCAGGCATCATCATCGCCGGGGACGCCTACGGGCCCATCGGCGACAACGCCCGAGGCATAGCCGAGATGGCTGACCTGGGGGAGAGGGTGCTGGACATCACCGACGAGATCGACGCAGCTGGGAACACCACCAAGGCCATAACCAAGGGCTTCGCCATAGGCGCCGCCGGGCTCACAGCCATAGCCCTGCTGGCGAGCTACCAGCAGATCGTCCAGGACCTCACCAACAAGACCATGTGCTTCGACCTCATGGACCCCCTGGTGATGATGGGCATATTCATCGGCATGGGCGTACCCGTCATCTTCTCAGCCATGATCATGCTGGCCGTCTCCAAGAACGCCTTCAGGATGATCGAGGAGATCAGACGCCAGTTCAAGGAGATCCCAGGCCTAATGGAGGGAACCGCCACCCCAGAATACCAGAAATGCATATCCATCGCCACCACAGGAGCCCTCAGAGAGCTCCTACCCCTCATAGTCTTCAGCATACTGACCACCCTGGTGCTGGGCTTCGTGGGGGGCATCAGGGCCATAGCCGGCTACCTGAGCGGAGCCATCTTCAGCGGCTTCTTCCTGGCCATACTCATGGCCAACGCGGGGGGCCTCTGGGACAACGCCAAGAAATACGTGGAGTCGGGCCACTTCGGCGGCAAGGGCTCCGAGGCCCACAAGGCCGCCGTCATCGGGGACACGGTGGGCGACCCCTTCAAGGACACCGCTGGGCCCAGCCTAAACACGCTGGTGACCGTCATATCCCAGATAGCCAGCCTTTTCGCCCCCCTCTTCATAGCCTACGCCCTCCTAGGCGTGTAACCCCCCAACATCTTTATTAGACCGTGTAGAGCTAAACAGATAGCTCCATAGAGGTTGGAATATGTACCGTCACCTTAGAGAAGCTTGGAAGAGGCCCCGGGAGAGCTACGTGGGGGAGATTATGAAGCAGCGGGCCATCCGTTGGAGGAGGCAGCCAGCCGTCACCCGCATCGAGAAGCCCACCAGGCTGGACAGGGCCCGCAGCCTGGGGTACAAGGCCAAGAAAGGCGTGGTGGTGGTGAGGAGCCGGGTTCCCCGGGGAGGGAGGCGGAAGCCCAGGCCCATACTGGGGCGGCGCCAGAAGAGGATGGGCGTAACCAAGTACACCCCCGCCAAGAGCCGCCAACTCATAGCCGAGGAGCGGGCCGCGCGCAAGTTCCCCAACTTGGAGGTTTTGAACAGCTACTGGGTCTGGCAGGACGGGCGGTACAAGTGGTACGAGGTCATCATGGTGGACCCCCACCACCCGGCCATAAAGTCGGACAAGGATCTGGGCTGGATAGCCAGGTAGCCTCCGCTAACCGTAGTCCATACGCGCATACTCCTTCTTAGTGGGCCTCCTGCCCAGCACCATGACCTCCAGCTCCATCCTGGCCAGCAGAACCAGGTACCGGGCCAGCCCCAGCTTACGAATCCTTCTAACGCTGTACCTGGTCCTAACATCCCCCCGCCTCACAACCCGCCCCCTCAGCCTCTTCACAATCTCCACGTCGTCGGCGTAGCTGAGGGGGAGGTAGCCGCCCGCCTCCAGGAAGGCCTCCCGCCGGAAGGCCGAGTTGGCGCCACATAGGTGGTGGTAGCCCAGGGGGGCTAGGAGCCTTAGGAGGAGGTTGGACCCCCAGAAAAGGGCCTTGTACAGCCCCACTCCAAGGGGCCCCATATCCCCCCAGTCGAAGGGCTCCAGGGGCCCCGTCACAGCCACCACCCCGGGGTCCCTGAATGCCTCCAGGATGGCCTGGGCCCACCCGTGGTGGGGCTCGCAGTCGGCATCGGTGGTGGCCACTATGCTGTGGGTTGCCAGCTTGAAGCCGTCGTTGCGGGCGCCCCCCACCCCTGGGCTCACCTGGGTCACAACCTTGTCGGCCAGCGCGGAGGCCACCTCCCGGGTGCGGTCGGTGCTCTCCCCGTCCACCACGATGACCTCTATCTGGTCCCGTGGCAGGGTCTGGGCCTCCAAGGCCCTGAGGCACCTGGCTATGTTAGCCTCCTCGTTATAGGTGGGAACCACCACTGATAACACTCTTAGCCTCCTCCGCGGCCCTCATACCCGAGAGCAATGCCTTGTCCATGTTGAGGTACTCCCACTCCCCGAACCTACCCATGGGCACCACCCCCATCTCTTTGAGGAAGCCGTGGACCACCCCCACGTTCCCACCATGGTCCAAGTCGTAGACCACGTATGCGTACTTGAAGCCGTGGGCCTCCCAGAGCTCCACCTCCTCCCACCCCTTTATGAGGCCCACCTCCTCCAAGCCCTCCACCACTCCGTGGGCCACCCCCTCCAGGTCTGGTCTCTCCCCCCTGTAGGTCACCTCCGCCAGCATGCTGCTCCGGCCCGGGGGCACCGTTTGGGGGCTCATGTTCATGGGGAAGCTAACCCTGTTGAAGGGGAGGCCTCTGTCGGGGTAGTAGACCCAATGCATGGGGCTCACACCCTTCCTCCTCACCCCCAACATGACGCACACCAGGCTGTTGTGGACCAGCGCCTGTGCAGCCCTCTCCACCTCGCTGGGCACGTCCTCCACCAGCCCCACCAGCTCTGGGAGGGGTATGCTCGACAAAACCACGGGGGAGACCACCCGCCTCTCCCTCCCCCCAGCCACATATCGAACCTCCACACCCCCCTCCTTGGCCTTGAGGCCTGTCACCCTGGCCCCCAGCTGTATGTCCAGGCCTTGGGCGAGGGAGTTGGCCAGGGCCCCTATCCCCCCCTCCCGGGGGTACCAGAACTCCCTGTTGGGCCCGAAACCCTTTCCCAGAGGGGCCTCCGCCCCCCGCCGAACCTCCTCCAAGCTGGGCTGGGGGAGCCGCTCCCTGATCCACTCCACGCCCATCTGGTTGAGGGGGTATTTCCAGACCTTCTCGTTGTAGGGCACCATGTAGTGTCTGGCTATGCCGGGGCCCATGGTGTGGAGGATGTACTCGTAGAAGTTGGAGGCCTCCCCCCTGGGCCTCTTCTCAACCCCATGTAGGCACTCCTCACGCAGCTGGGGGGGTAGGGCGTGGAGGTTTGCCTCGAAGGGGTACTCCACATACACCCCGTCCAGGTATATGTAGGCCCTCCGGCTGTGGGTCAAAAGGTTGTCCCCCAGCCTCTCCCACACCAGTCTCCTCACGGTGGGGTCCCGGGTGAACAGGATGTGGGGGGCGTAGTCGAAGACGTATCCATCCCTGGAGCGGCTGGCGCATAGCCCCCCCACCCGCCGCGAGGCCTCCAGCAGTTGGTAGCCTCCCCCCAGGTGGCGGGCTGCAGCTAGACCGGCTAGGCCAGCCCCCAGAACAGCGATCATAGGACTGTTAATGGGGGTTCTCCACCCTTTTTAACTCTCGCCTCCGCCCAGGAGTTCCACCAGCTTCCTGGCCACCAGAACCCCGTTGGCCCGCTGGGCCTCCACCGTCTGGGAGCCTATGTGGGGGGTGCACACCACGTTGCTCCTCCCCACCAGGCGGGGGTTGGGGTGGGGCTCCGACTCGAAGACGTCTAGGGCGGCCCCCGCCAGGTGGCCCGAGTCCAGGGCCTCCATGAGGGCCTCCTCGTCCACCACCCCGCCCCTGGAGGCGTTCACCAGTATGGCTCCCCTCCTCATCTTGGCTATCTCCTCCCTGCCTATGAGGTGGCGGGTCTGGGGTAGGAGGGGTACGTGGATGGAGACGATGTGGCTCTCCCTCAGCAGGGTGTCCATGTCTGAGGCCTCGGCGCCGGCCTCCCTCACGTGGTCCATGAGCTTGTCCAGGACCACGTCGTAGGTCAGCACCCTCATCCCCAGGCACACCGCCTTCCGCGCCAGGGCGTAGCCTATCCTGCCGAAGCCTATGACTCCCAGCGTCTTCCCCGACAGCTCGAAGCCCATCAGCTTTTTCTTCTCCCACCTCCCGGCTTTCAGCCCCGCGTCACCGTGGGGTATTCCCCGGGCCACCGCTAAGAGCAGTCCCAGCACCAGCTCTGCCACGGCGTTGCTGGGCGCCTCAGGGGTGTTGAAGACGGTCACACCCCTCTCCCGGGCCGCCTCCAGGTCTATGTTGTCCAGGCCCACCCCTGCCCGGGCCACCGCCTTCAACCGCTTTCCCTCCTCCAACACCTTCCTGGTGACCTTGGTGCCGCTGCGGACCACGAGGGCGTCGTAGTCCCCCACCCTGGCTATAAGCTCCTCGGGGGTCAGCTCCGTCTCCACATCCACCTGGAAGCCGGCCTCCCTCATCTTCCTCACCCCGTCCTCGTGGATGGGGTCGCAAACCAAAACCTTGACCAATCCTCTACCTCCTCGACTTGGCGGAAACCACCTGGATTACATCCCCCGCCTCCAGGATATAACTCTCTCCCAGCCTCTTACCCGTCCTTGCGTCCACGGCGTGGATGAAGCCCTCAGCCAGCTCGGTGTGTATGATGGCTGCCAGCTCCTTGGCCGTGGTGCCTCTGGGCACCAGGTAGCAGTCGGGGAGAACGTCTCCATAGTGGTTGCTCAGCTTCTCGCTGTTCTCCACGGGGTAGACGGGGATCATGTCCAGGAGTTTGAAGAAGGCAGAGTCCAGGGCCTCTTGGACCCCTGTCCCCCCGTATCTCTCGAATACCCGGCTTCTAACCCGCTCCAGGGCGGCCCTCTGCGCCTTTGTTGGGCTCCCCAATATCTGGAACCCCGGGTCCCCAGGGGTGTAGCTCACCAGCCCAGACTTGGCCGCCCTCCTCAACGCCAGCTCTGCCTCGGCGCAGGTGGGAACCGTCAGGTAGCCGGCCCCC
The DNA here is from genome assembly GCA_964462185.1 of uncultured Candidatus Bathyarchaeia archaeon. Taxonomy (GTDB): domain Archaea; phylum Thermoproteota; class Bathyarchaeia; order TCS64; family TCS64; genus RBG-16-57-9. Next base: position 4,009 of record CAYWWV010000004.1, on the reverse strand, counting down.
CTCAGCCGCTCCACGTTCTCCTCGGCCCCCTCCCTGTCGGCCTTGTTGGCGGCCACCAGCAGGGGCTTGCTGGTCTTCCTTAGCTCGGTGGCGAAGACTTGGATGTCCTCCTGGCTCCAATCGGCGGCCTTGAAGCCGTCCAGGTCTGCGGCCTCCGCCGCCTTGGCCACTTGGCCCCTGGAGATTCCCAAACCTGTGAGCCTCTCCCCCAGGTGTTTGGCTATGTGCTCCCTCCTGCTCTGGGCCCTCCGGGCCGTCTTCTCCCAGTCCTTGGAGAGGATGCCCGCCAGCCACCGGTCGAACTCCTCCTCAAACATCCTCACATCCTCCACCGGGTCGTGCTCCAGAGGCTGGCAGGGCTGGCCGTTGATGTCTGTGGCCCCCGAGGCGTCGGCCACCACTATGAGGGCGTGGGCCCTCCTCACCTCGTCCAGGAACTGGTTGCCCAGCCCTCGGCCCATGTGGGCCCCAGGGATGAGACCCGGAGTGTCCACCAGGTCCACCGGCACCAGCCTCACCCCATCCACGCAGGCGCTGTTCCTGGGGTTGTCCTCCACCCCCAGCTCCCGGCAAACGCAGGGCGTCCTGACGTAGGCCACACCCCACTGGGCCTTCACCGTGGTGAAGGGGAACCCCGCTATCTCCACGGGCTTCAGGGTGGCCGCAGCGAAGAAGGTGCTCTTACCCACGTTGGCCTTACCCACGAGACCCACGATCTTTGCCAACTCTATCAAATGCCAATAGGATCCATGGCTTATGACTCTATCCGCCTGGCCCCCCTTATCAGGCTCCAAGCCTCCTGGGCGGAGGCCGCCGCAAGGCCCGGCGCCTCCACCAGCAGGTCCCCCAGCTCGGGCAACACCAACCCGCTCACAGCCCAGACCACCAAGGCCACCCCCACCACCCCGAAGGCGAAGCTCACAGGGTAGTGGTAGGTCTCCACATTGGGGCTGGCCACCAGCCAGCTGAAGGGCGGCACATCGAACCCCGTCAAGGCCACGGTGGCCACCACGCGGAGGATGTTGAGGGCGAAGACCATGGCCCAGCCCAGGGCCAAGCCCTTCAAGCGGCGCTCCGCCTCCACCCCCTCCAGGGGGAGTATGAGGCCAGCCAGCAACCCGCAAACATGTATGCCCGTACACTCGCGGATTATGTACACCCTTACAGGCCTGGCTCCCCCCTCCAAGGCCAGCCAGACCCAGCCCCCGTCCACCCCCCATGAGGAGCCCAGCCCCATAAGCCCCATGGCCGTGTGGCTAACCCAGGCAGTGAGGGCCTCAAACCAGAGGGAGGGGACCGCCATGGAGAGGGTGTAGAAGAATGCCACGGAGGCCGAGTAGAGGGCTAGGCGTCTTAGGCTGGAGCCCATGGAGACTATGAAGCCTCGGCTGGCTAAAACCTCTGTGCTTGAGGCCCTAGGGCCCCGTCTGGCCGCAGGCCGGACACTTGTATTGCCGCCCGAAGAGCCGGCACTTCTCGCACCGCCAAATGATGTACGCGCCGCAGCTGGGGCAGGGGAACTTCACCGACCTCTCCTCGGGGGTTATCTTACGGCCGCATGAGTTACAGGTCGCCATGGCGAACACTGAGTATCCCCCACCAGTCTTATTTAAACATTGGTCACCCTGGGGTGAGCCCTAAGGCTTCCAGGAGGCTGGACACGGCTGCACGCCCCGCCACCCTCACCAGGGCCCCCAACAACCCCGGGTCCCTCAACCCCCTCCCTATGACCCCTGCCTGGAGGTCCATGTCTCCCTGGGAGAGCAGGCCGCCGAGCCTCTCCGCCAGCTCTTCCTCCTTGGCCGCTGCGAAAAACCTATCCAGTTGGGCGTCCCCAAGGGTGTTGATCACCCTCCTCAACCCCACCATGGCCCGCAGCTCCCCCCCCAGCAGCCGCCTCCACTCCCCCTCATAGGCCATAGCCGCCTTCAAGGGCTCGGGGGCCTCAAGGGCGCGGGAGAGAACCCTGGCGGCCACCTGGGCGCACAAACCCCCCGTGACAACGCCTCCCCCAGTAGTGGCCTTCACCTGCCCAGCCACATCCCCCACCAACACCACCCCGGGGAAAACCGTCTCGTCCACAGGCCCCCCCGTGCAAACCAAGCCCCCCTCCACGGGCCCCATGGAGGCCCCTGGGAACCTCTTCTCCACGAACCTCCTCAAAACCTCCAAACCCCCTTTAACCCGGGTTGCTAGGCCACACCTGGCCAGGCCGCTGCCCAAGGGTATGACCCATGCGAACAACCCCACCGAGAACTGGGAGCCCAGCCAGACCTCCACCACCCCCTCGTCCTCCACCTCCCCCCCCACCTCCACGTTATAGCCCTTCAACCTCCCCCGCGGCCCCTTGGAGAGGCCAGCACGAGAGACCAGCCCTGCCGAGGCCCCCTCAGCGTCCACAACCAAACGAGGATGCACCTCCGACTCCCCCACAAGGATGCCGGGCCCCTCCTTACCGGCTCTGAGGCTCCGCACCCTCACCCCAAGCTCCAAGCGGGCCCCCGCATCCAAAGCCCCCTGGCCCAAAGCCTCGTCCAACCCAGCCCGGTCCACCGCCAAGGCCCGCACACGCCTATCCCGGAACCCCAGGGAAACCCCGCTGGGGGAGTAGGCCTTCACCCCGTATATCTCATTCAAAACAAAGCCCCTTTTCCCCCTCAGGCCTAGCCTCTCCAAGCCCTCCACGCTGATCAATCCAGCGCATTGGACAGGCCGGCCCAACTGGGGGTGCTCCTCGTAGACCTCCACCCTCCACCCGTCTCGGGCCAAACCCTGGGCCGCCAACAGGCCTGCGGGCCCCCCGCCCACCACGGCCACATCTAAGCCCAAAGGGGGAGTAACCCCCTAGACGCGTTTCACCGACTCGGTGAACTCCACCTCTTCCACATCGGGGAAGTAGCGGAGTATGTCTAGGGCAAGCCCTCTCTTAGCCAGCTGGACGTTCTCCCCGAAGAAGACGGCATCCGGGATGCCTATTCGGAGCTTGGACTTGGTCCGCCTTAGGGTGAACTCCTCGGGGTCGACCCCCAAGAACCTCCTCTCAATGAGCGCCTTTATCTTGTCCCTCTCGCTCTCCAGGTGCTCAACCACTTTCACCCGGTACTTTATGGTGCGTCCAGCAAGGGGATGGTTGTAGTCCAGCTGAACCCTCCCAGCCCCGATGCTCCTCACCACGGCACGCCTACCGTCCACCTCCACCTCGGCCCCCACATAGGGGTTCACACCCTTGCTGCGGAGGATCCTGAAGGGAACCATCTGGACCAAATCGGGGTTGCGGATCCCAAAGGCCTCCTCCGGCGGGATCTCCACCTCCACCTCCTCGTCGAAGGGAATCCCAGGCAGCCTGGCGTCCAAACCCCTCAACACGTGGCCCTCCCCCACCACCACCAGGCGGGGGCCATACCTGCGCCCCTCCTCCCAAATCCCGGCCTCGCGGGCCACCTCCTCCACAGTAGTATCGAAGACCTCACCAGTCTCCACCACCCAGCCAGTGAGATCCAGCTTCAAAAAGTCCCCCTTGTTAACAGCGTTCTCATATCTAGGCTCCTCAGCCTCAGGGGAAGCCTCCCCCTCCTCCACGGCCTCCGCCTCCACCTCCTCCCCACCCTCCAGGGGCTCAGATGGCTCCTCCTCGGACTCCTCCTCGGGGGCCTCCTCCTTCACACCGTTGCTAGGGCTCTCCTCGTCGAACATATCGGTCACAGTCATACCTACCCCAAATGGGGTTCTACTGGTGTAACGAGCCTCCTGTTTAAAATCTTTCTATACTGGACAGGGTTGGTGGGCCTGAAGGGATTTGAACCCATGTCCCCCTGGTTATGAGCCAGGTGCTCTAGGCCAAACTGAGCTACAGGCCCTCTGCGCAAAGCCAATAACCACCCACCCCAATATAAAAACTACCCCCACCAGAAAACAAATATAAGCACTCCCCCCAAAAGGGGGTGCACCGCTCCCGTGGTGTAGACCGGCCAAGCATTCCGGCCTTTCGAGCCGGAGAACCCGGGTTCAA
>CAYWWV010000003.1:79812-83635 GCA_964462185.1 uncultured Candidatus Bathyarchaeia archaeon | reverse complement strand
GTGGTGTAGACCGGCCAAGCATTCCGGCCTTTCGAGCCGGAGAACCCGGGTTCAAATCCCGGCGGGAGCACCACCAACCAGTAGAGACCAGGGCGTCTAGGTGGAACCCGAATAGATCCTCGTTATGCACGCCGCAAAGCACTATCTAGGAGTAGCTACGGTAAACATAGTTTTACGTGATGGTTTAATCAAATTTCTTGAAGCCAACCGATAGACGCTAAGAATCATGGTTTCTCCACCCTCAAATAGAGGTGTTTCAAGTGTTAAACCACTCATATAAACAAATAATATATATGTCATTAATCAGAAGATTTCATAGGAGTTTACTATGGCAGAACTAAGTTACACCTTGAAAGATGTGGAGCGGAAACCTTTGAGAAAATATAGGAAAAAAAGCAAATACGACCCTATTATCGACGACTTTCTAAAAAGAGAAGCCAAGCTATCCGAGGTAACCGTAGAGGGTAAGGAACCCAACTATTTACGCACACAGTTGAAGAAGAGAATCGAAGCTAGGGGATTAGGCGACTCTATATCCGTCTCAGTGGTGAGCGGCAAAGTCTTCCTGGAGAAAGCCTAGTTCCCAACACCACATTTTTTTATTGTTTAGATCTCCTTTTTGGGGCAGTCTATCCTGCTCAGGAGTTCCTCAGCCTCCCCCGGGTCCAGTTTAATAGTGTAAAGCTTCTTGGGGGTTCTAAGCTTGAGCTTGGTGTTTCCCGGGTTCCTCTTGATCCTGCACTCGCTGGCCTTATGGGACAACTCTATGAATTTCTCCTTGTCGAAGATCTCCACGGGCATCTTGTTCACGCGTCCAGTATGAGGCTGTTGGAGGGTTTTATTGGTTTCGATGGCCGGTGGGGCTATAACTGGAACTCATCCTCTCTATCGGGGACTGTGGCCTCCAGCCCAAGCTCTTCCCCTGCCCACTGGGCTAGGTACTCGCAGGACTCCTCCTCGCCGTGAATCACATATATCTGGGGCTTCCCCCGAAGAGCCTTTAGGAATCCCTGGAGGTGGCTTCTCCCGCTGTGGCTGCTGAAATCGAAGTGCTTCACCTTGGCTCGCACCCTCTCCTCCCGGTCTCTTATGGGGAATAGGCCTGTTTCCAGTAGTCTGGCTCCGTTGGTTCCCGGCACCTGGAAGCTGACCAGGAAGACGCTGTTGACGGGATCAAGCGCCAGTTTCTCCATGTAGAACATGACGGTGCCCCCCTGAAGCATGCCACTGGGGGCCACTATCACGTCGGCCTTCCTTAGGGCCTGCCTCCTGTCCCTCCAGCCCCTCACCTCGTGGACACTCTCCATCACCTTGGCGAAGGCCTTGGGGGTTTTAGCGCTCCCCAGCTCCAGCATGGTTCTGCTCACCGCCCTCGCCATCCCGTCCAAAAGGATGTTGCCCTTGAACTTGTGGGCGTGGAGGACGCTTAGTATCTCGTGGCTCCTCCCCACGGCGAAGGCTGGCACAAGGACCTTGCCCCCCTGGTTGATGGTGTTCTTGACCTCGGCTACGAAGTCTTTCTCCAGTTGTTTTCGCTCGGGGTGTTCGTGGGTGGCGTAGGTGGCCTCCACTATGACGGCGTCGTATTTCTTGCGGGGTGTTTTGGCTGTGTTGCATATCCTGGTGGGGACTGTGTTGAAGTCGCCTGTGTAGAGGATTTTCTTTCCGTTGACCTCCAGGTCTATCATGGCGCTTCCGGGTATGTGGCCGGCGTCTAGGAGGCTGAACTTGAAGTCTTTGAGGGTTACTCGTTGGGTGTAGGCCAGGTCGTTTCTGTTCTCCAGCATCTTCTCCAGCTCCAGGTACTCGAAGGGCAGGTAGTAGCTGTTGAGCTTAATCATGTCCTTGATGAGTATCCTCACCAGTTCGCTGGTGGTCCTGGTGGAGAAGAAGGGTTTGCTCTCGCTGAGATAGAATATAGGGGCTGCACCGCTGTGGTCCAGGTGGGCGTGGGTGACCACCAAGCCGTCGATGTCCTTGGCCCTCACGTGGCTGGGGAACTCGGGTGGTGTTCCGGGTTTCACACCGTACTCTAGGAGCAGTCTTCCCTCTTTGCTCTCTACTAGGACGGCGTTTCCGCCTACTTGGCGTGTGCCGCCTAGAAATTTGATCTTAACCATTTCTCTTTAACCTAGTCGAACCCCGGTGCACTTTGGGCCCGGGTTGCTCGTCCTTTCCCCGGCGGCCAGCTGGGCTGTTCCTCCTAGGGGGACGGTTACTCTTTCAACTCCCGGTTATTATATCTTATCTGTTTATGGGCTTTGATCCATGCGGCTGCTTCCTGGGGGGTGTGTTGGTTTAGGTCGAGGTTGGGGGGTTCTCCCAGCTTGGTGAGGAGGGCCTGGTCCAGGGGTGTGTTCCAGTGGAGCACCAGGGTGGTGGCGGGGGTCTCTGCTAGATACTGGGTGGCTGCCTCCACGGCCTCAACTATGGTCTCATGGTCCAGGGGGGTGGAGATCATGTGTTGGGTGGCCGGATACGTGTAGGCCAGGGGCAGGGGGACGGCGCCCAGGGGGGCATCCACGAAAACTACGTCCACCCCCTCCAGAGCCTCCTCGGCCGAAATCTCCTTGAACTCCGAGGCCTCGGTGTAGGGTCTCTCGGTGGGGGAGGAGAAAACTACTCGGGTTGGGGACCCCAGCCTGACTCTTTGGCGGAGCCTGCGCCTGAAGCGGGTGACCTCGGGGCGGGCTAGGCTGAGGTGGTCGTATATGAAGATTCCCCGGCCCTTGAAGCCTGGGGCTCCCTCCTCCAGGTGGTCCCTGTATTTGGCCAGGGTTTTTAGTGCGGAGGTTAGTTGGGGGTGGCCCCTGCTTCTCTGCTCCACCAGCTCCCAGAGGGAGCCCTCGTGGATGGCCTGTTTGATGGTCCTCATCTCTCCCAGGATGACGTGGAGGTTGTGCTCGGCCAGCTTTCTCTGTCTTTCGCCTTTGGGGAGTTCTCTGAGGCTTTGGGGGTCGGTCTTGGAGCAGACGGGGCAGGTGCATGGGAGGTGTTCCAGGCTCCCAAGCTGGAGGGTGGTTCTCGGGGTCATGTATCGGTCGTCCTTGGCGAAGAGGGCGTAGCTGGCAGAGTCGAATATGTCGTAGCCCATGGCTACGCTGAGGGCCAGTATGTTGGGGTGGCCGGCTCCGAAAAGGTGTAGGGGGCGGCTCCTGGGGGCGTTTATCTTCGCCGTCATGGCCATGTCCACCAAGACGGGGTAGTTGTATCTCTCCATCACCTGGGTGGGGCTGCCCAGGGCGTGGATGTGGTAGGGCATCTCCCCCACCTCCCGGGCCGATCGGGCCACTAGGTCCAGGTAGACGCCTCCCTGTATGGGTCCCACCCATAGGGCGTCGCTATCCCTTATCAGTGGGACTGCCTCCCTGGCCCTCCTCAGGGTTTCCTCCACCGTGGCCTCCACCTTCCCCCGGTCCACCCCCCACCCCGTGGGTATGTCCAGTATGACGGCTATGTCGCTGTTGATGGCCTTCTGCCACTCGATGATCTCTCTTTGGCTCACCTCCACCCCCCCGTAGACCAGTATCTGGTAGGCGCCGCTGTCGGTCATCACCACCCCGTGGAAGTCTAGGAGGGCGTGGATGTCTGGAGGGTTCCCCCGGTCCATGTGTTTCCATACGATGTAGCTGTTGGTTATGAGGGCCTGGCAGCGGAACTCTTCCTCCAGCCTCCTGGGGGGTATGGTGTCTATGAGGGGGTTTACCACGGGTAGGAATACGGGTGTCTCAACGGTTTTCCCCTTCACGGTTATCCTGCCTGTTCTGCCGAGGATGTCTCTGTCCCGTTGCTCGAAGGCCATGGGCCAAGTTTTGGCGGGCCT
>CAYWWV010000003.1:60552-79712 GCA_964462185.1 uncultured Candidatus Bathyarchaeia archaeon | reverse complement strand
CCGTAGCCGAGGAAGTGTGAACCATAAATAATAGGGGGTTTAGCCGGCCTCCTGGATGAACTTGTTGTAGATGTCCTGGACCCGAGAAGCAGCGGGCCCTGTGCCCTCTATCACACCCTTCTCATTCACCCTGATCTTGTTCATCACCACGATGACGCCTGCCTCGGGTATGTATTGGACCATGTTGGGAAACACCCGTTCAAGCCTCTCCTTCAAGCCCTCCATGTCGAAGGGCCTCTCCATGGCCATGATCTTGGCAACATTTCCGCCGGCAATGAAAATCCTGTGGTATAGGGTTCCCCGAGGCCCTTTGACGTCGCCAAGGGCGATGCTGAGGCTCTGGGAGTCGAAGCCCAGGAGAGTGCCCTCATAGGTGTTGCCCGCCTTGTCCTCGACCACCACGGGTTTACCCACCATGAGCCCCAACTCCTCGAAGAACCTTCTACCAGTAATAGCAGCCATATATATCTGCCCTAGTAACACGCTATACCCATATAAAAATCAAAGACCCTTGGAGCGGCTGGGCCTGAAACGCTTGAAGGTGGCCTCACCCCCACCCTGCTCCCTCTCTTTGAGGTGTTGGATGGCGGCTAGGGCCTCCTGGGCAGTCCTTGCTCTGTACAAGACCGCCACCTGGTTGGTCCTAGCCCTGTGGCCACAGTGGGGACAAGACTTGGTGCGGCTCATGGTGTTGGCCATCATTAGCCGCCCGCAGCTTGGGCATCTTACGACAAGGTACACGGCCTTCTCACCAATAGTCGTAGGGTTTCAGGGTGTGTGAGCCAGTCCACCCGTCTCGCTTGGGGTGGGGTCTCACCCCGGTACACCCGGGCCACCTCTTGGGCCGCCTCCTGCGGAGTTATGGGTGTGGTGTCCACCTCGTGGACTTTTACGGCTTTTACCTGGCGCGCCTCCTCCAATACCACCCCCACCATCTCGGCCTCCACATTCTCCCAAACCTTCTCAGGTGGGTACTCCCTCTCCGTCAACTCCTGGAAGAGCCTCCAAGGCGCCCTCCTGAGAACCACCACCAGGCTCCCCGGGGGAGCCACCAGGTGGCTTAGATGGCCGTCCACCACTAAAACCCCCCCTTCCAGCTTAGCCAGCTCCCCCTTAAGGGCCTCCAGGTCCACCACCCAGCTCTCCCTCTCCTCGTCCCACCCCTGGGTGAGGCCTCTCTCCACGCAGAACTGGGTTAGCTCCACATGCTTCCACCCATAGGTTTTTTGGAGGGCCTTCGCCAGGGTGGTCTTCCCCGTTCCAGGGGTTCCAGTTATGTGTATGGGGTGGGTTATGGCTACTCCTCTTTATCCGGGTCCTTGATCTTAATCAGGTCCCCCAGGGTCCTGGGTCCCAGGGGCTTGCCTATGAGGGGTGCTCCACCGTCCTCGGCCTCCACCAGCAGGTTCACTCCCAGCTCCCTCTGCAGCTTTCGAACCAGGTCCAGTGGGGGGTTCAAATCCTCCTTCTCCAGCTTCTTCACCACCGACTCCTTCTCGTTGATCCGCCGGGCAAAGTCCTCCACCGTCCACCCCTTGGCCTGCCTGGCCTTCTTAATGATCATCCCGTAGTCCTCCACCAACTCCAGGCTCTCCGCCGCCTCCACATCGCTCCTGCGCCGGGGGCTGGGCTGGGCCGACCTTCGACGGGTCTGTCTCCTCCTGCTCACAGGGGTCTTAGGGTCCCACTCCTCCTTGCTGAACTTGGCGCAAATACCACACACCACCAGCCTCCCCCCCTCTATCACCCGGTAGAAGGGCTCTCCCCTGATCTCCCTCCCGCAAACCTCGCATCTCATATGCAAGCCTCAAATCTGAAAGGGCATCGTCTTATAAATCATCAACGCCTAAAACCCGACCATGGAGGAGGAGCTTGCCCGGTTGAGGGTGGTGGCCGACTACCAGTTTGGACGGGGAGCCGGGGAACTACTCATACCCCAGGGCTCAACCCTGGAGAGAAGCAAGAAAACGGGGCGCCCCCGCCACATATACCACCAAGGGGAGTTGGTGGCAAGCTACCGTCCCAACGACGGCCTCCTCACCCTCACCATCGCCGGGGCTACTCGACTGGCCAACCTCCCAGGCCTCGCATGCTATGTGGTGGCCTCCGAGGAGGCCGTGGAGTTTGTGGAGGAGGGGAAGACCCTGTTTGCCAAACACGTGGTGGAGGCCGGCCCCGATGTGCGCCCAGGCGACGAGGTGGTGGTGAAAGCACCCGATGGCAAGGTCATCGCTGTGGGGAAGGCTCTTCTCTCCTCTGGGGAGATGGAGGTCTTCCAGAGGGGGGTTGCGGTGAAGGTGAGGCGGGGCCGGGCCAGGCACCGGTAGGGGCGCTAATGGTACTTGTCGTGTAGCCCTTTCTTGGATTTGCGGGCCCCGCTCTTGTAGTGGACTTCTCGGAACACCGAGTCGTTGGCCTTCTCTATCTCCCTGGCCTCGTCGCAGAGGTGGGCTGCCTGGCGGATCAACTCGTGGGCGGCGGTCACGATCTGGATGGTCTCGGTGCGGTCCTCGGTCTTGTAGACGCCCTCGCTGGTGAGGCTGGCCACCTTGCGGGCCATCTCGAAGGCCGCCATAGCCTTCCCGTAGGCGTATGGGTTCTGGAGCTCGCTGTGTGCCAGGGCTGTCTTCTTGTCTATGACCAGCTGGGGCAGCCTGGGCTTCTCCCCCGCCTTGATCTCATCCAGAACCCTGTCCAGCTCCCGCTGCACCAGCCTCAACACCCCGGTGACGGCCAAGACCTTCAAGACGTCCCCGTTAAAAATGGCCATCTCAACAGGGTCCAGGAAGCTGGTGACAGCCCCTATCATGGGGTCTCCCCCCACCACGATATACCCGTAACCCTCCTCCGGCAGCTTCCGCATAGCCTTCCGGCTGGGCTCATCGCTGATGCAGATAATGGGCTTACCCGTCTCCTTCAACGTCTCACGGGCCTTCTTGGGGCCTGGGAGGGCCGCATTAGGGCTGACCACCACGTAGAGGTCGGACTCTATGCCCGCCGCCGTGCGGGCCGCTGCCTCGGCGTCGGCCTCATCCATGCTGACGCCGCAGCTGACCACCCACATCTTCAAGTCTCTACGGGAGCTTCGCTCGTCCAACAGGTCCTCGATCAAAACGGTGGTTCCAATCACGCCCACCTTGACGAATGTAACCGTTACCATTTGGACACCGCTTGAATACTCTGCTGGTGACCGGATAAACTTTGGGTGTCTCTATGGGATAATTAAAGTAATTACCCGACCCATTCTCCCCAGGTGAAACCATGAGCATACAAAAGGAAAAGCAGACAGTCCTTGACTGGGTGGACGCCAACAGGGACTGGCTCTCCAGCTTCCACAGGGAGATTTGGAACTACGCCGAGCCCGCCTTCCGGGAATACAAGTCCTCTGCCGCCTATGTGAAGCTGCTCCGAGAGGACGGCTGGACGGTGGAGGAGGGGAGCGGGGGGATGCCCACAGCCTTCTGCGCCGTCTGGGGGGAGGGGAAGCCCGTAATAGGGGGCTTCGCCGAGTACGACGCCGTCCCAGGGTGCAGCCAGGCCCCCGTGCCCTACCGCAAGCCCAGAGACGAAAGCCTACACCCCTACGCAGCCGGCCACACCGACCCCCACAGCGCCCTGGGCACCGGCTCCCTCTTCGGCTTCCTGGCCGCCAAACACGCCATGGAGAAACACGGGTTGAAGGGGACCCTCAAGTTCTTCGGGGAGCCCGCCGAGAAGGTCTGCGGCTCCAAGCCCGTCCACGCCGCCAAGGGCTACTTCGACGACTTCGACGCCAGCCTCCCCTACCACCCCGCCGGCTACAACGCTGTCAGATACGAGATCAACGCGGGGAGCTACTGGAACACCCTCTACACCTTCGAGACGGTCCACCCGGAGAACTGGTATAGGCCCCGGGACGTCCCCTTCAAGATTCTGGGCCACGCCGGAGGCAGGATACCCGCCTCCCTGGACGCCGTCTGCCTCATGTACACCGCCACCAAGTATGTGGAGGACGCCATGCTGCCCTACACGGCTTACTGGACCCTCAACGAGTACATCATGGTTGGCGGGCAGGCCACCAGCGACAACCTTCCCCCCAGGATAGCCCAGATCCAGTACGCCCACAGGGCTCCTCTCCTGGAGATGCAGGAGCAGATATCCAGGGTGCTGGACAACACGGCCAAGGGGGTGGCCCAGATCACGGGGACCAGGGTCACCAAGCGCATCATAGCCCGAACCCGGACAGGCTTGAGCAACAAGAGGCTTTCGGAGGTCCTATACCGCAACCTGGAGATGGTGGGCCCCCCAGTCTTCTCGGAGGAGGCGAGGGAGTTCGGCCGCAAGCTCCAGGAGAACCTGGGCTTCGAGCCCATGGAGGACCCCTTCACCGAGGCCTGCCAAACCATCGCCCCCATAGACTACATCGACAAAGACATCAGGCACCAGTTCCCCCAGTGGGTCACCCACCAGGGCAGCGACGACTACGTGGACTACCAGTGGACGGCCCCCTCCACACGGCTCAACGTGGCCAACGCAGTCCTGAGGAACCCCGACCCCAATAAACCCCTGCCCAGCTGGGCGAGGTGGGCGCTGAACGGCTACTCCCCCTGCGTGGATCCGGGGATGGTGGTGGCAGCCAAGACCCTGGGATCCACCATTATAGACCTGCTTACCCACCCCGAGGAGCTGGCCCAGGCAAAGAAGGAGTTCGAGGAGAGGACGGGTGGAGGCGTAGGGGGTTCCAAGTGGGTGCCCCCCCTGCTGCCCAAGGACTTCTACCCCCCCATAGACCTGCCCTGGCCCGAGTACATCACCACCGTACGGGGCTACGAGTGGAGCCTCACCAAGCCCGGCCCAGAGAAGGAGTACAAGGTGCTCCACGAAGGCCTATAAACCCTCCCCCCTTTTTCTTCAACAACCTTTAATCTAGGACCTACAACTAATAGACGAATCGAGATGGCTATTCCTCCGGATATTGAGATAGCTCAGAGCGCCAAGCTCAAGCCTATTACTGAGATTGCGGCCAGCCTGGGGCTGGGCGAGGACGACATAGAGCTGTATGGCAAGTATAAGGCCAAGATAAAGCCCCATGTATACCGTGAGAGACGGGACAAGCCCGATGGGAAGCTCATAGTGGTCACGGCGGTCACCCCCACCAAGTCGGGGGAGGGCAAGACCACCATGTCGGTGGGATTGGCCCAGGCCCTGGGGAAGCTCGGGAAGAAGAACATCGTGGTCCTGAGGCAGCCCAGCCTGGGACCCGTGTTCGGCATCAAGGGCGGGGCCGCGGGAGGCGGATACGCCCAGGTCCTCCCCATGGAGGACATCAACATCCACTTCACCGGTGACCTCCACGCCATCACCTGCGCCCACGATCTCCTCACCAGCTTGATGGAGAACCACATCTTCAGGGGCAACCAGCTGGACATCGACATCAAGAACATCATGTGGAAGAGGGTCTTGGACATCGAGTCCAGGTTCCTCAGGAACATAGTGGTGGGACTAGGCGACGAGAACGGGGGGGTGCCCTACGAGACGGGCTTCGAGATCACCACGGCCTCCGAGATCGCGGCCATCCACGCCCTGAGCAGCGACTTGATGGAGTGCAAGAGGCGCATGGGGGAGATCACCGTGGCCTACAACAAGAAGGGGGAGCCCGTGAAGGCCAAGGACATCGGCGGCATCGGCGCCATGGCTATTTTGATGAAGGACGCCGTTAAGCCCAACCTGGTCCAGACCCTGGAGAACACCCCCGCCATCATCCACGGCGGCCCCTTCGCCAACATCGCCCACGGCTGCCCAAGCCTAGCCGCCATCAAAACAGCCCTCAAACTAGCAGACTACGTGGTGGTGGAGCCCGGCTTCGGCGCCAACCTGGGCATGGAGAAGTTCATGGACATCGCGGCCAGGGCGGGAGACCTCAAACCCAGCGTGGTGGTGGTGGTGGCCACCATCAAAGCCCTCAAACGCCACGCAGGCGTCAAGTACCGAGACCTCAAGGAGCCCAACCCCGAGAAGGTGAGGGAAGGCCTGCCCATACTGGCCAACGAGGTGGACAACGTCCGCAGGTTCGGCCTCCGCCCCGTGGTGTGCATGAACCACTTCGCCACCGACTCCCCAGAGGAGATCCAGGTGGTGCTGGACTGGGCCAAGGAGCAGGGGGTGCCAGCGGCCTTCACCGACACCGTCCTCAAAGGCGGTGAAGGGGGCATAGAGCTGGCCAAGCTGGTCCTGGAGGAGGCTGAGAAGCCCAGCGATTTCCACTTCCTCTACGACCTGGAGGACCCGGTGGAGGAGAAGATCCGGACCATAGCCACCCAGATGTATAAGGTGGCCGACATAGAGCTCTCCCCCCAAGCCAGGAAGGACTTGAGGCGCATAGAGAAGCTGGGCTTCGACAAGATGCCCATATGCATGGCCAAGACCCCCCTCAGCCTCACCGACAACCCCAGGATCCAGGGGATGCCCCCCGAGGGATACGTCCTCCCAATAGTCCGGCTCAAGCCCAGCACAGGCGCGGGCTTCATAGTGGCCTACTGCGGCGACATCAACACCATGCCCGCCCACCCCAGTAAACCCGCCGCCATGGACATGGACATAGACGAGAACGGGGTAATCAAGGGGTTGAGTTAGGATGCCAGTGGTTTTGGATGGCAAGGCCACCACTGGGAAGGTTATGGAGGAGCTGGGGGCCCAGGTGGAGGCCCTTTCCGAGAGGGGTGTGACTCCGGGGCTGGCCCTGGTACTCACGGGCACCGACAAATACAGCGCCCGATATGTGAGGCTCAAGAAGAAGAGGGCCGAGTCCATCGGGATATACACCGAGTTCCACCACTTGGAGGAGACCACCGACGAGGAGCTGGGGGCACTCATCCAGAGGCTCAACCAGGACCCCAAGATCCACGGCATCATGGTCCAGCTCCCCCTAGCCGAGGGCTTGGACGAGTTGAAGGCGGTGAACACCATAGCCCCGGAGAAGGACGTGGACGGGCTAAGCCCCAACACCCTGGGGAGGCTCCTCATGGGGGAGGAGTGTTATCCCCCGGCCGGAGTGGAGGCCATCGCCGAGCTCTTCAAGAGGTACGGGTTGGAGATGGAGTACAAGCACTGGCTGGTGGTGGGCGACTCCAACTTCCTCAGCAAGCCCCTGGCGGCTTACTTGATGAACAAGAGGCTTAACGTGACCACCGCTGGGCCCAACTGCCCCCACATCCCCGAGCTGGCTAAAACCGCCGACGTCATAAGTGTCGAGATACAGAAAAAGCACTTCATAACCGCGGATATGGTGAAGGAAGGCGTCATCCTCATCGACAACGGCAACAACTACGAGGGAAGCAAGGTTTTCGGCGATGTGGACCCCTCGGCCTACGAGAAGGCGTCGGCCTACACCCCTGTCCCAGGGGGCACGGGTCCCATGCTAATAGCGATGTTGCTGAGGAATACGGTGCGGGCGGCCTCCGCGGCCTCTGGGGTGTAGCCCACCAGGCTTTAAAAGCCGGTTTCCACCCTATTCCCTTGGTGAACGCCTTTGGCTAGGATGGATAATCGCCGGGCTCGCAGATTGATGAAGCAGATGGGCATGAACCTGGATGAGGTTTCGTGGGTGGAGAGAGTGGTCCTCCAGGGTGGGGGGCGGGAGGTGGTGATCGAGGGCCCCCAGGTGATGTCGCTGAATATGCAGGGAACCAAGATGTACCAAGTGGTGGGGGGCACGGAGACCGAGGGAGCCCCTGACGATGGTTCCGAGACGGTCCAGGTGCCCGAGGAGGACGTCTTACTGGTGGCCCAGCAGGCTGGTGTGGGGGTGGAGGAGGCCCGTAGGGCGCTGTTGGAGGCCGAGGGCGACCTGGCCAGGGCCATCATACTGCTCCAGAGCCGGTGACCGCCGAGTATATATAGGCTGGTCGGGTAATTGAGACAGTCTTACTGGGTTTGAATTATTTCGGGGGCTTTGGATGGGGCTGAGGGTTAGGCAGTTGGGCGGGGTCTTGGTGGAGTGCGGGGAGGAGGGAGTGGTTTTAGACCCCACTCGAAACCTCCACGACTACCCCGCCTTCGTAACCCACTCCCACTCGGACCACGCCGCAGCCTTCAAGCACCCCGAGGTCTCCAAGTATTCCACCTGTGAGACCCGCAGCATCCTGGAGGCCATGGGGGCCAACCGAGGCGGCCAGTGGACCCGGGTCTCCCCTGGCTCCACCACAAGGGTGGGGGACTTCGAGGTGGTTGCCTTGAACAGCGGCCACGTCTTGGGCTCCGTCCAGTATCTGGTGCACACCCCGGAGGGCTCCGTCCTATACACTGGGGACCTGGGGACGGAGCCCACCTTCACCATGGACCCCGCCACCCCAGCGGAGTGCGACCTCCTGGTCATCGAGTCCACCTTCGGGGCCCCCATGTTCCGGTTCCCCTCCCGGGAGGAGCTAGCCCCCATGGTCTACCAGTGGGCCGTCCAATCCGTCCTAGAAGGCAAGGTCCCCGTCTTCAAGACCGACAGCATCGGAAACGCCCAGGAGGTGATCAGCCTCCTCAACCACTACACCAACCTCCCCGTGGTGACCCACGGCTCGGCCACCAAGGTCACCCAAGTCTACCGGGGCTGGGGATACCGGTTGGAGTCCGTGGACTCGAAGAGCTCCGAGGGGAGGGAGCTGTTGGAGGGGGGCCAGTGCGCCGTGGTTGCCCCCAAGGGGAGCCGCCTCAGGCTGGACGACGCCGTAGAGGCCCTGGCCTCGGGTTGGGCCCGCCTCTTCAACACACGGAGAACCGCCTTCCCCCTCAGCGACCACGCCGACTACAGGGGCCTGCTGAAGTTTATCTCCTGGTGCAAGCCCAAGCGGGTGCTCACCTTCCACGGGGGGAGCCTGACCCGGGACTTCCACCACCACATATCCAAGAGGCTGGGGGTCTCAGCCAGCCCCCTCAC
This sequence comes from uncultured Candidatus Bathyarchaeia archaeon, assembly GCA_964462185.1. Taxonomy (GTDB): domain Archaea; phylum Thermoproteota; class Bathyarchaeia; order TCS64; family TCS64; genus RBG-16-57-9. The sequence continues at coordinate 70,807 of CAYWWV010000003.1, read as the reverse complement.
CTCGAGGGCGGAGAGCGTGGAGGGCCCCATCTACTCCAACGAGGCCAAGGTGATGGCCTGCGCCCGCCAGCTCAAGGAAGTCCTCAAAATGGGCTACGTCTACCCCCACTCATGGCTTGCCAGGGAGATGGAGCGTAAGGGGTTTACAGCGGAGGAGACCCACTCGGCCTTAGACCTCCTGCTGGTGCACGGGGTGGTCTCCAATGGCTCCGAGGGCGTCCAGCGGGTGAAGCTATAGTTTGACTACCTGGGCGTGGGGCACCTCACCCAAATAGATAACACCCCTCTCATGCACCAAACCCGCCTCGATGGCCGCCTCCACCGAGACCCGCCCCACCAGGTTGCAGATGGTGGCCCTCCTCATAGACTCCACCAACTCCTCCACCTCCGCCAAGGCTCCACCATAGAAACTCTCACTCACCTTGAAGGGCACCCTCCCCCCCTCCAACGTCTTCCCCAACAACTCCTCATCACAAGCCGCCACCAAGACGTCGCGGCCACTAACCACAGTCTTGAGGTAGACCCGCATCCTATCTCTTACCTATGCTGCTCTTAGCCCCACAGGCGTCACACTGGAGGAAGCTCAGCCGCTTGTCCCGCTCGATGTGGGTATCAGGCCGCCCACAGACGGGGCAGATGACATAGCGCTTGGTGTATATGTCCACCAGGTTCTGGATGCTCTCCTGGGTGAACCTCCCCTGGAAAACCACGCGAGTCCCGTCGAAGGTGGCGTGGGTCGCCGTCTCACCAGTCATAAACTTCAACAGGTGTTGGGGGTCTCTCCGGAGGGCCTCGGCCACCTCCCCAAAGTTGAGCACTATGCTTCTACGACCCTGCTGCAGCACCCTTACCCGGGGAACCTGGAACCTCTCCCCTTCATCATCGCTTATCTCAGGCAGCTCCTGGTACGCCCTGTCCAGCATCCAATTGTAGTCCTTCACCAAATCCGTGGTCTCCTAGGTCTTCTTCTAGATTGAGAGGCATGGGCCGCTGAAAAAGCTTAGGGTTATTTATTCGGTGGGGACAGGGCATACAGCATCCTCGAGCGAGTGAGATTTGCCGCAGAGGTCACCGAGTTCAGCAGCTATCTTGCCACCATGGATTCGGTTCTTGCATCGGCAATAGAGGAGTATGGCGCCGAGCACGTGGGTGTCCAGACCATGATGTTCGACGAGATGGTGGTCATGGTCACCCAGACCATAGACTACCCCAACACTCGTAAGGTGGTTTGGATGGGCACCGAGTCTTCAGGTAGAAGCCAGAGGATGCTGGACGACGCAGACGGCCTCCAAGCTGACCTGGGGATGTTCAGCAGCCTCATGACCCCCGCTAAGAGCTGGAAGTGGACCAAGCTGGAGGAGGATTACTTCAACGTAGTTGCCCAGCCAGCAAGCTTCTACACCGCAGCCGACTACGATGCAGCCTGGTGTTTGGCCCTAAGCGCCATAGAAGCAGGAAGCGTATACGCCCATGACATCGCTCCTCTTTGGCCCGAGGTTCCAAGGAACTTCTGGGGAGCCTCCGGCTGGGTGGACTTGGACGACAACGGCGACAGGAAGCCCGGAATATTCGACATCTGGGGCTTCACGCGAGACGGCACGGGATTCACCACCTTTGGACAGTACAACGGCATCGAGCTGGTGGTCAACTGGGACGACGCCGCCCTGGCCGCCAACGGCTGGACCAGGCCCGCAGCTGGTTAACCTCTATCCCCCACCTTTTTTTCCAAAAGGTTAAACCCCTGTAGACCCAGAGCCCTAACTGTTATGCCTAAAGGGTTCGAGTGCGAGATCATGACGTGGGACCAGTTCTACGAGCTGGCCCGCCGCGTAGCCGAGAAGATCAAGGACAGCGGCTACAGGCCCGACTTCATGGTGGGCCTGGCACGGGGGGGCTGGGTGCTGAGCAGGGTTCTATGCGACTTCCTTGGGGTGAAGGACTTGGTCAGCATCAAGGTGGAGCACTGGGGGGTTACGGCCACCCCCGATGGGAAGGCCCGCATCAAATACGCCTTCGACGTAGACCTCACTGGTAGGAGGGTGCTGGTGGTCGATGACATCACCGACACGGGGGAGAGCATGATGGTGGCCGTTGACTACGTGCGGACCAAGAACCCCGAGGAGGTTAGGACGGCGGCCCTGCGCCACATCCAGGGCAGCAAGTTCACTCCCGACTACTATGGCGACGAGATCACCTGGAGGTGGGTGGTCTTCCCCTGGAACTATGTGGAGGATATGTGCAACCTCCTACCCAAGGCCCTTGAGGGGGCGGGGAGCCTGGAGGGGGCTAGAAGGCGGATGAAGCAGCTCTTCAACCTGGACCTCACCCTCCAAGACCTGGAGGAGGTCCAAGGCTGGTTGAGCCTGCGCCAAGGGGAGGGCTAGCCCCTTGGGGGAGACTGGGGTAGACCTGCTCTCCCTGGAGATGGATGACCTTCTCCGCCTCTTCGTATCCGTGGCCAGCGCCAAGGCCCTCGCCTACCTGGGGGAATCCCCAGAAGAGGAAGCTCGAAGAGACCTGGAGAAGGCGCGGCTGGCCATCGACACCACCATAGCCCTGGTGGGCCTACTGGCTCCCCGAGTGGAGGAGGGGGAGGGTACACAGCTCCGCCAGATGGTGGCGGGCCTCCAGTTCGCCTACGCCCGGGCCGCCAAGTAGCTGACCCATCGATGGTTTTTAACGCCCACCCACGGGGAATACTTTGAACTAATATGGGAAGGCTCAAGCTAAGCAACGCCGAGTTCGAGAAGAGGCTTCAAACCCTGAGGGGGCACATGGAGGAGGAGGGCTTCGAGGCCTACCTCCTCACCAGCGGGGTCAACATCTTCTACTACAGCCACTTCTACCACCTGGTGACGGAGAGGCCGGCAGCCCTCCTGGTGGAGCCCGATGGCAAACCCGTATTCATGGGGCCCCTCCTGGAGGCCGACCACCTTAGGCTGCAGACCAGCCTCATCGGCGAGGTCTACACCTACCTGGACTACCCTGGGGAGACCCACCCCATGAAGCTCTTCGCCCAGTGGCTCACCGAGAGGGGCCTGGGGAAGGCCAGGATCGGCGCCGACAACCCGGCGGGCGCTGGAGGGGCCATGGGGTACCAGGGTCCAAAGCTTTACGAGTTGCTGGGGGAGGCCGAGCTGGTGGCCGACGGGAGGTTCGTGTGGAACCAGAGGCTGGTGAAGACCCCTGGCGAGCTGGAGTTGATCGAGGAGTCAGCCAAGTGGGGGAACCTGGCCCACACCCTCCTCCAGGAATACACCCGCCCAGGCCTCTACGACATGGAGGTGCGCCTCATGGCCACCCTGGAGGCCACCTCAGCCATGAGGAGGGCCCTTGGCCCCCGATACGAGTCGGTGAAGGGGAGGGCGGTCTCAGCGGGGTTCCGGGGCCAGGTGGGCTGGAAGTCGGCCATCCCCCACAGCATCGACATCAACCGGCCCATACGGGAGGGAGACGTATTGGTGACGGGTGCCGGGGCGGATATCGACGGCTATGGGAGCGAGTTGGAGCGCACCATGGTGGTGGGCGCCCCCACCCCCAAGATGGAGCGCATGTTCAAGGCCATGTGCAGAGCCCAGGAGGCCGCCGCCGAGGCCCTCAAACCGGGGAACACCTGCGCCGATGTGGACAAGGCGGCCAGCAAGGTGCTCCGTGAGGAGGGATACGGGGACCTGGTGAGACACCACACGGGCCACGGCATAGGCTTGGAGGGCCACGAGCCCCCCTACCTGGACCATGGTAACCCGGAGCCCCTGAGGCCGGGGATGGTGGTGAGCCTGGAGCCAGGCATATACGAGCTGGGCTACGCTGGGTTCAGGCACAGCGACACCCTTGTGGTGACCGAGGATGGCTGCCGGTGGATCACCTACTACCCCAGGGACTTGGAGAGCCTAACCATCCAGTAGCAGCCCGGCCAACCAATCCACCACCAGCCCCACAAGGAGGTGGCGGTGCTCAGAGAACCCGTGGTCGGCCCCCTCCACCACCTCCCACCTCTTGGGGCCCGGGGCGGCCTCGTAGAGCGCCCTGCAGTAGTCTGGGGGCGTCACCTCGTCCCGGGAGCCCACCACGAATAGCAGGGGCTGGCCGGCCCTGGCGACGGCCTCCACAGGGTTTAGCCGGCGCGTCGCCCTGAGCAGGTCCTCCTTGAACTCCTGGGGGTCGCCCAGCTCCAGTTTGCCTTGGGCCATGGAGACCAGGAGGGAGTGGGTGGCCTCCAAGGCCTCCCCAGAGAGCCAGGGCCCCAGGTCTGCCACGGGGGACACCAGGGCGCCGCCGCTGAGGTCCTCCCTCAAAGCCAAGGCGTTCACCACCGCCAAGGCCCCCATGCTGTGGCCTGCCACTGCCAACCGGTCCCCGTCCACCTCCTGGAGGCCTCCCAGCCATGCCAGGGCGTCCAGGGTGGAGCCGGGCAGTCGCGTCAACCGGTACTCTCCCTCGCTGCCCCAGGCCCCAGGGTAGTAGAAGAGTAGGGCTTGGATGCCTTTGAAGGCCAGTTCCTCGGCCAGATCCATGTTCTTGGTGTCCCCAGGATAGCCCAGGCAGACCACCACCCCGGGGTGGGGGCCCTCCCCCCCAGGCTTGTAGAGCCTCCCCCTCAGGGTGTGGCCTCCGCTGGGGAATCGGACTTTCTCCACGGTTATAGCCATGGTTGGGAGGGGGCCCTGAGAGCTTAAAACACCTGCCCCTTGGCCCACTTTCACCCACCCCTAGGGTTGACTCCCTTCCCCAACCCTTTAAACTGGAGCCCACCCATCTAACCCTGGGATGGGGAAGCGCTTCACCACCACCTTCAAGCCTCGGGACGCTTGGATCAGGGAGGCGGTGCGTGCCCAGGAGGACCTGGGGGCCCTAGACCTGGCCCGAGACCAGTTAAGGCTGCAAACCCCCAGGGGAAGCCCCTGCAGCATCTGCAAGGGATCCAGGCTCCTCTGCGGCAAGACTCGATGCCCCATCCTAGCCCAGATCGGTGCCTTCAAGACCCTGTTTTCCTCGGTTAAGGGGACCACGGTGGATGGGAGCAGCCCCCCAGGGGTCTTTGTGGGGCGGTTCGGATACCCCTATGTCCAGGTTGGACCCCTCTCACCCCCCTTCCACGGGGACACCTGGATCCTGGACTACCCCGAGGGGTGGTTCGGGAAGCCCATGGATGAGATCATCCACTACCGCAGCCAACTGGTGAGGGGGATGGCCCCCGTGAATGTTCGCAAACCCTGGAAGGCGGGGAGGCTCCTGGAGCTAACCAGGGAGATGAGCCTGGCCGAGCACTACGTGGAGACGGAGATGAGGCTCAGGAGGAGGCCCTCCAAGAGGTTCTATGTGAGCGACAGCGTCCAACCCATCGGGCCCACAGCCCCCCTGGAGAAGGTGGAGCTGGGATACATCAAGTGGAACCAGTGGATGGAGAAGTGCCACTATGACTGGGATCTGAAGGCCTCCCCAGCCGTCTTGGAGCTCTGGGAGAGGGGGGTGCCCCTATCCAGCATTGTCCGGGCCTTCAGCATGGGGTGCTTCGGGGAGGAGCGGAGGAGGGTGTTGGTCCCCACCAGGTGGAGCATAACCGCCGTGGACGACCTCTTGGGGAAGCACCTGGCCAACAGGGTGAAGCGCTACCCCATCATAGATCGATACGAGGTCTACGAGTCCAACTACCTGGGGAACAGGTTCGTCATCTTGCTGGCACCCGAGTCTTGGTGTTACGAGGCCTACGAGGCCTGGTATCCCCACACGCTGTGGAACCCTGGCGAGGAGGAGGTGGCCATCGTCACTGATTGGGAGCCCTACGGGGGGCGAACCACCTACGCCTCCATGGGGGGCTGCTACTACAGCGGCAGGCTGGCGGTGTTGGAAAACCTGGAGGCGAGGAGGCGCCAAGCCAAGGTCTTCATATTCAGGGAGGCCTACCCCGACTACATTCTGCCGGTGGGGGTTTGGCAGGTCAGGGAGAACTGCCGGAACGCCATGAGGCAGGAGCCCCAGAGGTTCGACACCCTGGACCAGGCCCTGGCCCACACCATGGGGAGGCTCACCATCCCCCTGGAGAAGTGGGTGGAGTCCGGGCCCCTGCTGAGGAGGACTCTAACCCAGCGCAGGCTCACCGACTACCTGGGTTGAGGGAGAAGACTTTTCCCAAACCCCCCATAGAACTTGGGTGTGTCAACCACCAGGCTCACCGATAACATCTACCTCATAGATGCGCCCTACCATGGGAGGACGGGGGTGCTAGCCACATACCTAGTGGTTTCCCATCGAGTGGCCCTCATAGACCCTGGCCCAGCCCCCCAGGCGGAGGGGGTGTTGGAGGCCCTGAGGTCCCTCGGAGTAGAGCGGCTGGACTATGTTTGTCTCACCCACATCCACCTGGACCACGCGGGGGGTACGTGGCTCATCCTAGAGGAGTACCCCGATGCACGGGTCCACGTCCACCCCAGAGGCCTGCCCCACATGGCTGACCCCTCCAAGAACCTGGCTGTCTGGGCCAGGGCCCACGGGGAGAGAGCCGCCTTGGTGGGGGAGGTGAGGGAGGTCCCCCAGGAGGCCCTATTGGCGTCGGCGGACGGGGAATCCCTGGAGCTGGGAGGCGTTTCACTGGAGGTCCTTTGGACGCCCGGCCACAGCACCCACAGCCACAGCTACTACGAGAGGACCTCGGGCCTACTGTTTACAGGGGACGCAGCTGGCCACACCCCCGTGGGGGGCCTCCTCATACCCACCAGCCCCATCCCCTACAACCCCGTGGACGCAGCCTCCAGCCTGGCACGCCTCCAAGCCCTGGAGCCCCGCACCCTTTGCATCAGCCACTTCGGAGCCCACGAGGGCGCCTCTGAGCTGCTGGGGGAGCTTAAGGCCAGGGTGGAGCTCTGGGCCAGGCTGGCTGATAGAGCGGTGGAGGAGGGCTTGGAGCCCCGAAGGTTGCTGGAACTGGTGGCAGGGGAAGACCCTCCCATACGGGCCCTCCTGGAGAGCCACCCCGAGGCCGAGACCCCCCTCCTCCAGAGCCTGGAGGGCTTCACCAGCTACGCCCACTGGGTCCGGAGGCAGGCCTCCTAAACCAATTTTTAAGTGGGGTGGAGTGGTAGATTGGTAGGTTGGGTGACCATGAACCCGGTTGAACTGGCTTCAAGCCTACATGAGAACGAGCGGAGAATACTGAGAGCCCTGGCGGAGAAAGGAGAGGCCTCCACTGAGGAGCTATCCAGGGCCACGGGGCTGACCCGGGACGCTGTGGAGAAGGCCTCGGACTGGGCCGCCACCAAGGGGGTTTTAACATTCCAGGAGGAGACCCAGGAGTTCTTCCAGCTCACCCAGGAGGGGCAGCAGTACGCCCAGGAGGGGCTGCCCGAGAGGAGACTGCTGGAGGCCCTTAGGCGGGGCCCCATGCGGGTGGAGATGCTCAAGGATTCTTTCCCCGGGTTCATGATTGGCTTGGGTTGGCTGCGGAGGCTGGGCCTGGCCCAGGTGGAGGCCGGGGAGGTGAGGCTCACGGAGAAAGGGCTTTCCACGACGAAACTACCCGGGGAGTCGGTCCTAGCCAAGTTGGGGGAGAGTGGGAAACTGGAGGGGGCCGCCTTCTCGGAGGAGGAGGCGGGAGAGCTGGAGACCCTTGTTAAGAGAGGCTTGGCGAGGAGGAGCCGCGTGACCCACCGCCAGGTCACCATAACCGAGCTGGGGAGGAAGGTCTTGGACCACCTGGGCGAGGAGCGGAAGGTTGTGACCCAGATCACCCCGGGGATGCTCTCCACAGGCAGCTGGAGGGGGGCCCAGTTCCAGGCCTACGACGTAACCCTACCCGTCCCCAGGACCTACCCGGGGAAGCGCCACTTCATAAGCCAGATCATCGACTACATCCGCCGCTTCTGGGTGGAGCTGGGGTTCAAGGAGATGAAGGGGGAGTACCTGGAGCTCAACTTCTGGAACTTCGACGCCCTATACCAGCCCCAAGACCACCCCGCCAGAGACCTGGCCGACACCTTCTACATGAAAACCCCCTACAAAGGACGGCTACCCGACCCCGAGCTGGTCAGAAGGGTCAAGGAGACCCATGAGAACGGTTGGACCACGGGCAGCAGAGGCTGGAGATACAAGTGGGACCCTGAGCTCGCCGCCCGCACCGTCCTCAGAACCCACACCACCAGCCTCAGCGTCCAGCAGATCGCCAAGTTGAAGCCCGAAGACCTCCCAGGCAAGTTCTTCAGCGTGGGCCGCGTCTTCCGCAACGAGACCATCGACTGGAACCACCTAGCCGAGTTCTACCAGACCGACGGCATCGTCATCGGCGAAGGCGTCACCTTCCGCGACATGCAGGGCTACCTGAAGACCTACCTGGAGGGCCTGGGCTTGGAGAAGTTCAGGTTCAGACCCGGCTACTTCCCCTACACCGAGATGAGCATGGAGGCAGAGGTCTGGATAGAGGAGAGGGGCTCCTGGATGGAGCTATTCGGCGCAGGCATGTTCCGCCCAGAGGTGGTTAAACCCCTCATAGGCATAGACGTCCCCGTGCTGGCCTGGGGCCCCGGCTTCGACAGGCTCATCATGCAGAGCTACCACATCGAGAGCATCCGGGAGCTATACAGCAATGACATAGGTATGCTTAGGGCCGCGAGGCTCTGGGTGAGGTGAAGAAGATGCCGGTTATAGAGGTTAACCTGGAAGACTTGTGGGAGCTACTGGGCGTGGAGGTGGGCCTGGAGGAGCTCCGGGACACCCTGCCCATGATGGGAACCAGCTGGGAGGGGGAGACCGAGGAGGGATTCACCCTGGAGGTCTTCCCCAACAGGCCCGACCTCCTAAGCATCGAGGGCCTGGCCAGGGCCTACTCCTCTTGGAGAGGGTGGAAGACAGGGCTCCGCCACTACCCCGTGGAGGCCTCGGACTACCGGGTGGAGGTGGACGAGAAGACTGCCAAGGTGAGGCCCTGGTTCGTCACCGCCGTGGTGAAAAACGTGGAGCTATCCGACGCCTTAATCCGCAGCCTCATCCAGATGCAGGAGAAGCTCCACGTGACCCACGGCCGCAAGAGGAGGAAGGTGGCCATCGGCCTCCACGACCTCACCCCCATCGAGTTCCCAGTGGTCTACACCACCAAGCCCCCCAGCTTCCGCTTCCAGCCCCTCGGCGAAGAAGAGGAACACGACTTGGCTTGGATGCTCTCCGAGATGAAGACGGGGAAGGAGTACGCCTGGATACTGGAGGGGGCGGAGGAATACCCCATCATCCTGGACAACAAGGGTATGGTCCTCAGCATGCCCCCCATCATCAACGGCGAATACACCAGGGTCGACGAGTTCACCACCCAGCTCTTCATCGACGTCACAGGCACCGACCTCAACGCCATCACCGAGGTACTCAACGTCATCTGCACCACCCTCATGGACAGGGGCGCCCAGGTCTACCAGGTCCACAACCACTACCCCGACGGCAGCGTCCTGGTCACACCCAACCTGGAGCCCTGGGAGATGGAGCTGGACACAGACTACGTAAACAAAACCCTGGGCACAGCCTTCACCCCGGAGGACTGCGCCGCCCTCCTGGAGAGGATGGGCCACGGAGCCACCCCCCAAGGGCCCGCAATAAAGGTGAGGATACCCAGCTACCGCGCCGACATAATGCACCCCATCGACCTGGTGGAGGACATAGCCATAGCCCACGGCTACGGCAACTTCCAGCCCAACATACCCCCCATACAAACCGAGGCTGGGGAAGACCCCCTAGAGGTATTCAGCCGCAAGCTCCGCAACTTCCTGGTGGGCCACGGCCTCCTAGAGGTGGTGACCTTCATGATGAGCAACCACGACAAACTGTTCCACAAGATGCTTCTCCCCCCCGAGCCCATATGTGAGACCGAGAACCCCAAGATGGAGGCCTACACCTGCCTCCGAAACCGCCTCCTACCCAGCCTCATGGAGGTCCTCTCCAACAACAAACACCACCCCTACCCCCAAAACCTCTACGAGGTGGACGACGTGGTCCACCTAGACCCCTCCACCGAGACAGGGGCCCGCACCAACCGAAGGTTGGCCGTGGTCCTCTGCCACAGCCGAGCCAATTTCAGCGAGGCCAAGGCCGTGATGAACAGCATCCTGGAGAACCTGGAGGTGGAGGCCTCGGTGGAGCCCGGGGGCTGGGACTGCTTCATCGAGGGCCGGAGGCTGGTGGCCAAGGCCGGGGGCGGCGAGCTTTGCTGGCTGGGCGAGGTTCACCCCCAGGCCCTGGAGAACTGGGGCCTTGAGATGCCTGTGGCGGCCCTGGAGATGGA
>CAYWWV010000003.1:33261-60452 GCA_964462185.1 uncultured Candidatus Bathyarchaeia archaeon | reverse complement strand
CAATGTATTCCTCGGGGATCCAGCCCATGTTCCCAATCCTGAAGGTGGTCTCCCGGAGAGAGCCGTATCCCTGGGCCAGCTCGTAGCCCTCGCCCCTCATCCGCTCGTAGACCTCGGGCCCCGTGAAGCCTGGGGGCGCCTCCACGCAGCTCACAGTGGGGCTCTCAAACCCTGGCCTGGGGAACAGCTTCAACCCCAGCTCCGCCAAGCCCTCCCTTATGGCCTGGTTGCGCCTCTCATACAGCCGGTAGTAGGCCTGGGGCCCCCCCATCTCCTCCACCAGGCCCAGGGCAGCCCCCAGCCCGGCCACCTGGGGGATCACGCTGGTCATGGGTGTTCCCCGCCCCCTCTCATGGTACCTCTCCCACAACTTGAAGTCGAAGTACCACCCCTTCTCGTCCATGTTCTCCGAGGCCTCCAAGGCCCTGGAGCCCACCGAGCCGATCCCCAGTCCCGGCGGCACCCCGAAACACTTCTGGCTACTGCTGAAACACACATCGATCCCCCACTCATCCACCTTGATCTCCACTCCACCCATGCTGCTCACAGCATCCACGAAGACCAGAACCCCGAAATCCCTGCAGACCCTGGTCAACGCCGGGAGGTCGTTGAGGAGCCCCGTGCTCGTCTCGTTGTGGGTGATGGCCACGGCCTCCACCTCCGGCTCCTCCTCCAGGGCCTCCTCCAAATCCTCCGGCAGGGTGGGCGCCCCCAGCTCCGACTCCAGCACAACCACCTCCCGCCCATTGGCCCTACCCACCTCAGCAAACCTCTTACCAAAGCTACCGTTGACACACACCAGCATCCTCTCCCGGACGCAGTTCCTCACGCAGGCCTCCATGAAGCCCGATCCCGTGCTGCTGAATAGAAACACGGGGCTCTCCGTCCCCAGGAACTCCTGGAGCTTTCTCACCACCTCGTAGTGGAGCTCTAAATACTCCTTGCTCCGGTGGCTGTACATCTGCATCCCCATGGCCTCCAAGACCTGGGGATAGCAAGCCACCGGCCCAACAGTGAAAAGCCTCATGGGTCAACTTTACCCGTCGAAGATAAAAACCTGTACCCCCACCCCATATCCATGGACCCCGCCGAGGAAGAGCTAGGGGAGGCAGCCAAAGCCATAGTGGAGATACTCAAAGCATCCCCCCAACCCCTAACCACACGCCAAATAGGGGAGGAGATGGCCAAACGGAGGAAGCGCTGCCCCGACGCCACCATAGTATTCCTTAACAGGCTTAGGAGGAGAGGCCTCATCCAGGGTAGGAGGGACCCTGAGAGGAGGGGCTGGGTCTGGTGGGTGGACTAGGGCTTTAAACCCAGGAGACCACCCTCTCGCAGCGCTCCAATAGCTCCACGAACCCCTGGTAGCTGAGGGCCTCCACGCGGGGGTTGGGGCTGTCAAACTCCGCCTCGAAGGTGTACAGGCGGGCGAACTCCAGCCTCTTCAAGACATCCCCCTTCCACACATAGTGGGTCCCCCGTCCGGTGAAGACGATGTGAACCTCCTCACCCCTCTCAGCCAGCCCTCTGGCAACCTTGAAAACAGTCTCCCCGTGAGCCCTCGACAGTAGAACCAAGGTCTCCACCAGGCCACCCCCTAGAAGCTCACCACCAGCCTGCAGCCCTCCACCAAACCGGTGAACCCCTCCAAGTCTACCACCTCCACCTCCAAACCCGGCGCCAGGTCACCCACCGTCAACTCCCTCTCCTCCAGACTCTCCTCCAACACGTAGACCCCAGCCATCTCCGAGACCACCCTCAAATACTCCCTCAGGTTCTCCAAGTAGATGGCCCCAGGGAGCAAGGCCTCCACCCCCTCATCCACGAAAACCACCACCGGGTAAACATCCATCCCCAACATGGCCGCGCTGAGCCGAAGCCCCTCCTCCACCCTCTCCCCGGGCACCACCCGCTTCCGAAACACCAACATGAACCCCTCCAAGCCATCACCCCAAAAACAACACCCTGTCAGAAGACTCCATTAGAACCACCAGCTCCGCCAAACTGGAAACCCTGGCACCCCCCACCAAATCCCCCTCCCCCAAACCCGCCTGGAGGCAAGCCGTCTGACAAGCTATCAAATCCACGCCCAACCGCCCCAGGACAGGGTACTGGGCCAGCAACTTGACCGACTCCTCGATGAAAAAAACCGTGACCTTGTGGCCCCTAGAGTTGGCGGCATCGGCGATGCCCATCAGCTGGGCCAGGAGACGCGGATTGGAGACAACCAGGAGGACCTTCAAGCCAAATACATACCCCCACAACCACGGAAAAAACTACCCCCACACCCACTTTCACCCACCTCCCATACCAGAAACAGTGCGTTCACATTATAAGCCAAACCAACCACCAACCCCCAGAGAACGATGGGAGAGGTAGTAGAAGCCGGAACCCTGGAAGGCGTGGCAAGCACCACCATAAAAAAACTACACAAAGCCGGGTTAGTCACACTAGAAGCCATAGCAGTCACTCCCCCAAGAGAAATAGTGGAGCTAACCGGCATCGGGGTGGACACCGCCATCAAGGTAAACACCCTGGCGCGCCTCAAAGTGGACCCGGGGTTCGTCTCAGCCTCGGAGCTCCTCGAGACGCGTAAACACCTGTTAAAGTGTAGGACGGGTTCCAGCGAGTTCGACCGCATCATGGGCGGCGGGATAGAGACCGGGGTCATCACCGAGCTAATCGGCGAGTTCGGCTCCGGGAAAACCCAGATCTGCTACACTCTCAGCGTCCTCGCACAGCGACCCGTGGAGGAGGGGGGCCTAAACGGGAAGGTCTGCGTCATTGACACCGAGGGCACCTTCCTCCCCGAGCGCGTGGTCCAGATAGCTGAGGCCCGGGGGTACGACCCCCAGGAGATCCTCACCAACATTTTGGTGGCCAGGGCCTATAACAGCGACCACCAGATCATGCTGGTGAAAAACCTACCCCAGGTGTGCCAGGAACACGATGTTAAGCTGGTTATAGTGGATAGCATGATCGGCCACTTCCGCGGTGAATACATCGGCAGAGGCAACCTGGCGGAGAGGCAGCAGAAGATCAGCGGGGTGCTGGGGAACCTGCTTAGGGTTGCCGAGGCCTTCAACTTGGCGGTGGTGGTGACCAACCAGGTCCAGGCCAAGCCCGATGTGGCCTACGGGGACCCCAACAGGCCTACGGGTGGCAACGTGATGGCTCACGCCTGCACCCATAGGGTTTACTTGCGTAAGGGCAGGGCCAACACCAGGCTGGTGCAGGTCATCGACAGCCCCTACCTGCCTGAGGAGAAGATACGGATAGCCATCACCGTCGCCGGTATATGCGACGAGGATGGGAACACCGACATGGTGTACGATCCCAAGCAGGGGTTGGAGTAGGCTCTACCTCCGTGGTGATAGGGGGCCCCTGTAGCCGGCCTCCCTCAGCTTCTTAACCAGGGCCTCTTTGAGGGGGCCCACCCCTTGCCCTGTGCGGGCGCTGACGGGGAAGAGGTGGTGTTCCACGCTTCGCTTCAAGTGGCTCTCCAAGCGGTCTCTCAGTGCCTCCAGGTTGAGGGCGGCCTCCTCCTCTGAGACCTTATCCACCTTGTTGGCGGCCACCAGGGGTGTTACTCCCAAGGTCTCTTGGAGGAACCCCACCATCTCCACATCCACGTTTATGTAACCCTTTTTAGCCAGCCGCTCCTCGGCCTCAAGGAATGTGGGCAGGCTCAACACGTGTACGGCTGCCTTAATTCTCCCCGCGTTGTCCTCTATGAACTCCAGGAAGGCGTCTTTGGTTCTCTCAACCCAGGCCCTGGGCGCCCCCACCTTTACCCCGTACCCCGGCATATCCACAATCCCCAGACCTTTGGAGACGGGGTAGACCTTGATCCTGGTGGTGGTGCCAGGCCTCTTCCCCACCGCCACCCTCAAACCGGTCAAGGCTCGTATGAGGGAGCTCTTCCCAGCGTTGGGCCTCCCTGTGAAGACCACTAAGAAACGGTCTTCCTCCACCGTTGGGCCCACGCTAGAGGGATATGTCGAAATCCAGTCTATGCGTCAGCTCCTTGTACCGGTTCCTAATGGTCACCTCGGTGACCTGGGCCTCCCGGGCGATCTCCCCCTGGGTCCGCCGCTCATCGGTCAGCTGGCTGCTGATGTATATGCAGGCAGCCGCGATGCCGCTGGGCCCCCTCCCACTGGTGAGCTTCAACTTGGTGGCCTGGTTAAGGATGGCCATGGCCAGGCGCTCCGTCTCCCCGTTCAACGCCAGCTTGCTAACGATCTTGCTTATGTAGCCCCGAGGATTCACCTGGGGAACATCGGGCTTCAACTCCCTCAAGAGGAACCGATAGTTCCTAGCAGCCTCCTTCTTGGTGATGTTGGCGGCCTTGGCCACATCGTCCAGCGTCCTGATGACGCCGCACTGGCGGCAGGCCATGTATATGGAGGCCACAGCCACGCTCTGGATGGTTCGGCCCCTGATCAACTGGTTCTGGATGGCCTTCCTGTAGATCATGCTGCTGGTTTCAACCACATTCTTGGGCAGGTTCAACTTGTAGCTGATCTTACTCATTTCGCTCAAGGCGTGGGCCAGGTTCCTCTGGGTGCTGTCGGAGACCTTGCTCCGCCTGTGCCACTTCCTCAACCTGTAAAGCCTAGCCCTCTCCTCAGGGCTCAGCCTTTTACCCGAGGCATCCCTGTCTTGCCACCCGATGGTGGTGCTCAGCCCCTTGTCGTGGATGGTCCAAGTCACCGGGGCCCCCACACGGGGCAGCTTATCCCTCTGCTCCTGGTCGAATGCACGCCATTCCGGCCCGGTGTCGAACAGGGTTGATGAAAGAACCATTCCACATTTCAGGCAGACCAGTTCACCGGTTTCGTAGTCTCTTAATAGGTTGGTGTTGCCGCATTCGGTGCAACTGGTCTGCTTCTTCAGCTTGACCCCCAAATAATCCCCCACAAATTTATTTATTCGAATCAGGCCTGGTATTTAAACCTTTGGGGAAACAAGCTGAAAAAAGGTTTATTTCTGTCAATGGATGAGAAAAACTGAAGATTCAATAAAAGCGCTCTAAATAGCGCAGGTATTTTGAATAAACGGTACTTACATCCGGGTGGGGAGTAATTACCGCTCCCTAGTCCAACTCCTTTCCCACACCCTTAGCGCGGGCCAGCTCCAAGACTTTGAAGGCGGTGCCCACATCCTGGATGGCGAGCCCCGTAGCCTTAAACAGGGTCACCTCCTCAGGGCTCTCACGGCCGGGCTTCAGCCCCGCCACGATCTCCCCCATCTCGGCGTGGATGTCAGACTCCGAGACCACCCCCTCCTCCTTGGGCACCTTGAAGTCTCCCACCACGAAGGCCTGGGGGATGTAGTCCACCACCAGCTTGTCGCAGCGGGTGATGACGCTGGTCATCAACTCCCTCTTAGCCCCGGTGTCGGCCCCTATGGCTGAGACGTGGCAACCAGGCTTCAGCCACGCCCCGTCCAGGAAGGGCTTGGGGCTGGGGGTACAGGTGATGACGATGTCGCTGCCCTCCGCCACCTCCCTGGGGCTCGCCGCCTTCTTGAACTCCACCTGGGGGTATTTGGCCGACATCTCCACGACAAAGCTATCCATGGCCTCTGGAACCAAGTCGTAGACCTTGATCTCCTCTATCCCCGGCCTCACCTCCATGAGACCCATCACCTGGCTCCTACCCTGGACCCCTGTACCGCAGACACCAGCCACCCTGCTGTCCTCCCTGCTCAGATACTTTATCCCCGTGGCCCCCGCCGCCCCAGTCCTAAGGGCCGTGATATAGGTCCCATCCATGATGGCTAGGGGGACACCATTGTCGGGGCTGTTGAGAATTATCCTTGCGATGACTGCGGGGAGGCCGTACTCCTTCTTGTTGTTGGGGTGGACCGTCACTATCTTGGTCCCAGCGGCGTTTATCCCCGGCATATACGCCGGCATGGCGATTAAGACACCCTTCTCGAAGTGGAGGTAGACCCTGGGGGGCATCTCTATGTTCCCCTTCCCCATCTCCTCGAAGGCTTTCTCCACGGCCTCCAAGGTGCTCTTCATGTCCAGGGTGGATTGAACCTCTTGCTGAGTCAGATAAAGAGTCATAACAACCAAGAACTCAACCCCCAGAAGGCTTTTAATCGTTTCGAGGCGGCCTAGGGGGTGAACCTGCCCCCATCGGTGAACGCCATCATGAGCTGGGCGTATACATCGTTGTACCCGTCGTTGGTTACAT
Source organism: uncultured Candidatus Bathyarchaeia archaeon (assembly GCA_964462185.1). Lineage (GTDB taxonomy): Archaea > Thermoproteota > Bathyarchaeia > TCS64 > TCS64 > RBG-16-57-9. The sequence goes on along the minus strand of CAYWWV010000003.1, from coordinate 54,243 downwards.
TGCTAACGGGGATGGGCTCGAAGACGGTTCCCAGCCTGTTGACCACATCCAACATATCTTGGCTGAGGGAGCGGTGAAGCCCCTTCAACTGGTCGTTGACGGCGTCCTCCAAAGCCTCCGGCTTGGAGGACCAGCTGGCGATCTCCTCCGCCTCCCGGGGGCTCAACCCGTCCACCTTACTCAAGACGTGGAACATGGGTAGGAGGAACTTCATGTCTATGGCGGAGGCCAGGAACATGTTCATGACATAGTTCAAGGGGTCTCGGCACTGGAGGCCGTCAAATATGTATACCACGCCCTTCACGGCGTCGGTGAGTTGGTGGGCTATGCGGGCGCCTATGTCGCGGAAGGCGAATAGCTCCATCTGGCCTGGGGTGTCCACTATGCAGATCTCCGGCGTGTACTCCTCTATCTCCCGGCTTAGGTCCTCCACGATCTCCTCCATCATGTCGTGGGCCAGCATCAAGCCCCCGTTGGGCCCCAAACCATACTCCTCCATCACATCCTCCACCCGGATGTAGTCCCTGACGTCCACGTTGGCGGGGAAGGGGACCACCAGGGCCCCTGGGTCCAGGTTGACGGCCATCACGTCCTCCCTGTGGAACTCGAGGAAGCTGGTGAACCGGTGGGTGAAGGTGGTCTTCCCAGAGCCAGCGGTCCCCAACACGAAGATCATGTACATCCTGTGAAACCCCTGAAACCCCTAAGGGCTTCCCCCAGGGAGAGGTGGATGGGGGGCCGCTTAAACCCGTAGGAGCACACCTCGTTTATGGGGCCCCCCAGGCCCCTGTCCTTCGCCACCTTCAACCCCCGGATGACGTCCACCAGTATTCCTCCGGCGTTGGGCGAGTCCTGGGTGCCCAGCTTCAAGTCCAGGCTGAACTCGGCTCCCCCAAAGTACCGCCCCTTGAGGTAGAGGAAGCTGTCTCTGCCGTCCACCAGGAAGTCGACGAAGTCTGAGGAGCCGCTTACAAGGCTGAAGTCGTAGGGGACGTGGCTTTTAACGGCCTGTGTCTTTATCTCGCGCTTAAGGTTTCTGGTCCTCTCCAAGGTGTCTATCGACTCGGAGCCGCCCCCCACGTCTAGTTGGTAGCTCTCGGAGACCTTTACCCCCCTGGAAACCAGGAACTCCAGGATGCCAATATGGAGGGCTGTGGCCCCTATCTGGCTCATCAGGTCGTCGCCAGCCAAGGGCACCCCTGCTTGGGAGAACCTTGAGACCAACTCGGGTTTCCCAAGGATGTTGTTGGGGGTGGCGTTGATGAACCCGCATCCAGTCTCCAAGGCGGCATGGGCGTAGAAGTCGCTGGCGTTTACAGCCCCACCCGATACCAGGTTGAGGAAGACATCGGCCCTCGACTCCCGCAGCCTACCGGCCACATCCACGCTGGGCAGGTTCGCGGGTTTTATGAGGCTCATGGAGTCTGGGGAGGGTGAGTCCAGGATGGGGCCCATCTCGACGACAACCCCCGCCTCCCCCAGATCCGCCATCCTAGGTGCCTTGTTGGGCTCGGCGAAGACCGCCTCCGAGAGATCCAACCCCACCTTCCGCGTGTCTATGTCGAAGGCAGCCACCACCTTGATGTCTCCCACGCGGTAGCCTCCCACCTCGGGGTGGAGGAGGCCCACCTCCCCTCCGTTGTCCTTGTAGTACTCTAGTCCCTGGATAAGGGAGGAGGCACAGTTACCAACACCGGCCAAAGCCAGACGAATCTCCCTCAAATCACTTCGCCTTAACCTGAACAGGTTACCCCCCGCCTAATGAGCCTTCTCCTGGGGGAGAGGGGTTTCCTCGTGGGGCTAGGAGACCTTGGCCGATAGGGAGCGGGTCAGCTGGTATAGGCCTCCCAGCATGAAGGTCCCCCCCCTCAAAAGGTCTATGAGGGGGTATAGGAAGGGCTTCCAAGGGCTCATGGTCTTAAGGCTGACGGGAAGGTAGAATACCACCGCCAAAAGGAAGAAGCTGCCCAGAAGCCAGCTCACAATGTTGAGGGGGAGGGAGTGGTTGATCTTTAACCCCAGATACACCAGGAAGGCCACCAAGAAGGTGAAGAAGAGGGAGGCGATCAGAAAAGCGGCGAACCAGCTGGCCAGGAAGCTGTTCCGCCTATGGATCATGAGCAGGGAACCCCCCCTCCCATAGTTGAAGTGTTGCTTCAAGAGGTTCATGAGTGTGCGGCGGTGGTGGTGGTAGACCTTCACGCCGGGGTCGAAGATCATCTTGAACCCCTTGAGGGACATGGCTTCCACGGGTTGGAGGTCGTCGAACCCGTAGGTTATGTTCTCGTCGAAAAACTTGATCCTGGCCAAGGCTGTTCTTCGGAAAGCCATGTTGGCCCCCGCGGGGAATTGGAGGAAGATGAGGCTGTTGGTCTCCCACTTGTCGGTGAAGTTTGGGGAGACCTGGAAAAGGCTTTCGTCGGCGTAGTTGCTCCAAATATTGGTCTTGTCCACGCCCTCCAGGCTCCCCCCCACGAATCCGATGGATTCGTCGGAGAAGTTGTCCACCAGCTTCTTGGCCCAATCCCTGGGGATCACACAGTCCCCATCGGTGAAGGCGATTATCTCGCCGCTGCTGTTCTTGATCCCTGTGTTCCTGGCCGCGTTCAAACCCTTCCCCTCCTGGTAAACCAGCTTCACAGGGTATCCCCGCACAATCTCAACGGTATTGTCCACGCTGTACCCGTCTACCACTACTATCTCCAGCTTTTCCCCGGGGTAGTCCAGCTCCATCAAGGAGTCCAAGGTTTGCCCGATGGTCTCCTCCATGTTTAACACAGGTATGATTATGCTGAGGGAGGGATATTCCCGCATCTTCCAATTCTAAGTGGTTCAACCACCATAAAATTACTGCGGGGGCTCGGAGAACTCCACGTGGCCTGCCAGGGAGTACTCCCAAACCCCCCTGTTCTTGTGGTATCGATTGGGAAAGAGGGTTGCGGGCCGGCCCAAGACCTTGGCGGCTATGGCCACGTGGAGCCTGTCGGTGAAAACATGGTGGGCGTGGAATATGGTTGTTATGAACTCGGTTAGGCTGCCCCGTTTAGATATGTCAGCCACAAGGGGGTTATCCGAGCCGTCCACCAGGGTTTGCCGCTGTTGGGCGCTTAGAAGGGATTCCCTGTCCTTCCTGAAGGCGAAGAGGTCGTAGCCTCCCTCCAGGGGCTCTATGTAGGGTTCCAGGTCCTCCTTCTCCAGGTATAGGGCTGTGTCGGGGGAGAGGTATACGGATGTGTTGGGGGGGAGGCCCAGCTGGGTGAGGTGGTGGAGGCTGGGTTTTTCCCTGCAGAAAAGATGGTACTCCCTGCTGTCGGTGAGGTGTTGGGGGAACTCGGTTTTTTTGAAGTGGTAGCTTTGGGGGCCTATGGCGATGGGTGTGGGGCCCCTGGGTTTGGCTTGGTTGAGGAACCATGCGCCGTACCAGTAGTCACACATATACCCGCCCCCCTCCAACAACACCAGGTCCACCTCCTCGGGGACTTGGAGAACCCTGATTCTCCTGGGGGCGCCCAGCTCCCACAGGGCCAGGCCCAACACATACTTCAACGCCACCCCCAGGCTACGCCTGTATAGGGTCTCCAGAGAGATGAAGTCGAACTCTATGTCCAGCTCGCCAAGCTTCTTGGCCAACCCCATGTGGATCAAAGTATCCCCATGGTTCCCCCCGGGAGATAGAACCACTATCCTGCCCCCCTGGAACCCTTTGAGGAACTCCTCGAAGCGGTCCAAGCCTCCCCCCAACCAATAGGTGAAGCCCATGTTTTTAATACCTCATCCCTACCAACTCCAGGGAAATGCGTGTACGAGCACCCCTCCTGGCCCTAGGCTTCCTGTTGCTGGCAGCCTACCTGGTGGCTGTGAATCCGTTCAAGGCTCTCGTGGAGGTGGAGCACTTCGACGGCGCCCTCTTCGCCCTGGCTGTGGCTGTGAACTACGTGGGGCTGGTCTTCCTGGCCCTCTCCTGGCACATACTTTTGAGGGCTCTAGGTGTTGATGTGAGTTTGAGGGAAAGCGTGGAGGCCACCTTTGCAGCCCTCTTCCTCGTGTGGCTCTTCCCCGTGCCCTCGGGCTTCGAGTTGGTGAGGGCCCACCTGGCCCAGAGGGCTAAGGGGGGGACCCTGGGGAAGGCCGTCTCCTCGGTAATCATCAGCAAGGTCTACTATTTCCTGGGGTTCGGCACCCTGATCTCCCTGGCGTTCGCCAAGGTCAGCTGGTTTCAACGCCAACAGATACCCATAGACCCCAAGTACATCTGGTTCACAGTGCTCTACGCCCTAGCCAACACAGCCCTCTTCGCCGTCATCTTGAAACCCCAAACCTTTCTGGGCCTCCACCAGCGGAGCCCCACCTGGCTCAGAGACCAGCTGGAGAAAAGGGTGTACAACAAGAGATACGGGTTGGGGGGTGTCCAGGCCTTCGCCGCCGAGCTGGACAGCTCCCTCCGCCTCTTGGAGTCCAAGCCGCTGGTTAACCTGGCCTCCCTCCTCCTCGTCTCCTTCCACTGGGCCACGGGGGCCGTCACGGCCAACCTGGTCTCCCGAGCCCTGGGGCAAGCCCTCAACCTGTGGCACCTGGTCCTCGTCTACGCCGTGGTCGAGTTCATCCAACAGCTAAACATCCTCGTCCCCAGCGGCTTGGGGGTTGTGGACGCCACCCTCACAGGGGCCCTGGTGATGCTGGGCCTCCCCCTGGGCTTGGCGGCCTCCATCAGCCTCCTCACCCGCCTGGCCACCTACTGGTTTGAGCTGGTGCTCTGCGGCCTGGTCACCCTGGGTTTGGGCTACCGGGAGCTCTCCGGGGAGGTCTTCAGCTAAGATTTAATACCAGCCAAGCCTCATATCGCTAGTGATAAAAATGGTCCTCGACACCGAAACCATAACCAAAATCCTCCTAACCATAGCCACCTACCTCCTGGGAATGGCCTTCGCAGGAAGCTTCCTGGGCCGGGCCTGGATGGGCAACGTAGACGTCTTCCTACACAAACTACTAGGCCTGGAGGTCACCGTGGGGAAATACTTCTACTGGAAATACTTCTGCGCCGTCAAGAACCCCCCCAAACCCAAAAAACTGGAAAAACCCAGAAACCTAGCAGACCAAATAATTTGCAGGCTACTCGAGTTATAGGGGGAAAACGTTTACACAGGCGGGTGGAGTAGGAGAGATATGCTGGGAATAGGCCTGGTGGGATGCGGAAGGGTAACCCAGCTGTTCCACCACAAGGCCATCCAATGCGTGGAGGGCTTGAGGATAGCAGCCCTAGCAGACCCCAACCCCAACCAGCTACGTAAAACAGCCTCAAAATGCGGAGCCATCAACACCTACACCAACTACCAAGACCTCTTGGCAGACCCAAGTGTGGACGCAATAGCTGTGAACACCCCTCCAGTCCTGCACGAAGAGATCACCTTGGCCGGGTTAAAGGCCGGGAAACATGTGGTATGCGAGAAACCCCTGGGTGAATCGCTGGAAGGCTTCCGGAGAATCATGAGGCTCCAGGAGGAGACGGGTCTAACAGTCTTCCCCGTCCACAACTATGCTTTTACTCCCTGCTTGGACGACCTCAGACAGTTGGTTCTCGGAGGCTCCATAGGCGAGGTCCAAAGGGTAAAGGCATCCTTCGAGAACAGCCTCAAGCTTTACAGGAGCTGCACCCGCTTCAGGGAGAACAGGAAACTGGGGGTGGTGGAGGACCTCCTCCCCCACCTCCTCTCGGTGGTGAACCCCTTGGCCGGCAGAACCCAGAGGTTGAGGTCCATATGGGGGAGGAGGGAAAACTACCCTGTCTGCGACAACGCCACCCTGGAGATGGAGTCGGACAGAGGCGTTACCGTGGAGATGCATATGAGTTGGACCGCCCTCATCCCCCGTTTCTCCGTGGAGGTCGTGGGGGAGGGCGGCTCCCTGGAGGTTGAACTACTGAAACGGCCCTACGATGTTAAGGTTAAGAAGAGGGGTGGAACCCCCAGGGTTGGGGCCAAGAGTCTAACCGGCCTCCTGGAGGTGGCCACCCTTAAACACCCTGGCTTCGCGGCGATGTACAGACATTTCAGAGACGTGGTTTCGGGGGTTGAAGCCCCCTTATTCACCCTGGAGGACGAGTACCATATTATGCTGGCCCTCGAGGCGGCCTCCAAGGCGATGGAGGGGTTGAAGTGGTGAAGGTCTCGGTGGTCCAAGCCCTGGACGTTGAGAAGGCTGTGCGGGAAAGCATCCAACTCCTCGGGGGCCTTGGGATCCCCAGGGGTGCCACCGTGGTCTTGAAGCCCAACCTATGCAACCGGCGAAACCCCCACCGAATGGTGGTCACCGACCCCCTGGTGCTGGAGGCCGTTATCAAGGTTCTACGGGAGAACGAGAACCGCGTCCTGGTGGTGGAGTCGGATAATATTTCGGGGACTGCCGAGAAACGCTTGGAGGGCTTGGGGCTGCAGGGGGTTTTGGAGAGGTGGGACGCCGAGTTTGTAAACCTCAGCAAGGAGGAGGACTACCGGGAGTTCGAGCTTGACGGAGTGGCTCTGAGGGTGCCCGAGCTGGTGCTGGGGGCGGACTACCTGGTGAACCTCCCCAAGATGAAGACCTGTGGCTACACCACCGTAACCCTGGGAATCAAAAACCTCTTCGGGGTCTTGATGAGGAAGGACAAGAACAAGCTCCACCGGCACCTGGACAAGGTGCTCGCCTTCCTACCCAGCGTAGTCCCAACCCACCTCACAATAGTTGACGGCATCTACTGCATGGAGGGCAACGGCCCCATAGTTGGCAGCCCCGTCTGCATGAACCTATTGGTCGCCGGTAGAAACCTGGTCTCGGTGGATGCTGTGGCCGCCTGGCTTATGGGCTTCAACCCAGGGGAGATAACCCACATAGCGGGGTGCAGCAGTGAGGGTCTGGGCCCGGCGGATTTGGGCTCCATCGAGGTGGTGGGTGAGGAAGCCCAGGGTCTTCGCCGGCGGTTTGAGCCTCCCTTTACCCTCAGGTCTATCGCCAAGTCGGTTAAGACCATAAGGGACATATACCTGGCTTGAATCGTCGATCGTCGTTTATTTTTACGGTGGTTGTCGAGAGATTTAAATTGGTGACCTCCCCCATTTCCGTGAACCTAGAGAGAGATCTACCTTGAAAACCGGCAGACAGGTGGGGATACTTGGGTACGGGGCCTACATCCCCATATACCGGTTGAAGTCTTCGGAGATCAACCGTGTGTGGGGCAGCCAGGGAGCGCCCATCGAGGAGAAGAGCGTGGTGGCCATGGACGAGGACGCTGTAACCATCAGCGTGGAGGCGGCCAAGCAGGCTGTGAGGAGGGCAGGCGTGGACCCCCGGGAGATCGGGGCGGTCTACGTCGGCACAGAGTCCAAGCCCTACGCCGTGAAGCCCTGTGGAACCATCGTTGCCGAGGCCATAGGGGCCACCCCCAACGTCTCCTCAGCGGATTACGAGTTCGCGTGTAAGGCTGGGACTGAGGCCATGCAGAACTGCATAGCCCTGGTGGGGAGTGGTATGATGAAGTATGCCATGGCCATTGGGGCGGACACGGCCCAGGGGAAGCCCCGGGACGCCTTGGAGTTCACCGCTGCCTGCGGGGGGGCCGCATTCATCTTCGCCGAGAGGAGTTCTCAGACGGTGGCCTATGTGGAGGCCTCCCACAGCTATGTGACCGACACCCCCGATTTTTGGAGGCGGGCCAAGGTGATGTACCCTAGCCACGGCAGCAGGTTCACGGGGGAGCCCGCGTATTTCAAGCACATCTTGGGGGCCGCCAGGGTTCTACTGGATGAGACGGGCTACACCCCCCAGGACTTCCAGTGGGCGGTCTTCCACCAGCCCAACGCCAAGTTCCCCATCAAGGCCGCAAGGATGCTGGGCTTCACCATGGACCAGATAAAGCCTGGATTGGTCTCCCCCATGATTGGAAACACCTACGCGGGGAGCACCCCCGTCGGCCTGGCCAGCGTGCTGGACGTGGCCAACCCAGGCGACAAGATCTTCGCCGTGAGCTATGGCTCTGGCAGTGGGAGCGACTCCTTCATACTGGAGGTTCAAGAAGCGGTGACCGAGAAGAGGCAAGGGCCCAAGGTCCAGGACTTCATAGCCCATAAGAAGTATCTGGACTACGCCCGCTACCTGGTTCACAGGAGGCAGATCGTGGAATGAGCAGGGTAGGGGTTGTAGGCGTAGGCCTGGTGAAGGTCAAGGAGCACTGGGGGGAATCCCTTGAAAGCCTGTTCACCCAAGCCGCCCTCAAGGCTGTGGAGGACGCCGGGGTGGAGGTGGACAAGCTCTACGTGGGGAATATGTGTGGACCAGTCATGCAGAACCAGTTGAACCTGGGGGCCCACCTGGCCCAGGCCTTGGGGATCCACGGCCTCCCAGCCATCAGGGTGGAGGCGGGCTCCGCCAGCGGGGGTTTAGCCGTCCACGAGGCCTACCAGGCGGTGAAGTCGGGTAAAAGCAAGGCCGCCCTGGTGGTGGGGGTTGAGAAGATGAGTGACGTCCTCCCCGAGGAGGTCTCCTCAGCCCTATCCATGGAGGAGGACTATGAGTACACGGCTTACACGGGGGTCACCAAGTCTGGGGTGGCCGCCATGGTCCACCGAATGTATCTCGACTCCTACGCCACCGCCGAGGATGTGTGCATGATGGCCGTTAAGAGCCACGAGCACGCCGAGGGATGCAGCCACGCCCAGTACCCCTTCAGGATGAGCCTGGAACGCGCCATGGCCAGCCCCATGGAGGCAGACCCCATCCACATGATGGAGTGCTCGGGTGTGGGCGACGGGGCCGCGGCCGTCGTCTTGGCCCCCCTGGAGGGGGGAGGCGTGGAGCTGGCGGGTACAGCCGTCTCCACCGACTACTCTAGTTTGGCCCAAAGGAAGGACCCCCTGTTCCTAGAGTCAGCGGCCTCAGCGGCTCGAAAGGCCTACGAGGAGGCAGGAGTGGGGCCCAGCGACGTGGGGCTGGCTGAGGTCCACGACGACTTCACCATTACCGGGCTTCTCAGCATCGAGGCCCTGGGGCTGGCTGGGAAGGGGGAGGCCTGGAGGATGGTGGTGGATGGCGAGGTGGACCTTGGGGGGAGGCTGCCCGTAAACACCTTCGGCGGCCTGAAGGCGCGGGGGAACCCCGTGGGGGCCACAGGGGTCTACCAGGTGGCAGAGCTATACCTCCAGCTGAGCGGCTCCGCCGGAGACCACCAGGTGGATAAAGCAGATGTGGGTGTAGCCCTCAACATGGGGGGGTTGGGCTCCACATCTGTGGTTAACGTCTTGAGGAGGGTTGAGGCTTGAGCGTTCCCAGGCACTGGAGGAACCAGATTCCCCGATACCGGTTGGAGGGAGTGGAGTGCGTATCCTGCGGCTCCAAACACTTCCCAGCTAGGCCCAGGTGCCACTGTGGATCCACAGAGTTCAAGCCCTACAAGCTCCCCGAGACGGGAAGGGTGGTGACGTGGACGGTCATCAGAAACCCGCCGAAGGACTTTGAGAGGTACGCCCCCTACGTGGTGGCCCTGGTGGAGCTGGACGACGGCGTGAGGATTCTAACCCAGCTAACCGACGTCTCCCCCCAGGAGGTCTCCAAGGATATGAGGGTTGAGGCAGTCTTCCGCAGGGTTAAGGAGGACGGCGCCGAGGGCTTGATCCTCTACGGATACAAGTTTAGGCCGGTATTCACCTAAACCCAACTTTTTTAACCACTGCAGCATCCATGCTGTTGGAAAACCATGGCTCCCAAGACCAAGTACGACACTATTTTCGAGTTATCCCGCCGAAGAGGGTTTTTCTGGCCTAGCTACGAGATTTACGGGGGTTTGGGAGGGTTCATCGACTACGGGGACCTGGGGGTTAAGCTGAGGAGGAAGATCGACGAACTCTGGAGGGAGTTCTTCGTCCGCCGCCAAGGATTCCTCGAGCTGGACTCCCCCCTCATAAACCCTGAGAGGGTCTTCGAGGCCTCGGGCCACCTGAGAAACTTCAAGGAGTATTCCGTCACCTGCAAACGGTGTTCGGCCAGCTTCAGGGTGGACCACCTCTTGGAGGAGAAGACGGGCCTCGAGAACGTGGAGGCCCTGGGGGGGGAGGCCATGCTGAAGATGTGGGCCGAGGCGGGGATCGCCTGCCCCAGGTGTGGGGGGGAGTTGGGGGAGCCAGAGCTTTTCCTCACCATGTTTAAGACCGAGATAGGGTCCAGGGGTGGGGAGGTGGGCTACCTGAGGCCCGAGACCGCCCAGAGCATGTTCATCAACTTCAAGCGGGGCTACCTGTACGCCCGGGAGAGGCTGCCCTTCGCCCTGGCCCAGAGCAGCAAGGTGGCTCGAAACGAGATCAGCCCCCGCCGGGGCCTTCTCAGGCTTAGGGAGTTCACCATCAACGAGTTGGAGTTGTTCTTCGACCCCTTGAACCCTGGGTGCCGCTGGTTCCCCGAGGTGGCGGACCTGGAGGTGAAGCTGATCACCGAGGAGATGGAGGGGGAGGGCGTGGAGGAGCCCTTGGCGGTCTCGCTGGGGAGGGCGGTGGAGGAGGGCCTGATCCTCACCCAGTGGCAGGCCTACTTCATGGGTGTTAGCCAGAGGTTTATCTCTGCCCTGGGGGTGCCCCCTGAGAACCAGAGGTTCAGGGCCCACCTCCCCGAGGAGCGGGCCCACTACAGCGCCCAGACCTACGACCACGAGGTCCTCCTGGACTCATGGGGGTGGGTGGAGGTCTCGGGGTGCGCGTATCGGACGGATTTCGACTTGAGGAGCCACCAGGAGGCCTCGGGGCAGAGTATGGAGGTCTTGAGGGAGGATGGCAGCCGGTTTATTCCCCATGTGGTGGAGCCCAGCTACGGCCTGGACCGCCTGGTATACGTGGCCATGGAGTACGCCTACGAGCGGCGGGAGAAGCGAAACATCCTACGCTTCCCCCGGGAGATAGCCCCCTACCAGGCCGTTGTCCTCCCCCTGGTGTCCAAGGACGGGGTGGATGAGAAGGCGGCAAAGGTCTGGGAGGGCCTGGTGGAGGGGGGTTTCTGGGTGCTCTACGACGCCAAGGGGAGCGTGGGCCGAAGATACGCCCGGGCCGACGAGATCGGCGTGCCCCTAGCGGTCACCGTGGACTACAAGACCCTGGAGGACGACACGGTTACCCTCCGCGACCGGGACACCTGGGCCCAGGTGAGGGTGGAGCTGGGCAGGCTCCACCAGGCCTTAACCGACTACTACCACCGGGGCCTGGACTTCTCCGCTTTGGGGGAGCCCGTGGATTAGTCCGAGCTGTGCCGGGCCAGGAGGATGGCCTTGGCTATGTCCTTGGGCTGGGCCCCGTATATCTGGACCCCCAACTCCTTGAAGGCCTCCTCAACCCTCTCCTCCAGCACCCCCTCCTCCAAGGGGACTCCAACCAAGGCCCTCTCAAGCCCCTCAATCCCCCCCATCAAGGGGTAGGTGAAGAAATCCCCGCTGATGGTGATGTCTCTAATCACATCCTCATGGGAGACCAATAAGACTTGAATCAGCTTCCCCGCCTTGTAAGAGGCCTCGGAGACCACCACCCCCCCACGGATCTTGGTCCCAGTGGAGGCCTGCTCCACCTTCAACAAGACCTCCTCGTCCTTGCTGAATATCCACTGGTGGCTGCTCCTCTCCTCCACTAGAGCCTCCAGATGCTCCCTCTCCTCCTGGCTTAGCACGCCGGGCTCAAGCTCAACCCCCAGAGCCTCCTTGAACCCCTCCACCAGGGCCTCTTTCACGGCCTCCCTGCCCACCTCCCCAGCCTCGCGTCGAATACTGGTGATCCACTCCCCCATGGTGGAGGCCACCTTGTCCTGGAACTTCTCGCTGGGGGTCTTAATGACCTCAGCCATCAGCTTGGTGGGGGCGTCCAGCAAGAGGTCTCCCGCCAAAACGTTTGCCCTCTCAATGGTGATGGCTCCGTTCCCGCTTATCTTCCTCTCGTTGACCAAGATGTCGTTGGGGGGCCTGATCTTTGCTTCAAGCCCAAGACGCTTCAAGGCCTCCACGGGGATCTGGAGAAACTTCCCGTAGAACCCGGGTATGGTTGGTGGGCAGTGGGGGGAGTTTCGGTCCACCACTGCGAAGTAGTCCTGCTCCCAGGGGCCGTCCAGGATGGTGCCTCCACCTATGGTCCTCCTCACCAGCGCGTAACCCAGCTGCCTGGCCCTCTCCACGTCCACCGATTTCTCCATCAACTGGTGGTACCCGATGTTGACGAAGGGCGCCTCAGGGTGGCATAGGATAAAGGTGTTGGGCGATTCACCCTTGCTGATTTGCCTGGCCACCACCTCGTAGAGGTTAGTCATCACATAGCCGCTGACGGCTCCAAGGTCGAGAAGTCTCCACATGCCATGAAAGAGGTGCCTCCAGTTAATTTCGTTTTCTTGGATGGACCTCCTTTATCCAACCCCCGCTGGTGGATTGGATCCTACGCCTATACTCGGAGACCAGCCTCTCCAGCTTCTCCTCGGCCTCCCCCATGGTCTCACCCGAGACCACGATGTCCACCTTGATGAGGTGGAACTCCTCCCGGCTCTCTCCCTCCACGGGGGGAGTGGCTGCATTCTTGATGTATGCCTCGGGGAAGTCTCTCTGCATCTCCCGGTATAGGGGGAAGAACTCCTTCCAAACCATGTATACCTCGTAGGTTCGCCCCAGGAAGGATCGGTGGGAGGCCTCTCTGAGTCTGGGGGCTATGTGGGTGTCGAACATGGCCTTCAACTCCTGGGGAACCCCTGGCAGGGTGAATATGGTGGTGGGCCCCCACTCCACCGACATCCCCGAGGCGAATCCCACGGGGTTGGGTATGGGCTTGCTTCCCTCCAAGACCCGCGCCATCCTGAACCCCCTCTCCAGGGCAGCCTCCTCGGTTATCCCCCTGGCCAGGTAAACGCCCCGGATCTTCTCAACGCCTTCAGGGTCCAGGGTGACTCCGAGGCCCAAGGCCTCCCCCAGGCTCTCCACAGTTATATCGTCCTCACTGGGACCCAAACCCCCAGAGACTATTAGAAACGAGGGCCGCCTCTCTAGAGCCCCCTTAACGGCGTCGACGATGTCCTCTCTTACGTCTCCAACCATGGTGACTCGGCGCAACTTCACCCCCAACTCGGCAAGCCTTTGCGCCAGCCAGTGGCTATTGGTGTCCAGGACTCTGCCGTAGATGAGCTCGTCTCCCGTTGCAATTATCTCAGCCTCAAAGACACCCGCCGAGGCCATACGTTGTTTGGCGCCCTTTGGGCTTATACGGTTTTTGAGTCAATCTTCTATTAACCCATTTGAGTTGAGTTTCACCATGAGTCAAGAGGTTTGGACCCTGGAGAGGGCTCTGAGGAAGGGAGTCGAGCTGGAGGAGGAGAGCATCTCCCTCTACACCGAGACGGCGGAGAAGGCCACCTACCCGGGGGCCAGGAAGCTGCTCCAGGAGCTCGCCGAGGAAGAGAGGAAGCACCGGGACTACTTCATAAAGGCCTTGGAGGACCCCTCCCAGCTGGAGCGTAGGAGCCTCTCAGAGGAGGTAACGGACCTGCGGATAACCGATACACTGGTTAGGGTGCCCTTGGACCCTAAGGCCGGCTACCCCCAGCTGCTTATCTACGCTGCTCAAAGGGAGAAGGACACCCACGACTTTTACGCCCAACTGGCCAAAAAGTTCAGAGGCGAACCCCTGGGACAGGTCTTCCACGACTTCGCCAAAGCCGAGCTATACCACAAGTATCTGCTGGAGAGAGAGTACGACGACGTGGTCTTGGCCGAGATGTGAGGCCCCGGGGGGTCAACAGTGGCCCAACAGGTGCTCCGCCTCCCTGCTCCTCTTGAAGACGAGGAAGTCCTTGTATCCCAGGGCCTCGGCCTTGGTTAGGCGCCCGCTAGCCGTCGCCACAACGGTCTTGAAGATTCTCTCACCCACATCCCTGATGCTCTCGCTTCCATCCAGTATGGTTCCCGCGTTTATGTCCATGTTATCCCTCATCCTCTCATAGGTGGCGGGGTTCCCCGTGACTTTGATGACGGGTGCGATGGCGTGGCCCGTGGTGCTCCCCCTCCCAGTGGTGAAGCATACCACCTGGGCGCCTGCGGCCACCATGTGGGTTACGCTGGGCACATCCCAGCCAGGGCCATCCATGACGTAGAGCCCCGGCCTGGTTGGTTTGTCGAACCTCTCCCAGTTGTTGTATAGAACCCCTTGGATGGGCCTGGTCCCCCCCTTGGCGATGGCCCCCAGGCTCTTCTCCTCGATGGTGGTCAAACCCCCATCTATGTTCCCCTTGCTCATCCACCTACTGCTGATGCCCATGGCCCTCAACCTCTCCTCCTGCTGCTCGATTATCTCATAGATGGCGTCCGCGGTGGCCTTGTCCACCGCCCTCCGAGCCAGAATGTGCTGGGTGCCACTCATCTCCTGGGTCTCCCCGAAGATGGCCGTCCCCCCCTCGTCCACCAACCTGTCCACCGCCACCCCCACCGCTGGGTTGGCCGCCAGACCGCTGGTGGCGTCGCTCCCCCCACACTCCACCGCCAGGGTGAGCTTGCTGAGGGGGAAGGCCTCCCTCCTCAGCTCAGAGACCTCCTGCCTCATCTTTTTGAGTATCCTCACACCCTTTTCATGGGCTTTCAGGGTGCCTCCTTCCTCTTGGATGGTGATGCTGTGGACGGGTTTGCCGCTGGGCTCGATCAAATCGGCTAACAGGTCTCCCGTCAGGGTCTCGCAGCCCAGGCCCAGGATGAGGACCCCTGCCACGTTTGGGTTCAAGGCAGAGCCCACCAGGTTGTGGACCAGCATGGCGTCATACCCACACCCATAAGTCTGGGTGATGGCCACGCTCCCCTCCACCTGTTCGGCTATCCTCTTGGCGGGCTCGTAGCTGCAGTCGATGGGGGCCAGCACCAGTAGATGGTTCCTAACCCCCACCGATCCATCGGGCCGCTCAAAACCGTAGAACTCGGTCAAGAGACCACCCCCCTCACATCCTCGCCCCCCGTGTCCAACCGGGCGCTCACCACGTTGTGGGTGTGAACCCACTCCCCTGGATGTATCTCCTCGGTGGCCACGCCTATGACCTCCCCGTACTTCAATACCTGTTCACCCTTCCCAAGCCTCTTCAGGGCCACCTTGTGTCCGAAGGGTATGGCTCCCCTGGCCTCCAACACTGCGACGATCTTTCCCCCAGGGCCGAGCACCTCGACCCTGGTGTTCTCCTTTGCCTCGCTGGTGAGGGTTGCCACGTTGTCCTTTTCCGAGATTTGGATGGCCTTCACGCTCATGTCTGAGATATGAGTTGGCTCAAGGTATTTAATGGGATAGGGGTGGGGGGCTACACCCGTGTCTGGGCGGGGATGCAGCTGGTGCCGTCGGGTATCACCGAGACCCTGCTCCCCGGCCCGTGGTGGTTCCTCAGCTCCTCCAGGACCTCCTCCCAGCTCCTTATCCAGGTAACCTCCTCTTCGTCGTACCTCCACTGGAAGCTCTTCAAGGGATACCTGCCAAAGATGATCATCCTTCGACCCCTCCTCAGCTTGCGCTTGGCGGGGTTCCAGAGGCTGGCCCCCACGTTTTTCCCGTGGCGGTTGAAGAGCCAGTGGTTGATGTCGCCGTCGGGGTCGTCGTTGACCATGACCAGGGTTCCGTCCTCCTTAACAGTGTTGTAGAGTGGCCAGAGGCTTAGGTAGGGCTCGTTCTCCCTCATGTAGCTGCCTGCGATGGCTATGTCTGCCTCGGGGTTCTCCGTGGTGTGCCATTTAACCGTGTCCCGGCCCGCCCTCCTCTGGGTCTCGACGAAGTCCCCGGCGTAGGCCGATATAGGGTCCCGGTTTAGGTTTAGGACTGTGTCCACCTTGTAGTCCAGGCCGGCCATGCGGGCTGACTCCTCTATGTCCAGCCTCATCCTGTTCCCCTCGTTGCACAGGTAGCCAGTGGTCTCGCAGGGGGTTCGCCCCGGGCCGAAGCCCCCCACGTCTCCATGGTTGTGGCGGATGGTCTCTATGCCGGCGACGCCTGGGCTGATGATCTTTCCCCCACCGCTGAGCCCTGTGAGCCTGTGGAAGAGGACGGTGCCTATGGCTATTTTGAGGTCGCAGGCCATTACCTCGCTGTTCACCCAGACGGGGGTGCCGAAGCTGGTCTCCCCCAGGTAGTCCAACATCTCGTAGGGGTTGTGGTTGTAGACGGCGTAGCGGGAGACCACCTCCTCCCCCAGCTTCTTCACGAAGTCCCTCCTCCCATAGGTCCCGTGGGTGCCGGGGGCTATGATGAACCTGATGTTGTCGTCGGGTATCCCCTTTTTCTCTAGGGTTTCCAGTATTGGTGGGAGGTACTGGCTGGTCTTGGTGGGCCGGGTCATGTCGTCGAAGATGATGACCACCTCCTCGGCTCCCTCAGCCAGCTTATCCAGGGGCTTCTGGCCCAGGGGGTTTAAGACGGCCTCCCTTATCTCGGCTGGGGACAGGGGTCTGGCCTCCTCCGAGTTTACTCGGCAACGGTGGACCCTCCAGTCGTCGGGGAAGGTCAGCTTGAGGGGCTGGTCCTCGTACCAGCAGTGGTGGGGAATCTCTACTTCGATCAACTCGGGGGATATGGTATCCCCGGGGATTTAATTCCTCCCCCTGGCCCCGGTCCTTCTCAGGGGTTTAAGATGCCCTGGGGGTATCGGGCTCTGCTGCCCAGCCTCTCCTCTATGCGAAGAAGCTGGTTGTACTTGGAGGTCCTCTCCCCCCTGCATGGCGCCCCCGACTTTATCTGGCCGCACTCGATGGCCACGGCCAGGTCGGCGAGGAAGGGGTCCTCGGTGTCCCCGCTTCTGTGGCTGGCCATGACGGCGTATCCGTGGCTCCTGGCCAGCTCCCAGGCCTCCAGGGCCTCGGTGAGGGTTCCCACCTGGTTCACCTTCCAGAGGAGAGCGTTGCAGGCCCCAGCCTCGATCCCCTTGGCCAGGCGCTTGGTGTTGGTGACGAAGAGGTCGTCGCCCACCACTTGGATGTCCAGGGCGCGGGTGAGCTCTGAAAAGCCCTGGAAGTCCTCCTCTTCCAAGGGGTCCTCCAGGCTCTTAATGGGGTACTTTTCCACCAGCTCCTCATAAACCTCTATCATCTCGCCCGCCGTAAGGCTCTGGCCCTGGTAGAGGTAGGCTCCGCCTTGGTAGAAGCTGGTGGCCGCGGCGTCCAGCGCCAAGACGGCCTCCCCTCCATACCCCGCCTCCTCCACAGCCCAGAGAAGCTCCTCCAACGCCTCCTCCGTCGTGGAGAGGGGCGGGCTGAACCCCCCCTCATCCCCCACGTTTATGGCCTGTCTCCCATATTTTTCTCGGAGCCTCTCCTTGAGTTGGTGGTATATCTCGGAGCCCGCCTGGACGGCCTCCCTCAGGGTCCCAACCCCCACTGGGGCCACCATGAACTCCTGGACATCCAAATCGTTCCCCGCGTGTTTCCCCCCGTTGATGACGTTGAAGAAGGGCACGGGCAGCAGGGCGGCCTCCCTGTTCAGGTGTTGGTAGAGCCAGACCCCCTTGCTGGCGGCGGCGGCCTTGGCCACGGCCAGGCTGACCCCAAGGGTTGTGTTCCCCCCCAAACGGGACTTGTCGGCCGTGCCATCCAGCTCTATGAGAGCCCTGTCCACCCCCGCCTGGTCCTCCGCATCCATCCCCAGAATCCGGGGGGCCACCTCCTCCCTCACCATCCTCACAGCCTTAACCACGCCCCTCCCGTGGAAACGGCTACCCCCATCCCGGAGCTCCAGGGCCTCAAACCTCCCCGTGCTGGCCCCGCTGGGAACCATGGCCCTGCCCGTGTAACCCCCCTCCACTGATACCTCCACCTCCAGGGTGGGGTTCCCCCTGGAGTCCAGGACCTCCCTGGCCAAAACCGACTCTACCCTAGGCCCCATACCCTGAGTTGACGCCTGGCAGGGGGAAAAGGCTTTCTACTCCAAGGCCTTCTCCAGGTCCTCTACGGTGAAGGGCCAGCCGGCGATCTTCACCCGGCCATCCACGGCGATGGAGGGGACGGCCATAACCCTCAGGCTCATCCCCCTCTTGATGCCCTCCTCGGTGTAGGTGTTCACCTCTTTATACTGGAACCAGGGGTTCTGGGCCTGGTAGCTTTCAAGGAGCTTCCTCGCCTGGGGGCAAAAGGGGCAGACAGGGCTGAAGAAGAGCTCTACCAACTTGTTCATTTCCCCACACTCTTCAAATACTTCAAGGCGTTCAGGGCCGCCCTGGCGCCCATCCCCGCGGCTATCACCACCTGGAACCCCTGGCAGGCGCAGTCTCCAGCCGCGAAAACCCCGGGTATCCCCGTCTCCAGGTTCTTATTGGTCTTCACGCAGCCACCGTCCTCGAACTCCAAGCCCAGGTCCGAGAGAATACCCGCCATAGGCACCCGCTCCTCCACGATGAAGACCCCCTCCACATCGATCCTCTTTCCGCCCTCCAACTCGACGTACTCGACGAAGTCCCGGCCTCCAATCTTGGAGAGCTTCACCCCCTTCACCAGCTCTACCTTATCGTTCTCCTCCAATCGCTGGACTTCGCGGGGGTCTGCATTATACTCATCCCTCCCAGGCAACCCGTACACCTTGGAAGCCACCTCCGAGAGAACCTCCACATCGTGGACGGCGTCCTCCCCGGCACCCACCACCGCCACCCTCTTCCCCTGGAAGAAAGGCCCGTCACAAACGGCGCAGTAGCTGACGCCCCGCCCCTTGAACTCCGCCTCCCCCTCGACGTTCAACTGTCTACGGGTTATGCCTGTGGCTATGATGAGGGCCTTGGCCTGGTAGAGGTTCCCCGAGCGGGTGCTCACCATCTTCACCTCCCCCAGGTCAGAGAGGCCGATGACGGTTTCCCTCTTGATGGAGGCCCCAAACTTGAGGGCCTGCTCCTCCATCCTCTCAACCAGTTCAGGCCCCGAGATTCCCTCTGGGAATCCAGGGTAGTTCTCGATGAGGTGGGCCTCATAGGCCTTGCCGCCGACCCTGGCGCCCTCCAAGACCAGCGTCTTGGCCTTATGCCTTGAGGCGTAGAGGCCCGCTGTTAGACCCGCGGGTCCCCCGCCAACGATTATGATATCGTATGGCTCCTCCATGGGCGTTTCAAATAGGATGGGGGTGGGGTATTAAAATGTGGTTATTCTTCCTCCCTTCCCTTGGCCTTGATGAGCTTGTTCATCTCGTCCAGCTTTTTCTGCACCAGGTAGTTGATGGTCCCCTCCGGGTACTCCCCCTTCTCATCGAGTTCCCCGGCCTCCACCCCCGTTAGTATCTCGATGCCCTCATCGATGGTTTCCACGGCGTAGACGTGGAACCTCCCCTCCTTGATGGCCTCCACCACGTCCTCCCTCAGCATCAGGTTTTTCAGGTTGCTCTTGGGGATGATGACGCCTTGCTCCCCCGTCAGGCCCTTGATTTTGCAGAGGTCGAAGAAGCCCTCGATCTTCTGGTTCACCCCTCCTATGGCCTGGACCCCTCCCTGCTGGTTCACCGAGCCCGTTACGGCTAAACCCTGCTTTATAGGAACCCCGCTGAGGGCGCTGAGGAGGGCGTAGGTCTCGGTGCTGCTGGCGCTATCGCCGTCCACCCCGCTGTAGCTCTGCTCGAATACCAGACGGGCTGAGAGGCTGAGAGGCGTCTTCCGGGCATACCTGTTGGTGAGGAACCCCGTTAGAATGTGGACCCCCTTGGTGTGGGTTGGCCCGCCCAGCTCCGCCTTCTTCTCTATGTCGATAATCCCCTCCTTCCCCAGGCCCACGCTGGCCGTGATCCGGCTGGGCTTCCCAAAGCTATAGTCACCCATGTCGATGACCGCCAAACCATTCACCTGTCCAACCCGCTCCCCTTGGGTCTCAACGAGGATGGTGCCCCGGGCTATCATCTCCCTAATCTTCTCCTCCACCAGGTTGCTCCGGTAGACCTTGGCGTCCACGGCCTTACGCACGTGTTCCCGGGTGATGAGGGGGCTGCCCTCCCGGCTGGCGTAGTAGTTTGCCTCGCGGATGATGTCGCTTATGTCGGCGAACTGGGTTGAGAGTTTCTCCTGGTCTGCTGCAAGCCTGCTGCTATACTCCACGATGGCTGCTATCCCGCTGGAGTCCAGGTGCTTCAACCCCTCCTTGGTGCAAAGGGTGCACATGAACTCGGCGTACTCCCCCACGTTTTCCGGCGTCCTATCCATGACGCTGTCGAACTCGGCTTTGACCTTGAATATCTTCTTGAACTCTGGGTCCAGGGCGTAGAGCGTGTAGTAGTAGAGGGGGTCCCCCACCAGGATCACCTTGGCCGTGAAGGGGATGGGCTCAGGCCTTAGGCTCCTGGTGCTTAGCAGGCCCAGCCTGGCGGCCAGCTCCTCTATCTCCAGCTTCCTATCCAGGATGGCCCTCTTCAAAGCCTCGTAGCTCCCGGGGTTCCGCAGGATCTCCTCGATGGGTATCACCAGGAACCCGCCGTTGGCCTCGTGGGCGCTCCCCCCGCGGATCAAGGTGTAGTTGGTTATTAGGGCGCCGAACCTGGCCTCCTTCTCTGTCTGGCCGAAGAGCTTGTCGTGGGTGGGGCTCATCTCCATCACCACGGGGGCGCCCTTGAGCCTGCTGTTGTCCACCACCAGGTTCACCTTGTACTTGAAGGTGGGGTCCTCCATGGCTCTGGCCACCATGGCTGCCATGGGGTCTGTGGGCTGGGGCCTCACCCCCAGGATGGCCCCCAGGTTCTCCAGAATGTCCTTCTTGACGCTGTCCAGGTACTCGGCGCATCCCTCGTACTCCCCATACCTCTCCCTCAAATACTCCAACAGGGGCTCCAATGCAAACTCGGCCACACCCCGGTTGAACTTCTCCACCGCAGCCTCCGCGGCCCTATCCACCTCTCTGATCTCCCGGAAGGCGGACCTCAACTCTTCTTGGAGCTTCTCCCTCCTCCTCTGTATCTCCTCCCGGGTTTTGGGGGGCAGCATGTTGAACTGTTGCTCGGAGATGGGTTTGCCGTCGATGACGGGGATGATGAGTAGGCC
>CAYWWV010000003.1:0-33161 GCA_964462185.1 uncultured Candidatus Bathyarchaeia archaeon | reverse complement strand
GGGACAGGCATCTCCGAGGCCTTTCTCTCCAGGAAGGTGAGGATGGCCGTCTTTTTTCCTGTTCCGGGTAGGCCTGCCACGAAGATGTTGAAGCCGTGCTCCTGGATGTCCAGTCCGAAGGTGAGGGCTTTGAGAGCCCTCTCCTGCCCAATGATGTCGGTTAGGGGCTCCAACTCTTCAGTGGAGCTATAAGGAACAAGTTCAGGGGGGCATGTTTTCCTTGCCTCCTGGTATGAGATCGCCTTAACCATTAGACCACTGTCTGAGATATGGCTGGATTTTATTTAAACCATGGTTGTTAGGGGGAGAGGCGGTCCAATAGCTCCCTCCAAGTCAAGCCCTGGTTCACCTTGATCATGTAGTCGTCTGCCTTGGTGGCGATCTCGAACCACCAGCCCTTGTATTTGAACTTGCCTGCTAGCACGGCGTATCTCCTGGGGTATATCTTGTGGACCTCTAGGAACTCGAAGAGCTTGCTCACCTGGTCTCTCTTGTAGTAGGCATACCTGGCCTGGGACTTGACCTCGAAGGATAGGATGGTGTCCCCTTTGACGGCGAAGACGTCTGGGAGGGGCTCCCTGCTGGGGGCGCTGACGGGTACGCGGATGGCGTCGTAGCCCTCCGCCCTCAGCATGTGGACCAACTCTCGCTCGGCGTCGTACCCCCTCTTCTTCATGGCCCTTACCTGTCGGGGGTTTAGCCGTCGCGTCTGCCTCTCCCTGGGCTGCTTCTTGGAGGAGGTCAGGTCTCTGAGGCTCATCTCACTACTCCTCTTGGTCTGGGAGTGGTAGGGCTCCGCTCTCCAGGGGCTCCAGCGCCAGCTTCACCAAGTCCTTCAACCAGTCGCTGAACCTGAGGGCGTTGGCATACTTCTGGTACATCCTCTTGTGGGGGACCTTGGTCACCATCCGCAGCCCCACCATCTTGTTGATGTAGAACTTGGCGCTGCTCCTGCTGATGTCGCACACCCTGGCCAGGTCCCCGCTGGTGAAGTCCCTCTCCAACTGGTTGTAGCCCACGATTATGTGGGGGGGCAGGGGTAGGGCGAGCTTTAAAATCTGGATCAAGGCTTCCTCTTTGGACAAATGGGGGCTACCTCACCCCACTATGGGGGCTTGGGCCTTTAAAGGCTTAGAGTGGGGAGGGGTCTAGGCGTTCCCAGTGGGGACGGGGACCACCTTCTTACCCATCTCCTCCACGCCTTCCTTGGCCACCTTCCTCTTCAGGTTCCACGCTGTGGTGCTGGGGAGGCCCCAGAGGTTGATGAAGCCCAGGGCGTCGTGTTGGTCGTAGTGGGTGTTGATGTCGAAGCTGGCCAGGTTGTAGTCGTACAGGCTGTAGGGGCTCTCCCGTGCCACCGGTTTGGCCGTTCCCTTGAAGAGCTTCATGGTGACCGTCCCCGTCACGTTTTGCTGGGTGTGGTTGATGTAGGCGTCCAGGTCCTCCTTGTAGGGGTCCACCCAGAGGCCCTGGTATACGGCTGTGGCCCACTTGTGGTCCATCTCCATCTTGAGGAGCATCTGGTGGCGGGTCAACACCATCTTCTCCAGGTCGAAGTGGGCGTTGATTATGGTTTCCGCCGCGGGTATCTCGTAGGTCTCCCGGGTCTTGAGCCCCACCACCCGGTCCTCCATGTGTTCAATCCTTCCGACGCCGTGTTTGCCCGCCATGTCCCTGATCTTCTTGATCAACTCGTGGGGCTTGTAGTCCACGCCGTCTATGGATACGGGCACCCCTTCCTTGAAGCCGATTTTAACGTACTCTGGCTCGTTGGGGGCGAGCTCCACGGGCGTGGTCCAGTCCCATACGTCGTCGGGTACGGGCACATCGGGGTGCTCCAGTATGCCCCCCTCGATGCTCCTGCCCCAAAGGTTCTCATCAATGCTGTAGGGGCTGTCGGCGGTGACGGGCACGGGGACCCCGTGCTCCTTGGCCCACTTGATCTGGCTAGCCCTGTCGAACTTCCACTCCCTGACGGGGGCGATTATCTTCAGCTTGGGGTTCAGGGCTTTTATGGTTATGTCGAACCTAACCTGGTCGTTTCCCTTACCCGTGCAGCCGTGGGCGACCGCCTTGGCTCCCTCCAGCTCCGCCACATCCACCAGCTTCTTGGCTATTAGGGGGCGGCTGATGCTGCTGCTCACGGGGTAGGTTCCCATGTATAGTGCGTTGGCCTTGATGGCTGGGAAGATGTACTCGGTGGCGAACTCCTCCTTGGCGTCGAAGGCGTAGTGGTTCACCACCCCCAGGCTCCAGGCCTTCTCCTCCACGCCTTTAATCTCCTTGTCCTGGCCCAAATCCAGGTTGCAGGTAACCACATCCATGTCGTATTCCATTTGAAGCCATTTCACCATCATGGATGTGTCCAGCCCCCCGCTGTAGGCCAGGACCACTTTGTCTTTAGCCATCTTGTTTACACCCGATGACCTGCATCATTCCAACCACAGAATTTATGTTTTATGACACATTTGTATCATTCATGGCTAGAATTACTCCAAATAGTGCAAGCAGCGTGTCTCGCAGGGTGAGGGAAATCATCCAAACCCGCCCCAGCATTATGGACGCATTGAGCCTCAGGATCGTCAACTACAGCGCTCTGGCCAGGGTGCTCCAAAACGAGATCGGGGAGGGGAGCCTGGAGGCGGTGAAGGCCGCCGTCATAAGGGTGGCCAATGAGATCACGGAGGAGCGGCTCCTGAGGGAGGAGGCCGTCAAGTCGATCCTCAGGGACTCCAAGATTCGGCTTCAAGACAAGATTGGGGTGGTCATATCCCCCAAGAGGTTGGATATACCCCACATAGTCACAGCCCATCTCACCGACCAATACGTCTACATAGTGGACCAAACCAGTCTCAAGGGTGAGCTTCCAGCCCAAACCCAATACCAGAAAGACCTGGTGGCCCTCATCCTCCTAAGCCCCCCCAGGGTGGAGACCACCCCTGGATTCGTGGCCTTCGTGACCCAGATGCTTGCCAGCAGGAACATCAACATCGTGGAGTTCATAAGCTGTAGCACCAACACCATAATCATTTTGGACTCGGGGGAGGCCCTCCAGGCCTTCAGCCTCCTTCAGAGGTATCGATAGCCCCTACCACTGGGGGTGCAAAACTTTTTACATCATGCGCCTCGATACAGTGTTGATAATGGCGGAAATCTGTCCCGTTTGTGGGCTCCCCAAGGACCTTTGCGTCTGCGAGGAGATGAATAAAGAGGAGCAAAGGATTCGCATCCGCTTGGAGACCCGGAAGTGGGGTAAGAAGTGGACTGTGATAGACGGCATCGACTCCAAGGGGGTGGACCTGGGAAACCTGGCTACTCAGCTCAAAAACAAGTGTGCCTGTGGGGGGACCCACAAGAATGAGCAGGTCCTACTCATGGGGGACCAGAGGGAGGTCGTCTACGAGACCCTAGTGGAGATGGGGTTCCCCAAGGAGAACATCGAGGTCCAGTGAACAGGGGAGAGCTTCACACATCCTGGGAGTTTTCAGGGTTGGGTCAAGTGGCCCCCAAATCATGGGTGTGGAGGGTTGCAACCATAGGGTTTAATCCAAGGGGAATCCACTAACCATTTGGGCTAGGGGTTGGACATGGCTGAGGACCAGGAGGCGGGGCGCGTTTACAACTCCCTGGAGGAGATACCCGGTATTGGGCCCGCCACCATCAACAAACTAAGGGAGATCGGCTTCAAGACCATCGAGGCCCTGAGCACGGCCACCGTGGTGGAACTCGTCTCCGCTGGGATAGGGGAGGAGACGGCCGCCTCCCTCATAGATGCCGCCAGGAGGTCCAGGGCCATCACCTTTGTGAGGGGCGACGAGCTGGTGGAGCTTCGCAAGGATATCAGGAAGCTGACCACTGGATGCGCCAGCCTGGACCGTCTCCTGGAGGGCGGCATAGAGACCCAGAGCTTGACGGAGTTTTACGGGGAGTTTGGCAGCGGGAAGAGCCAGATGTGCCACCAGCTCTGTGTGACCGTCCAGCTGGGGGAGGCCCAGGGCGGCCTCAACGGAAACGCCCTGTACATAGACACCGAGGCCACCTTCCGCCCCGAGAGGGTCCAGCAGATCGCCCCACGCTTCGGAATCAAGCCCAGCGAGGTTTTGAAGGGCATCGTATACGCCGAGGCCTACACCAGCAGCCACCAGATGCTACTGCTGGAGAACTGCGACGAGGTGATAAAGGAGAACAACATCCGCCTCATCATCATCGACAGCGTGATGAGCCACTTCAGAAGCGAGTACCTGGGAAGGGAGATGTTGGCCACCAGGCAGCAACAGCTCAACCGCCACCTCCACAAGCTGATGAGGCTGGCCAGGGCCTTCAACGCGGCAGCCGTGATAACCAACCAGGTGCTGGCCAGCCCCGATGCCTTCTTCAGCAAGGCCCTCTCCCCCACGGGCGGACACATCATAGGCCACATGAGCCACAACAGGATTTTCCTGAGGAAGGGGAGGAACAATGTGAGGATAGCCAAGCTCACCGCCAGCCCCAGCCTCCCCGAGGGGGAGGTGCCCCTCAGGATAACGGAGCGGGGATTGGAGAGTGATGAAGACGAGTAAAAAAGGCTTGGGTATATCTATTAGGGGTAAGGCTAGGGCCGCCTTCAACCAGTATGCACTTTGTTTACGGGAGCGTAGGTTCAGCGAGGCTGAGAGGAGCCTGAGGGCCTTAAAGGAGCTGAGTTTCCAGGGCGCCGAGTTCCGGGAGGGGTATTTGAACGCCTTGGAGGGCCTACTGCAATCGGTGCGTACGGGTGATGAGCGGGATTTCTACAACCGCATGGGGAAGGATGGGGCCTCGCTGGTCAAGTATTACCGGGAGTTTGACCAGTTGAGGCGTTCCCCTGTGCGAACCGAGTTCGATAGGGGTTATTTTACTGCTTGGATGGATTTCCTGGGTTTCCTCGGCTCCCAGTCAGATCCAGTTGTGGACCCAGAGGGTGTTTAGCAGGGTCCAGGTGAACATCCAGACAAAGAGGAACCCCCCGATTGCGATCCTCAGCACCCTGTTGCGGTCCATATGGGTGTAGAGGGCTAGGGCCTCCGAGTAGAGGATGAATAGAATGGTGCCCACCATGAATGCCAGCTGGCTCTCCACCCCCAAAGCCCTGTTGGCGTAGAAGCAGATGAGGCCTGTGACCACCCCCAGCGCCACCTTGATCCAGTAGACCTTCTCCGAAGTCTTCATCAGGCTCTCCTAGAGACCTCTTAACCCATATATGCCTTATTAGCTTATGTATCCCAGCCGCTTCTCCTCTAAGGGCTGGGCCTCCTCTTGGAACAACTCCAACCGCTTCTTGATGGAGGCGTCGATCTTCTTTGCCCTCACCTCCAGCTGCTTGGTGTCTATCTCGACCTCCAACAGGTTGGAGAGGACGCCGAGGACCGCCTTGCTGGCCAGGTGCTGGGGCACGTTGGCGTAGTTGATGTCCCCCAGGAGGCAAACCCCTTTGATGCCCAGGCTCCGGGCCACCCCAATCATGGTTCCGTTCAAACCATTGATCGCCCCCTCCTCTGTGAGCACCTTCACGTTGAGCCTCTCCAACTCCTCCCTGGACTCTTCATCGGTGAAGACGCCGTAGATGCTGGGGGACCCGTCGTACTCGTTGGGGTAGGCAGCCATGGTGTAGATGACCTCCACCCCCAGCTCCTTGGCCAACTCGGCCACCTTCTCCGCAAGCCTGATGGATTCCTCAGGGCTGGCTGGCTGGGCGTCGCCCACGCATATGACCAAGTTGTGCTCCTCGGAGGCGTAGAAGCTGTGCTTTATGGGGGCTAGCTTGGCTAAACCGTTCTTGTAGACCAGTAGGTTGTGATAGTATTTTATCTCGGCGAACTTCTTGGCGTTCACCTGCCGCCTCAGGTAGTCTGCGCCGATCTTGGCTAGGAAGCCCATGCCCGGCCAGGCGGCCACCATCCTTGGTTTGTTCAGCTTGGGGTGGTAGAAGTAGGTGATTTCCATGGGATCCATTTAACTGCTCTATGGACGGGCATTAAACCTTTCGATCAGTTACAAGTTTAGTTGGAGGAGTTAAACCTCTCAACTCTTCTGGTGTTTTTTGTCTCCCATGTAGCAACGTCGAGTTGTCCCACCTAGAGGCGACATTATTGACCCACACACAACAATCCAGATATAAGGGCCCCCGCCCCCATCAAGGCTTCATACCGGATTCGCGAAACGGAACCATATTATAACCAGCACCATGTAAACCAACGGGGCGATGAAGCCCGCCCAGGGGGCGGAACCCGCTAAGCGTATCTTTGGAGAGGAGGAAGTGTTTGAAGCCCAAGGAGTGGACAGATGAAGAGGTGAGGAAGCTTCGCGAGTTGTACTCCTCTAACCTCCCCTTCGAGGAGGTGGCGAGGAACTTCCCCGGTCGAACCAAGAATGCTATTCGTTTGAAGGCCTCTAGGCTGGGCATTAGGCGTCCCTACGCCGCCCAGGTGGTCCAGGTGAACCCTATTAAGGTGAAGGTGGACCAGAACGAGGTGGGGTTGCTGGTGAAGTGTGACTGTGGTTCCTGGATCAGGTTGGAGGAGGATTCCCCTGGCTCCCTGGTGGTTAGCTGTAAGAAGTGTGGGAGCCTCTACCAGCTGGTCCAGGGTCTCTGAAGCGGGGGTTTATATGGTTCTTTTCTCTCAGAGAACCTGAGGCAGATGGCTCTGGATTTTACGGGTAAGATGCAGGTTCGGGAGGCCATGTCCAGCCCAGTGGTCTCGGTGGGGGAGGGGGAGGACATGGTGGCTGTGGCGGAGAAGATGAGGGACCAGAATGTGGGGGCCGTGGTGGTGGTGAACCAGTTTGATAACCCCGTGGGCATCGTCACCGAGAGGGACATCGTAAACCGTGTTGTAGCCAGGGGATTAGACCCCAAGGCGGTCTTGGCGAGGGATGTGATGAGTTCCCCCGTCAAGATGGTGGAGCCAACCTTGGACCTGATAGACGCGCTGCGCATCATGGACCGGGAGAACATTCGGAGGCTGGGGGTTATCTACAAGGGGGAGATGGTGGGAATCTTATCCGATAGGAGCATACTCCGGCTGGTCCCCGCCATCATGGATATCTTGAGGGAGACGAGGGAAATCCTGGACAACTCCCGGGCGAGGGGGAGCGTCGTGGGGTATTGCGACCGATGCGAGGCATACTCCCGGAACCTGGTGAACGTGGATGGACGGTTTCTATGCGAGGAGTGTAGGCTGGAGCCCTGAGTTGGCTGGTGGGCGGGCGTGGTCGTGTTTCTCCTGGATGGGATGCTGGGCCGGCTCGCCCGCTGGCTGAGGCTTATGGGGTACAGCGCCCTATACTACCCTGATTTGGAGGATGGGGAGCTCCTGGAGAGGGCCTCCTCGGGGGCTGTCCTGGTGACCCGGGATGTGGAGCTCCACAGGAGGGCCCAGAAGCAGGGGGCCGATTCCTATTTGGTGTCCTCCTCCAACCACCTGGACCAGCTGGAGGAGGTCTCCAAGGCATTCCACCTAGCCCCCCGCCCCCAATCAAGGTGTACCCGCTGCAACGGGGAGCTCAGGGAGGCAACTCGGGAGGAGGTAGCCGGAAAAGTGCCTCCAGCCTCCTTTAAGCGCTACCGGGTTTTCTGGGTTTGCCGGGAGTGTGGAAAGGTCTACTGGGCTGGAAGCCATTGGGGGCAGATTAAAAAGGTCCTCCAAGGTATTAACCCCTAATAACGCAGGCTTCGGGAAAGGGGAGGAGGGGCATCTTGTCTGGGCTCAGCGACGCTGAGGGTGAGTACCTGGTTAGGCTGGCTAGAGCCGTCATAGAGCACAGGCTGGGTCTCCGCGGCCCCCCTGAACCCGGGTATAGGGCCAGGTTCCCGGAGAAGAGGGGGGTGTTCGTCACCCTCAGCCAGTATCCCAGCGGGGGGTTGAGGGGGTGCATAGGCCTCCCCTACCCTGTGGAGCCCCTGGGGGAGGCGGTGGTCAAGATGGCGTTGGAGGCTGCCTTTGGGGACCCACGGTTCCCCCCGGTGGAGCCCCAGGAGATGGACCGCCTATTGGTGGAGGTCAGCGTTCTAACCCTCCCCACACCCGTGGAGGCCTCCTCCCCGGATCAACTGCCCGAGGCCGTCCAGGTGGGTAGGGACGGCTTAATCGTCTCCCGCGGGTGGAACCGTGGTTTGCTTCTCCCCCAGGTGGCCGTGGAGTGGGGGTGGGACAGCCGCCAGTTTCTATCCCAGTGTTGTTTGAAGGCGGGCCTCCCCCCAGATGCTTGGAGGAGGGGGGGTGTGGAGGTCTACCGTTTCCAGGCCCAGGTTTTTGGGGAGGAGGAGCCCCGGGGCAGGGTTGTTGGGAAGGGTGGGGGTTAGGGTTGGGGCGTTTCAGGGGGAGGAGGGTCTACCTGGGTGCCTGCGGGATGGGGCTGGGCCACATCAGCCGCACCACCCCCATAGCCGCCAGAATCGTGGAGGAGGGGGGGGAGGTCTTGGTGTCCACCTACTCGGAGGGGGTGGACTACGCCCGGAAGTATGGTTTGCCGGTGGTGGAGGCCCCTGACCTAAGCGTCAAGGTGGACATCACTGGGAGTATTGATGTGAGGTCCACCACCTTCTACTCTGGGTTTGAGAGCGCTCTGACCTTCCTGGACCAGGTGCGGTTTGAGCTCCAAAACATCCAGGCCTTCAACCCCGACCTGGTCTTCGCCGACACCAGGCTCAGCACCATCTACGCCGCCAAGCTCCTCAAGGTACCCGTGGTCCTCTTGTTGAACCAGTTCCTCCCCAGGGTGCCCCGGGAGGAGGACACCGCCTTTTTCCGCTTCCTCGACGGCTTGATACTGACCTCCCTGGGGCGTAGCTGGGCCCTCAGCAAGGTGATCCTCATCCCCGACTTCCCCGAGCCCTACACCATCAGCCTGGATAGCCTGAGGATTCCCCCCAGGATTGGCGCCAAGGTTAGGATGGTGGGCTCCATCCTGGAGAACCACCCCTCCGAGTCCCGTGGGGAGGAGCTGAGGAGTCGTCTGGGGGTTGAGGACGACCAGGTTCTTATTTATGCGGGTATAAGCGGGCCCCGGGCCGAGCGGTTCCCAGTGATAAGGAGGCTCATCCCCATCCTGGAGGCCTTTCCTCGGCGTTACAGGGTTGTGATGTCCCTGGGGATACCCGACGGGGGATTGGAGCCCGAGGAGCGTGGCAACCTGTTGATCCTGCCCTGGGTGGAGAACCGGTTCGACTACCTGGCTGCGTGCGACCTGGTGATTAGCAGGGGTGGCCATGAGACCATTATGCAGACGATTTGCTATGGTAAGCCCAGCGTCATCATACCCGTGCCCAAACACCCTGAGCAGTATGGCAACGCCAGGAGGGCCATGGAGCTGGGGGTGGCCAGGGCCATACACCAGCACGAGCTTACCAGGGGCCGCCTCCTCTGGGAGGTGGAACGCATGCTTTCCTCGAAGAGGGCGCGGAGTGTGTTGGAGAAAATCTCTAGGGATGAGCACCTGGGGGATGGCTTGGAGCGGGTGCTGGAGACCCTGGCTGGCCTCCTGGATTAAACGTTATATCCGGGCTTGGGGGGTTTAGACTCTATGGACTATTTCTACGCCAAGAAGAGGAACCCCAAGGCCCTGGAGTACTTCGACAAGGAGACGTTGAAGGCCTGGGAAAGGTGGAACGAGTTGGCTTTGGCCCCTGGGAAGCTGGACAAGAAAACCAAGGAGTTGGTGGCCCTGGCCTGCACATACATGACCCGGTGCCCCTACTGCATCGAGGGCCACGCCAAGGCTGCCCTGGAGGCCGGAGCCACCAAGGAGGAGATAGCCGAGGTCATCCAGATAGCCATGGCGCTGAGCAGCGGCGCGGTGATAGCCCACCGCAACTTCGCCCTGGACGTCTAGGCCTCCTCCCTCTCATCCCAGTACTGCCTGGTCCTCATGTAACGAATCTTAGCCCTTAGCAGGTCCCGGTAGAAGCTCTCCTCATCCCGGTGCATCCTGCTCAACACCTGGAAGCTGGTGACGGGCCCCACCCCGTAGACCACCAGGGCCTCCACAGCCCTCCGCCCATGGCTGAGCACCAGGTCCGCCGTCTTACGCCCCCTCCTAAGGGCCTCCGCCTCCTCCCCAGCCAACTCCTCCCCCCTTCTCCACCTCTCCAAGAGGGCTAGGAACTCTCTGCCCTTGGTTCTCCGTGGGAGAACTGCTAGGAGCCCTGAGCCGCAGAGGTTGCACTTGGGGTGTTCCCCTAGTTGTCCCACCCTGGCGGTGGTCTCCCACTGGCCGCAGTCCAGGCAGGCCAGGGTTACTCGGCGGGATTTCACGGCCTTGGCCATGTATTGGAGCTGGTCCTCCACAGCCAGGTCTGTGGCCATCAGCTCCTCCAAGTCTCCGTACTGCTCCAATATGTGTTTGGCGAGGGGGGTGGGCTGGGAGACCTTTCTGGCTGCGACCCCCACCAAGCCCTGGGCTATTCCCTCGAGGAGCCTCTGCACGCCATCCAAGTCCAGCTTGTCCCGGTAGGCCTCTTTGAGGGTCTCCTTGTAGACGGGGGTGTCCCTGTATCTATGGTAGAGGTTCTCCATCTGCCTGTATCCCATGGTCTTTCCCCTGGGGATTACTCCGAACCTCTCGGCCACGAATTTCATCTTGTATCCGAAGGGGAAGCGGGCCTCCAGGAACTCTTGGAGGAGTCGTTTTGCCTCAGCCGGATTGAGGCCCTCTACCACCTGTTTGGCTTTCTCCAGGTCGTACTCCGTGAGTCTTTGGGGGGCCTCCACCAGGACTCTGTAGGCGTCGTTCCACCAGGAATAGACCAGGTTGTGGGGGGTTAGAGCCACGTCCAGTATGGCGCCCAGGGTTCTGTTGGTGTTCTCGCCTCGGGGGCTGTGGATGACCAGGTATCGGTCCCAGGCCTCCAACACCAGGTTGTCTGGGCCGGGGAGGGGGAGCCCGCTCTCCAAGTATCGGAGGGCCTCCTCCCTGATTTCCGTGGCGGTCTCGGGGTCCAGGCCCAGTTTCTGGGCTTCCTCAAGGTCACCGGCCTCCACCAGTCTGCACCGGAGGGCTGCGGATTCCTGGGCCACCTCTCGGGGGACGGGTATCAGCTCCCCGTCCCATCCGGGGGCCGCTCCCAGGGGGTCTGTGCTGGGGAGGGCGTAGAGGGCTCCATGTTTCTCGTCGATGTGGAGGATCCTCCAAACCCTTCCCTTTAGGATGACGTTGAGCCCCTCCCTGGCCCTGAGGTTCCAGAACTCGTCGCCCACGGTGGCTATGGTCTCATCGGTCGCCGCGTTTATGAAGGGGTATCGCCTCTCGTCGTTCATCATCCCCAGGTTCTCGTAGTAGTACCTCCTCCCCCTCCCCCGCTTCCTCAACCTGTCTTCCTCCACGGCTATCAGCCCCAATGCGTCCAGGAAGGCGGCTACCTCTTGGAACTCCTCCCAGCTGAGACTTCGATAGGGGTGGGCCTTTTTAACCAGTTGGTATGCTCGGCTGGTCTCCACCTCCCCGCTCTCCAGGGTGAGCCCCACCAGCTGGTGGGCCAGGACGTCGAGGGGGGCTTCCGGGGCCTCGACTCTCTCGGCCTGCCCCTCCTCGGCCATCTGTTTTAGGGTGAGGCACTCCAAGGCGTCCTCGGTGTGGGTGGCCACCAGGATGCCCCGGCTCACCTCGCCAAGGGTGTGGCCCGCCCTCCCCACCCTTTGGATTAGGGCGGTGGCCTGCCTGGGGCTCTGGTATTGGATGCATAGGTCCACGCTCCCCACGTCTATCCCCAGCTGAAGGGTGCTGGTGCAAACCACGGCCCTCACCTCACCCCTCTTGAGCCTCTCCTCCACCCCCCTCCTCTCCCCCCTGCTTAGGCTCCCGTGGTGGACCTCCACGCTGACCCCCATCTGCTTTAACCTGTGGCCCAGGGCCTCGGCCTGGCCTCTCCCCTGGACGAAGACCAGGCTGGAGGTGTGGGCCTCCACCAGCTCCTTGATGGCCCTCAACCGGGCTGCAGCCTGGGGGCTGGTCCCCAAGTCATCGGCCACATCGAAATCCCTCTCCTCCACCCTGGGGAAGACCACCTGGTAGCTGTAACGCTTCCCGGCTCCCACCTGGACCACCTCCACGGTGTGGGGCCCCCCCAGAAGGCTGGAGAGGGCTCCGGGGTCTCCAACGGTGGCGCTGAGCCCAATCCTCTGCACCCTCCCACCCGTGAGGGCCTCCAACCGCTCCAACCCCACCGAGAGCTGGGCCCCCCTCTTGCTGGCCGCCAACTCATGGGCCTCATCCACCACCACCCACCTAACCCCCGACAGCCTCCCCCTCATGGACTTGGAGACCAGGATGGCCTGGAAGGTCTCAGGGGTGGTCACCAAGACCTGGGGGGGATTGGAGGCCTGCCTCCTCCGCCTACTCTGAGGAGTATCCCCATGCCTAACATCCACCCTAACCCCCACGGCCTCCCCAAGCCCCTCCAGCCTCCGGAAGATGTCACGGTTGAGGGCCCTCAGAGGGGTTATGTATAACAGCTGGATGCCCGTTGAAGGCTCCCCGATGATGGCGTCTAATATGGGTAGGAGGGCCGCCTCCGTCTTCCCGCTGGCGGTGGGGGCCACTATGAGGGTGTTTAGCCCCTGCCTCACCACGGGGATGGCCTCCAGCTGGGGGGGTGTGGGCTCCTCTATTCCCAACTCCTGCATGGCCTCTAGGAGGCGTGGGTGGAGGCCCTGGAAGACGCTGGGGGACACAGGTATTCCCTGGGGTCGGCGGGATTAATGGTTAGCCCTCGTAGTCCCTGCTGGTCAAAACCGCCACGTAGATGCCCTCGCCGCCCCCACGGGCCTCCTCCACATACCTGGATAGGCCCGCCAAGGCGGCGGCGGAGGCGGGGAGCACCGACAACCCCTCCTGCATCCTCAGCTGGCGGCTGGCCTGCCTCATCTCCTCGTCGTCCAAAGCGTAGGCCGCGCCGTGGCTCTCGTAGAGGGCGTCCAGGGCGGCCTGGCCGTCCAGGGACCTCCAGTTGACGATGGGCTCATTCACAGGGGTTTCAACCACGCTGGAGGGCTCCAGCTCCCCCACAACCCTCTCCCCCCGCTGGAAGGAGGAGACGATGGGGTTCCCCCCCGAGGTGCTGCAGGCCACCATGGAGGGCAGCCCCTCGATGGCTCCCTCCCCCAGCAGCCATTTGAACCCCTGGTGTAACCCGGCCAAGCAGGTTCCATTCCCCGTGGATACGGCCACGGCGTGGGGGGCACACCCCAGGGAGTCAACTATCTCCCTGGATATGGAGGCGTAGGCCCTGTAGCTGAGTTCGCTGTTCACCCCCACCCCAGGGTTGCCGTTGTACCAGCCCTGCTTGAGGGACTCCAGGGCGCAGGCCTCCACCGCGTCCTCGTAGGTCCCAGGGGTCCTGTGGATTCGGCCCCCCAACCCCTCCATCTCCTCCACCCTTGGGCTGCGGTATCTCCGGGGGATGAAGACGTGGGTCTCCAACCCGAATAGGCGCCCCAGGCGAACCATGCTCATCCCATAGTTGCCACAGCTGGCCACGGCCACAGCGGTGTAGCCCTGCCCCTTGGCGTAGTCCAGGATGGCGTAGCTGGCCCGGTCCTTCATGGTCCCCGTGGGGTTCCCCGCCTCGAACTTGGCGTAGAGTTGGCGGAAACCCAGCAATTCCTCCATGTTTCTCAGCCGTGTAAAAAGGGTTCCCCCGACGGCGGCTTCTTTAAAGTCCAATGTGAACATTTCCAGGTGTACCAATACCTTGCGCCCCACAAAGATTAATTTTACCGCCCCTTAAACCGGTTTGGAAAGTAGGTAACCCTATCGTTGAACGAGCTGGTGGTTGAAACCCGGATAACCGGGGAGGGGTTTGAGGTCTTTCTTCTGGGGAACAGATACTTCTTGGCTTATCCCGGTGACACCTGGGTTCGATCCCCCCGCCCGCCAAGGAGGCTCTGGTGGACAACCTGGTCTACAGCGAAACCCTCCACCTCCCCCTGGTCCTGGGGCGTGACTCCATAAGCTACGACGCCTCACCCCCCAGTCCTCCAACCCTACTTCTCCCAGAACACGGCCATGGGCCTCCCCAGCTGCGCCGACGTAGACGGCACCCAAACCTCCCAACTGTTGAGCTTCATAAACCTCAAAACCAGCTTCAAGGACCAGGAGATCAAGCTCCCCAACCACCGCCTGGAGTCTGACCCAGACCAATCCCAGGTGAGCCTCAGCTTCGGCAAAGACAGCCTCCTCTCCTGGGCCGTGTGCAGGGAGTAATCAGGGCCGCCCTAAGGCGGTACGGCTTGGAGGAGCCCTAGCCGAGCCCCGCTATGTATCTGGCGGCCACCTCTGCCGCCACCGCGCAGACCAGGGGGCAGCCCTGGTCGGAGTGTCCCCCCGCATCCAGGAAGGCCTGGTACCCCTCCTGGGTGGTTAGGTCGAAGCTCCTACCATAGATGCGTTCCTGTATGTCGGTGCATAGCGTGGATTCCAGGGGCTTCTGGAAGTCGAACCTCTCCTGGAGGGCCCTCTGGATGCCCTCTATCAAACTCTGGCTAAGCCCCAACGCTCTGCGGTAGTCCTCGATGTTCTCCATCCTCTCCCTGCCCTCGGCTAGGCCCAGGGCCATGAGGGCGCCCAAGACGGCTCCGCAGGTCTCCCCCCTCCGGGCCACGCCTCCGGCTAGGACGGTGGCCGCCTTGAAGCTCTCCTCGTTGCCCAGGCCCAGGGCCTCCTGGAGGGCCAGCAGGACGCTTTGGCAGCACCCGCTGTATTTGTCGTACTCTAGGGCTTTCCTACCTACCTCAACTGGGTCCATCTACTTCACCAAGTGTAGGTTTAACTGTCTCCCGTCCAGGTAGATTAGCTTATCGCCGTCCCACCAGGCATCCTCCTCCAGGCTCATACGCACCTCCTGTCCCCCCCACTCCTCCACCAGGTGCTTCACGTTCAACTCTATGGCGTGGACGGTGTCGGGGTGTAGAGGATAGTCGCCTCTCCCGGGCACCCCTTCCTGGTGGTCCCAGAGGCCTATGGTGGGCCCCGCCCCGTGGCCGTGGACCCCTATGGGGTGGCAGTAGATGGAGGGGTTCAGCCCCTCCTGCCTGGCCTTCTCGAGGGAGGCGGAGAGGATTTGGTTCCCCGTTCTCCCTGTCTCCATCTCTCCCTCCAAGATGTCTTGGAGCCTGTTCCCCTGCTTTAGGGCCTCCACCAACCCCTTGGGGGGCTGGGCCTCCCCGTGTCTCAGCACATAGGCGTTCTGCTGCACATCTGTGCAGAGGCCCAGGTAGGAGAAGCCCACATCGCAGTGGAGGAGGTCGCCCCTCTGGATGGTCTTGCTTTTCTCCTTGTCCCCGTAGCCCTCGCCGGGGGCCTGGCGGTCCACGGTGGCGGGGAACCACATCTGCACCCCCAGCTCCAACATCCTCTGGCGCATCCACCACTGCACGTCCTCCACCGTGGTCACCCCGGGGACGATGACCTTGCTGCTGAAGGCCTCCCTCACGATGGCGTGGGTCAGCTGGACCAGCCACGGGTATGCCTCCAGCTCCCCCCTGGACCTGGTTTCCAGCCACCTCACACAAAGCTTCTCCGCCGAGGTGAGGAGCCCAGCGTGGGGGCCCAGAGCCTCCACCAGCAACCCATGCTCCCCATGGGTCAAACCATCCCCGAAGGCAAAGGTGTTGGAGACGTTCACCCCTATGTTGGAGGGAGTCCTCTCCTCCACCAGGCGGGCCAGACACTGGAACTGGTCCTCCTGGGAGGGGTCCCACACCCCCTCATAGAACCCCTCATACCCGTAACGGGAGACCGCCAGCCTGTCCACCCCCTCCCCCACCCGATGGAACACCAGGATGGTGCGCCTCCTGGCGTATAGGTGGGGCTCCGGGAGGAGGCTCATGATCACCGGGTCCTCGTTATACTCCCGGGCCACCACGATCCACATCTCTATCCCCGCCTCATCCATCAACCCCGGTAGAAGCCTCTCCAGCCTCTCCCTCAGCCAACCGTTGTAAACCCTCTTCCTCTCCCTCAAGGGAAGTATGCCTTGTTTAAGCTCCTCCGTAGAGGGCTGCCAAGAAACACCTGCCATGGATGTTATTCACTCGGCGTCTGGATAAGTGTAACGAGTTATAAGCCAGTCCGCCCCCAAACCCCCATGAACCCCGTGAACCTGGTTTACTACTCCCCCACGGGCACCTCCAAGAGGGTGGGGGAGGCGGTGGCCCGGGGAGTGGGCCTCCCCGTGGTGGAGATCGACCTGACCCCTCCAAGGGAGAGAAGCCGTATCCACCTGGAGCCCGGCTTAGCCGTCGTCGCGGCCCCCGTATACAGCGGCAGGATAGCCCCCACAGCCGTGGAACGTTTAGGGTCTCTCAGCGCCCCTGGAAACCCCGCCGTGCTCCTGGCCGTGTATGGGAACCGGGCCTACGAGGACGCCCTGGTGGAGCTTTACGATGTGGCCGTCCAGCGGGGGTTGAAGCCCATAGCCGCCGGCGCCTTCATCGGGGAGCACAGCTACAGCTCAGAGGCCACACCCATCGCCCCCGGCCGACCCGACGAGTTGGACCTGAGGCGGGCCGAGGAGCTGGGCCGCCAAGCCTTGGAGAAGCTGAGGAGGGGAGACCTCTCCCCGCCAAGGGTGCCAGGCAACAGGCCCTACCGTCAAGGCGGGAGGAGGGGTGGGAGGAGCCCCGAGACCGACTCCGAGGCCTGCATTAGGTGTGGGGCCTGCGTCAAAGCCTGCCCCGTGGGGTGTGTAACCCTCGGCGAGGAGGTGGCCACCGATAAGAGTCTTTGCACCTTCTGCTCCGCCTGTGTCAAGGCCTGCCCCACCGGGGCCAGGGTGTGGCTGGATGAGGGCGTCCTGAAGACGGCCCGCTGGCTGGCCCAGGAGCATGGGGATAGGAAGAAGCCCGAGGTCTTCCTGTAGGCCTAGCCCCCCCACACCCTCTTGAAGAGCCTTAGAAAGTTTAGGCCTAGAATCTTCTTGATTTCTTGGTCGCTGTATCCGCGGGCCACCAGGCCCATGGTGAAGTTGGGCATGTGCTCCATGAAGCCATACCCCCAGTCCTTGTCCATGGGGGTGAAGTAGTCCACATCCACCCTGTGGGGGTTCTTGGAGATGAAGGCGGCCCTGGTGATGGTGTTGGGGAACTCCAAGTCGCTGCCGAAACCCACGTGGTCCACACCCACGATGTCCACGGCCTCATCCACCTGGTCCATCAAGTCGTCGGTCAGCGTGGTGGGCCCCGCCTTCTTGGCGAAGAAGGGGGTGACGCCGATGACCCCTCCCTTCTCGGCGCAGGCCTGCAGCATCTCATCGGGCTTCCCCCGCTGCTTGCTGTACTCCACGAAGCTGCCCCAGAGGCTGGTGGAGCGGGTGGCCCACTCGGCGTATCCCCCAGGCTTCTCGGGGGCGCTCCTCCTGGGGATGATGTGGGTGAAGCTCACAGGGTCCTTGCTCAGCTCTATGGCGTCCCAGCAGGTCTGGTCCCCCGTGTGGCTCAGGTCTATGAGGATGCCCAGCTCGTTCATCTTCTCCACCAGGGCCTCCCCGAATACGCTGAGCCCCCCATCCTTCTTCTCCCGGCACCCGTCACCGGCCTCGTTCCTCCAGTTGTAGGTCAGCTGCATCACCCTCAGCCCCTGCTGGTGGGCCACCTCCAGGAAGCCCAGGTTCCTCTCCAGAAACAGGCTGTCCTGGGGACCATAGATCAACCCGTGTTTCCCCTCCCTCTTAGCCCTCTCAATGTCCTCCGCCTTCCTCACCACCAACACCCTGTCGCTGTTCCGCTGGGCCCAGTGGTTGTACTCCATCAACTCCGCCAAGGCCTGGGAGAACCTCCTCTGCATACAAACCGTAAGGTTGGAGGCCGTCAACCCCCCCTTCAAAACATCCTCCAACCACATATTCTCGGCCACATAGTCGATAACGGCCACGATGCTGCTGTCGATGACGATGCTCTCCCTGTGGAGAGCCAGCGCATGGTCCCTCTCGTCTTTACTCAAATCCTTGAAACTACGCATGTCCAAACCCACAAAGGAATGGCTTGAAACCTAAAAAACACTACCTCGAAGATGGGTGAACAAAAAATCGGGGTTTAGAAAGAAAAGGGGGTTTAGATATCGGTGTCGCTATCGAAGTCGGTGCCCGATGACCCGCCTTCGGGGCCGGACTCGGGTGTGCTGGGCTTGGCAGCCACCACGTCGTCGATCCTCAGGATCATGGAGGCCACCTCTATGCCGGACTTGATGGCCTGCTCCTTCACCACCAGGGGCTCGAGCACGCCCTGCTCCAGCATATCCACCACGCCCTCCCCGAAGACGTTGACACCCATGTGGGCGCCGTCCTCCTTGGAGTGGGCCGCCCTTAGGGCCACCATGGTGTCGATGATGTCCATGCCGGCGTTCTCAGCCAGGGTCTTGGGGATGGTCTCCAGGGCCTCGGCGAAGGCCTCGATGGCCAGCTGCTCCCTGCCGCCCACCTGGCCAGCGTAGTCCCTGACGGCCTTGGCCATCTCCATCTCCACGGAGCCGCCGCCGGCCACCACCTTGGGCACCTCGGCCACGTCGCTGACAACGTATAGGGCGTCGTTGATGCTCCTCTCCGCCTCGTCCAGCATCCTCTCCAGGCCTGCGCGGATGAAGATGGAGACCGCCTGGGGGTCCACGCACTCCTCGACGAAGATCATCTTGTCGTTGCCGACCTTGCGCTCCTCGACGAGTCCGCACTCACCCAGGTCCTCAGGCTTCAGGTCCACCAGGTTGTTCACTATCTTGCCGCCGGTGGCCTTGGCCAGCTTCTCCATGTCGCTCTTCTTCACCCTCCTGGCGGCCAACACGCCGGCCTTGGCCAGGAAGTGCTGGGCCATGTCGTCGATGCCCTTCTGGCAGAAGACCACGTTGGCGCCTGCCTGGACCACCATGTCCACCTTCTTCTTAAGCATCTCCGCCTCCTGGTCTAGGAACGCCTTGATGCTCTCAGGGTTGGTGATCCTGATCTCGGCGTCGAACTCGGTCTTCTTGACCTCCAGGGGGGTGTCCAGCAGCGCAATCTTAGCACCCTTGATCTTCTTAGGCATCCCCGCGTGGACCACTTCCTTGTCCACTATGATGCCGCGCACCAGCTCCGTCTCCAGAAGGCTCTGGCCCTCCTTCTTCACGATCTGGACGTTGTCCACATCGGCGATGACCTCACCGTTGCGCTCCTCGATGATCTGCTTGATGGCGTCGATGACGATCTCGCTCAGGTGCTCCCGGGCGCTCATCACCGCCTTGCTCCGCATACTGGTGTTGCTGATCTTCCTCAGGATGTCCCTGTCCTCGAAGTCCACATCCATGGCCACCTTCTCAAGGGCCTCCAGCGCCTTCTCACCGGCGGCCTGGTAGCCCTTGATGATTATGCTGGGGTGGATCTCGTCGTCGATGAGCTCCCCCGCCTTGTTGAGCAGGGCGCCCGCCAGGATGACGCTGGTGGTGGTTCCATCCCCCACCTCCTTGTCCTGGGTCTTGGCCACCTCGATCATCATCTTGGCGGCGGGGTGCTGGACATCGATCTCGTCGAGGATGGTGGCGCCGTCGCTGGTGATGGTTATGTCTCCCAGGCTGTCGATCAGCATCTTGTCCATGCCCCTGGGGCCCAGGGTGGTCTTCAAGACCTCCGCTATTATCTGGGCCGCCAGCATGTTGCTGCGCCTAGCGTCCCTACCTCTCTGCCTCTGGGTGTCCTCCTTCAAGACGAGGACGGGTTGTCCGCTTGTAACTGGGTAATATGCCATTTTTCTCACTCACCTCACATGGGGGGCATGCCGCCCATCCCGCCTCCCCCGCCACCCCTGGGTGGCTCGGGGGGCTTGGACTTGGCGACAGCTATTATGTCGTCGATCTTCAACAGCATGGTGGCCGCCTCGGTGGCCGACTTGATGGCCTGGGTCTTCACCACCATGGGCTCCCAGACGTTTATATCGGCCAGGTTGCCCACCTCGTTGGTGGTGCCGTTTACACCCACCCACTTCTCACCCTTGGCGTGGGCGCTGCGCATCTCGCTTATGGCGTCGATGGGGTCCATGCCGCTGTTCTCAGCCAGGGTTGTGGGTATGACCTCCAGGGCCTCGGCGAAGGCCGAGACGGCAAGCCTCTCCCTGCCCGCCAGGGTCTCGGCGTAGTCCCTGAGGAGGCGGGCTATCTCGATCTCGGATGAGCCACCGCCGCCCACGATGCGGGGGTCCTGGACCACGTCCTTCACCACGCATAGGGCGTCGTGGATGCTCCTCTCGGCCTCGTCCACCACCCGCTCGCTTCCCCCTCTTATGAGGATGCTCACGGCCTTGGGGTTCTTGCAGCCCTCAACGAATATCATCTTGTCGTCGCTGATCTTGCGCTCCTCCACCAGCTCTGCGTATCCCGTGTCCTCCTTGTTCAACAGGTCCACGCTGTTAACCACCTTGGCACCGGTGGCCTTGGCCAGGGCCTCCATGTCGCTCTTCTTGAGCCTCCGGGCGGCCATGATGCC
This sequence comes from uncultured Candidatus Bathyarchaeia archaeon, assembly GCA_964462185.1. GTDB lineage: Archaea > Thermoproteota > Bathyarchaeia > TCS64 > TCS64 > RBG-16-57-9. The sequence goes on along the minus strand of CAYWWV010000003.1, from coordinate 12,706 downwards.
CTCCCGGGCCAGGAAGTGCTGGACCATGTCGTCGATGCCCTTCTGGCAGAAGAGCACGTTGATGCCGGCCTCCTTGACCTTCTTCACCATCTCCCGGAGGAGCTGCTCCTCCTGGTCTAGGTATGCCTGCATCTGCTCGGGGCTCTCGATCTGTATCTTGCTGTCGAACTCCGTCTTCTCGATCTCCATGGGGGCGTTTAGGAGCCCTATGGTGGCGTTCTTGACCCGCTTGGGCATGCCGTCGTGGACCACTTCTTTGTCGATGATCAAGCCGTTGATGAGCCTGGTCTCCGTCACAGAGGCGCCGGGCTTCTTCTCCACCTTGATGTTGTCCAGGTCCACCTTGTAGCTGCCGTTGTCCTCCTCGGCCACCTGGAGGACCGCCTCCACGGCGATCTCGCTCAGGTGCTCGCTGTGGGGGTTGATCAGCTTGCTGGCCATGGTGGTCATGCTGACCTTCTTCAGGACCTCCTTGTCGTTGGAGTCCACCTTCTCGGCGATGCTCTCCAGGATCCTGAGGGCCTCCTCCTCGGCCATCTTGTATCCGTCGATGATGACCGTGGGGTGGACCTTCTTCTCCATAAGCTCCGTGGCTTTGCCCAGTAGCTCCCCAGTCAGTATGACCACGCTGGTGGTTCCGTCGCCCACCTCGTCGTCCTGGGTCTTGCTGACCTCGACCATCATCTTGGCGGCGGGGTGTTGGACGTCCATCTCCTTGAGCATGGTCGCCCCATCGTTGGTGATGGTGACGTCGCCGAAGCTGTCGACAAGCATCTTGTCCATGCCCTTGGGGCCTAGGCTTGTCTTGACGGCCTCGGAGACGATCCTGGCGGCCATGATGTTGCTTGCTCTGGCGTCTCTACCCGTGGATCGCTCTGTCCCTTCCTTTAGAATCAGGATGGGTTGGCCTTGTATGCTCATTTTTCTCTATTTCTCCTTTTAATAGTGGTTGGTTTGTTGGTGGTTTACACCAAACACGAGTCTACCACTATTGGTTGTAAACCAGAGGTTGTATTAATGAATCTGTTTAAAAACCTTGCGCAAACTCGGGCAGGGTGACCTCGTTTCCCCTCATATACAGCAGGTCCTCCCTCACCAGGTCCCGCACCAGGTCTCTGATGACCTCCTCCCTCAGCTGCATGTGGCGGCTGATGCTGGTGATGTCCGTGGAGCCCTGGTTGAGCACATATTGGACCAGCTGCCTCTTCTTCCTGTCCAACTCCTCCAACGCCTCGGAGCTGGCCCTCATGGCCAGGTCCCTGAGGTAGAGCAGCCTGGCCCGCCGCTTCTCCAAGTGTTCCAGCTCGTCGTCGATGCTCTGGATGATCTGGGCCAAGGGGGTGACGGTCTCCACCCCGCACTCCTCCTCCCTGAAGCTGTTGATCTCGTCCTCCAGCTTGTCCATGTACTGGTCGGCGTTTATCCATAGTTGGGGGTTGTTGAAGCTGATGAGCCTCTGGTTGTATAGGTTGGGGCTGAAGTCTATCTGGAGGCTGTAGAACTTTTTCAGGGAGAAGACGTTCTTGTCGGCGCCCCGGCGGCTGGGCTGCCTCACCACGTCCACCAGCTCGGCGTTTCTAATGACTTTTAGGTGTTTGCTGGCTAGTTGCTGGTGGATGTTGAGCTCCTTGCTGATCCTCAGGGTGTAGTCGGGGCCCTCGCTGAGTTTCTGGATTATCCTCCTCCGGATGGGGTTCCCCAGCACGTCTACGACCTTCTCGAACTCCCATCCCGTCAGGTGTTGCACTCTCCCCCGCTCCATGGTCTCTCCTCCCTGCTAGTTGTAAACTAAAGGTTGTATTCTCCCAGCCTTTATAAACCTAATGTGGGGCCCCCTACACCCTCTCCGCCACAGCCCGGGCGAAATCCAGGGTGGAGGCCGAGCCACCCAGGTCGGGGGTCCTCACCCTCCCCTCGGCCAAGACGGAGACCACGGCTCCCTCAACCCTGGCCGCCGACTCCTCCTCCCCCAGCCACTCCAACATCATGGCTGCGCTGAGTATGCAGGCCGAGGGGTTGGCTATGCCCCTGCCGGCTATGTCTGGTGCAGAGCCGTGGACGGGCTCGAAGATGCTGTATTGGTCTCCTATGTTGGCGCTGGGGGCCATGCCCAGCCCCCCCACCAGGCCTGCGGTTAGGTCGCTGAGGATGTCGCCGAACATATTGGTGGTGACCACCACCTGGAAGTCCTCGGGCCTCATCACCAGCTTCATGGCGGCTGCGTCCACGATCATCTCCTCGTATTCTACGTCCGGGTGCTCCGAGGCGACGGCCCTGGCTGCCTCCAGGAAGAGCCCGTCGGTGTAGTCCAGGACGTTGGCCTTGTGGACGGCGGTGACCTTCCCCAGCCCCTTGGACTCGGCGTACTGGAAGGCGTACCGGGTTATCCTCTCGGAGGCCTCCCTGGTGATGACCCGGACATTGAAGGCCGAGTCCCCGGCCCTGTGGCCGATCATCTTGTATATGCCCTCGGTGTTCTCGCGGACGATCATGAGGTCTGTCCGGGGGTTTAGGGCTGGCACCCCTGGGTAGGCCTTGGCCGGCCTTAGGTTGGCGTAGAGGTCAAGCCTCTGCCGGAGGGGCAGGATGGTCTCCTTGGCCGTCTCCCCCACGCAGGCGAAGAGGCAGGCGTCGGCCTTCCTAACCCCCTCCAGGGTCTCCGCTGGGAGGGCCGTCCCCGTCTCCTCCTTCACCTTGTCTCCTATGGGGTAGGTCTCGAACTGGAACCCCACCCCGGTTTTCTCCTCCAAGGCCTCCAAGACAAGCCTGGTGGCCCCCATCACCTCGGGGCCTATCCCATCCCCGGGGAGCAACGCAACCTTAATGGTCACCTAGATGCCTCCAACACCCCTCTAGGGGCGTAGACGCCGATAATAATCTTTACACGTGTAGGGGGTTGGGGGCTCAACCCGCTTGGCCTCCCCTGGCTTGTTGTCGGCTCGCCTCCTGGATATGGTGTAGGAGGTTCACCCCTTTCAGGTAGGCGTTGACGCTGGCGTGGACTATGTCGGTGTTGGTGTCCCGGCTGGAGACCACCTGGTCCCCCTGCCTGAGGCGCACCTCCACGTTCACCGCGGCGTCGGTGCCTCCTGTGATGGCCTCCACCTGGTATAGCTCCAGCTCCACCGGGGTCTCCAGCTTCACCGCCTTGTCCAGGGCGTTCAAGGTGGCGTCCACGGGGCCGTTGCCCACCGCCGCCTCCATGAGGGATCGGCCCCCTTGCCCCAGCTTTATGCTGGCCGTGGGCGTTATCCTGTTGCCCGTGGTTACGATGAACTCCTCCAAGGCCAGGGGCTTGGGCCTCTCAACCCCCATAACCTTGGTGGCCAGCTCGTAGAGGTCGGTGTCGCTAATAAGGCGGCCCTGGTCGCCGGTTCGCTTCACCTCCTCCATGATCCGCTGGAACTGTTCCTCGGTGGGCTTGAGCCCCATCCTCCTCAGGGAGCTTTGGAGTCCGGCGGCCCCCGCGTGTTTACCGCTCACTATTCGGCGGGTGGCCCCCACCAGGGCGGGGTCCAGGGCCTCGTAGGTCTTGGGGTCTTTGAGGATGGCGTGGGTGTGTATCCCCGACTCGTGGGTGAAGGCGTTTTGGCCCACTATGGCCTTGTTGGGCTGTACGGGTATCCCCGTCACCCTGGAGACGGTTCTGCTGGCCCCGTTAAGCCCCTCCAGTTTGACCCCGGTCTCAACCCCGTAGAGCACCTCCAGCGCCGTCGCCACCTCCTCCAGGCTGGCGTTCCCCGCCCTCTCCCCCAGGCCGTTCACCGTGGCGTGGATATGGGTGGCCCCAGCGGCGACGGCCGCAAGGGTGTTGGCCGTTGCCAGGCCGAAGTCGTCGTGGACGTGCACCCCCAACACCAGGTCGGGGAAGGCTTGCCGCATCCTCCCATACAGCCGGTAGCTGGCCTCGGGGGTTAGGGCCCCCACGGTGTCGCAGGGGGTCACCCGGCTTGCCCCTGCCTCCACGGCTACCCGGGTCACCTTCTCCAGGAAGCCCAGGTCGGTCCTGGAGCCGTCCTCCAGGCAGACCTCCACCAGCAGGCCCGCATCCCTGGCGAACCCCACCACCTCCCTGGTCACCCCCAGGACCCATTCCTGGGGCTTGTTGAACTTCCTCCGGGTGTGCAACTCGCTGACGGGCACGATGATGTTGACGCTGTCCACCCCGGCCTCTATGGCTTGCTCCACATCGCCCACCACGCTCCTGGCGGCGCTGCATATCTCGGCGTGGAGGCCTGCCTGGGAGATCATTTGGATGGCCTCCTTCTCCCCAGGGCTCACGGCGGCGAACCCGGCCTCGATGACCTCCACCCCCAGCCCATCAAGGGCCTGGGCGATCTCAAGCTTCTTGGGGGGCGTAAGGCTGACCCCAGGGGTCTGCTCCCCGTCTCTCAGAGTGGTGTCCAGAAAACATACTTTTTCAGGATATCCATTAAATAAAGCGATACCCCATGGCACTCACGTACCCCTTGAGGGGGTCTCCCAGTATTTAAGCCTGGGGTCCTTGACCAGTAGTTTTTTCACCTGGGAGGGGAAATGTGGGTTCATGCTGTACTTCACCTATGGGAGTTTCATGGATGTTGAGAATCTGAGGCGGTTTGCGCCCTCAGCCAGGTTCGTGTGTAGGGCCCTCCTCCCCAACTGGGAGGTCCAGTTCAACTATTGGAGCCAGAACTACCAGGGAGGGGTGACGGGTATCGAGCCCGCCCTCAACAAGCTGGTCCGGGGAGCCGTCTACGACATCTCCCCCGAGGACATGGAGCGCCTCGACGAGGTGGAGGGGGTTCACAGGGGGACCTACTACCGCCACGTGATCATGGTGGTGAGCGAGGAGGGGGAGCCCATGCTGGCCCATGTGTACAGGACAACCAACCCCCGGGGGCCCTTCAAGCCCAGCAAGCGGTACCTCAAACACATCCTGGAGGGAGCTGAGAAGCTGGGGCTCCCCAAGGACTACATCGACGGCCTCCGAGTAGAAACCATCGACTAGCCCCCCGGCAAGGGTTTAAATCACGGCTTGTTTTCCTTCACCTGGGTTGAGGCCTGCAGACGTTTTTCTCACCGCCGTCCAGGGGTTGTCGGAGAGAAGGTTCCGGCTGGCCCTGAATGTGTTGGGGGTTTTAATCGGGTGTGCAGCCATAACGGGGTTGGTGAGCATCACCCAGGGGCTCTCCGTGGAGGTGAGCTCCCAGCTGGACATGTTTGGGCCCAAGAACATCATGGTGGTCCCCTTCCAACTCGAGCAGGGGAGGGGCCTGGTGGGCGAGCGGTTCAACTGGAGGGAGGTGCAACTCCTGGAGAACATCCCCCACGTCAAATACTTCTCCCCCGGCGTCGCCAACCAGCTGGCCTCCTACACCGTGAGGGGGAAGACCAGGGCATGCTCCATAATCGGGGTCTCACCCCACTACTTCAAGGTTTTCAGCAACTTCAAAGTCGAGGAGGGGCGGGCCCTGGTGCAGAGCGACTCGGCCTCGGCCGTGGTGGGCCACCTGGTGGCCTTCGACGAGGATGGGAACAGGCTGCTGGAGGTGGGGGACAGGGTCACACTCCGCTACTACGTGGGCGGGGAGGAGCGCACCAGCAACTTCAGGGTGGTGGGCATCCTGGAGAAGGTTGGGGGGTCCTTTGGCTCGAACGACGATTTGAGCTTCATCATCCCCTTCAGGATGGCCCAGGGCCTCTTGGAGACGGAGGGCCAGGCGGACTTCATGGCCCTCCAGGCCGACGAGATTGAAAACGTGGATTCTGTGGCCGAGGAGGTGGAGGAACTGTTCGGCGACCGGGTCCTAGTGATGACCTTCGAGCAGATACAGGAGCAGGTGGGGGAGGTCTTGGGGACCATCGAGGCCGTCTTGGCGGGGATCGCGGCCATCAGCCTCATAGTGGCGGGGGTGAGCATCATCAACACCATGACCATAAGCGTCTTGGAGAGGACCCGGGAGATAGGCATCCTCAAAGCCATAGGCTCCACCAACGGCGACATCCTGTTGGTGTTCCTCACCGAGGCCACCATCACGGGTCTCCTCGGGGGGCTGCTGGGCTCGGCGTTGGGGTTCGCAGCCGGCCTCCTCCTAGGCAACCGCATCGGGCTGCCCGTCTCGACGGAGCCCAGGCTAGGGTTGATGGTCACCCTCTTCGCCCTGGTTACCAGCGTGGTGGCCGGCGTCTACCCCAGCTGGCAGGCAGCCAGCCTGGACCCCGTGGAGGCCCTCAGGTACGAGTAGCCCCTCTAGAGGGCTACCTCCTCGCCAGCCTCCCCCGGCTGCCAACCCTTTATCGACTCGAAGGCCTGCTGGACGCCGTTACGCATGAAGGCGGTGTCGCTGTTAACGGCGCAGAAGAGAAATCCTCTCTCCAGCGCCTCGTTGATGTTGGTGGGGCCCGGCGTGGTGAAGCAGTGCATGCCGGGGGCCACGCCGGCGTCTCTACCCACCTCCACTATCCTGTCGAGGGTTTCCAGGAACCTGGGGTGGGTGTACTGTCTGTGGATGCCCATGTCCAGGCTGAGGTCGCTGGGACCCACGAAGCATGCGTCCACCCCCTCCACGCTGAAAATCTCCTCGATGTTCTCCACGCCCCTGGCGGTCTCTATCATCACCACCACCAGGGTCTCCTCGTTGGCCGACTCGAAGTAGTCGGGGTCCCGGAAGGCGGCCAGCCTGGGCCCCGCCCCCCTCTCCCCCCAGGGCGGGTACTTCATGAGGCGCACCAGCTCCTCGGCCTGCTCCTTGGTCTCTATCCGGGGGCTGACGATTCCCGTGGCCCCCGCGTCCAACACCTTCTTCACCCAGATGAGGTCTGTGTAGGGGATGCGGCACATGGGCATGCAGCGGCTCCTCGCCCAGAGCATGCTCTGGACCATGAAGTGGTAGGTCTCGGGGCCGTAGGGGCTGTGCTCCATGTCGCAGACCAGCCAGTCCCACCCCATGTCGGCCAGGTACATGGTGAGGTCGGGGTGGCCGATGGTCACCCAGGTGCCCAGCGCCGGCCTCCCAGCCCTCAGCTTACGCTTAACAAGGTTCCTCAAGGCTCATCGCTCAACTCCAACAGGTTGAGGATAGTAGCCCTCCCTATCTATGTATTGGGGTGCCAAGAAGGCCTGGGGTGTTCTACTCCTTTGAACACCCGTTCCAAAAAATAGCATATTATACCCACGCCCCCCCAGGGAATAGCGAGTTAAAATGAGAAAGAAAACATGGTTGATAATAGCTCTAATCCTCGGGGCCCTCCCAGCCCTGGGCATATACGCATGGCGGGCCACGCCCGCCTTCAAAGAAGAGGCCGCGGTTAAGGCCGCGGTGGCCTTCCTAAAGGAGGGCCCCACCTTCGGCTTTGACGGCGTCCCCGGCTCCATCGAGGTGGTGGGGGTGGCCGTGGCGGAGAGCCACCCCCTCCAATATGTCGTCACCGTGGAGTTCCAGTGTAGGCACGCTGGGTATGGTGACCGGGCTGGCCAGATGGTGGCCCAGGTGATAACCCCCCATGTGGCGAGGATAGTCGTCACCGACGGCGGGGTGGTGGAGGCGGTCATAGACGGTGTGTGGGACGAGTTGAGACAGGAGCTGCTTGGCTCCTAGCTCCCCCCAGGGAGGGCGGGGACGCCGCGGCTGCTGTGGGGCTGTTTTCCCTTTTTTCTGTTGGTTGGTGGTAAGAGCTTTTATCTGTGGGTTGGGGGGTTGTGTAGGGGATGTTTATGGAGGGTTGGGTCTACGCGGTTTTGGCTGTGCTCTGCTGGGGGGTTGAGGCGGTCTTGGTGGGGGCTGTGGGGGAGGCCCTGGACCCTGTGACGGGTACGGGGCTTAGCTGCGCCGCTGCGGGGGCCCTCTACGCCCTCTACTTGGCCCTCTCGGGCCGGTTGGAGGTCTCAGCCGTCTTCAGCCGCGGGGGTTTGCTCTACGCGGCTGCGGGGGTGGTGAGCTTCGCCTTGGGCCACCTCCTCTACTACACCGCCATCGCCAAGTCGGGTGCGGGCCTCTCGGCCAGCCTGGTGGCCACCTACCCCCTGGTGACGGTGCTGGTGGCCGCCGTGGTGTTGGGGGAGCCCCTCACCCTGAGGATATTGGTGGGGGCCTTACTCATCGTGGCTGGGGGCGTGGTCCTACTCAGCTAGGTGGGCTATCTCCACACCCATTCTAGGCCGAGGCTTGCCAGAGTCTCCTTGGGGGCTCCCCCGCTGGTCCAGCCCCTCTCCCGGTAGTGGTTCTCCAGCATCTCCTCCCAGTGGGGGGCTATGCTTCTCCCCCGGGAGGGCCCGTCCACCGGGGTGGAGCCGTACCGGGGAATGGGGCTGTCGTGGTCCTTGGTATGCCCGGCTCGGAGGTTGAAGGCCCTCATGGGGTTAACGGCTCTCCAAGACGGCTACCAGGTCTCCCCGATGCCGCCCATAGGTGGGGGGTGTTAGGCTGCGTCGTTGTCGATCCAGCTGAATTTCTTCACCAGGGCCTTGCTGTAGTAGTTTCTCCAGTCGTAGTCCACTCTGCGGCCCCAGTCCAGGTAGACGCGGGGGTCGATGTAGTTCTTGAGGCTGGTGCCCAGGTTGTAGTCGCGGGTCAGCTCCTTGGCCCGTATCTGGAGCTTGGCCTTCTCTATGGCCTCCCGGTCTCTTGTCTTCCTCCTCTCCATGGCCTCCCTCAGCTTGGCCAGCCTCTCCCCACGCTTCCTCTTGGTCTCGGCCAGCCTCTTCCTGAGGCCCCTCAGCTTCCTCTTCTTGGACTCCACCCTCCTCTTCAGCCCCTTGCTGGGCTTGCCCTGGGCCAGCCTCTCCTCCAGCTGGCGCTCCAGCTCGGCCAGGGCCTCCTTCTCGGCCTCGATGCTGGCCTTCAGCTTCTCCAGCCTCTCGTCGTAGGTGGCCCGGGTCTTGGCTATCTTCTCCCGGTACTTCCTCTGGTTCTCCAGGGCCCTCCGCCTCCTCTCCTTAAGCCTCTCCTTCTGTCGCCGGAGGCTCTCCTCCCAGGTCTTGGGGATGGTTCTCTTGTGGTTGCAGGCCTTGGCGGCCTCCAGGTTGGCCAGGGTGGCCGCGTGTTTCTTGACGTACTCGGGGTCCTGGGGGTCCACCTTCACCTCCTCCAGCTTCTTCTCCACGGCCTCGGTGGCGTGGCAGGTCCTGAAGACCTTGGCTGAGAGGCCCTCCATCACCTCGTCGAGGAACTCGCTGACCACGGTGCTGTCCACCTCCTCGAAGAGGGATTTGTTGTTGGCGGTTTGGGCGAACTCTTTGAGGTTTCGCACCGCCCTCTCGTCTAGGTGGGCTGTGATGAGGTGGCGGACGCTGTCCTTGCCCAGGAAGTCGAAGGTGACGGAGCCGTCGGGGTTGAAGGATATGTGTTGGGGTCTCAGGCTGGAGGCTCCCACGGTGTCGGCCTCGGTCTCGTCGGCCTCGTCTTTCTCGTCTCCCACCCGGAAGTTGAGTTGGTCGATGAGGTAGCAGACGGTGGCCGTCTTCCTCCTCTTCAGGTCTGGGTGGTCCAGGTTGGACTCGATGAACTCCCTCACCCTGTCCAGGTTCCTCCTGAGCTCCACCGCCTTGTCGTACTTCTCCTTGTCCCTGGACTGTTTGAGGGGGGCGCTGTCGTGGGGCCAGACGTATTTCATCTTGCCCGTGAGCTTGTCCCTCCAGCGGGCTATCCAGAGGTGGTCGGGCTCCCAGACCACCGCCTTCCAGCTCCCAGGGGGCACGGGGGCGTCGGGGCTCAGGTTGAGCTCTATGTCCTCGTGGCGGGGGCCCTCCTTCCAGCGGCCCCTCAGGGGGTGGGCGCCCCTGCCCATGAATATGCTGCTGGGCTCAACGGTGTAGTTGGCGATCTCGCATCGGACTCCGTCGATCTCCACCCACCCGTACTTCTCCTTGTTGGCCTCCCTCACCCGTTTGCGCTCCTCCCGGAGCCTCTTCCGCTCCTCGGGGGGGAGGTTCTTTTTCCGCTCCCTCTCCTCCAACACCATCTGGTATATGGGCTGGTAGTCGATGTCCCCCGGCTTAACCTGGAAGCCCAGCAGCTCGCTGAGGTCCCGGTGGAAGTTCTCGGCGAAGACGGGGTCCTCCACGTAGGGGGTGCCCATCTTCTTGGCCCAGGCCACCACCCGCTCCTCCTGCTGGGGGGTGAGCTTGTGCCATTTGCCCTTGATCTTCACCGACAGGCCTTTGGGCTGGTAGGGTGGGGGCACCAGTACTCCGTTGTGTCGTAGGCTTTTCAGGGGCATTGCTTGTTAAGCACTCCTTTTGACCAGGTTTGTTTTAAACTTTGAGTCTTGGGAACGGCTATATTCTGCGCGGTGGATGGGTTTATGGATGGGGGGCCGGGGGCTTTGGGCCGGGATGACTTGAGGGGGGTGGCCGTCCTGGTGCTGTTGTTTGTGGCCGTCATGGGTGGGAGGGAGTTGGGGAACCTTTACTCCACCTACCGGGAGATCCAGGGGCTCCAGGTTGTCTTCCAGGTCTCCGAGGGGGACCTGGCCTCCTACCTCTTGGCCGTCCAGGGGGGTGGGGAGGCCTCCCTGGAGGTGGGGATGGTCATCGCCTCGCCCCAGGTGAACACGGAGACGGGGCTGGTGAAGGAGACTCCCGAGTATGTGAGGCGCTGGTTGGTGGGTTTGACGGTGAACCCTGTCTCGGTGGTGCAGCCTGCGGCCTCGGATGTGGAGTTGGAGATGTTGGTGGAGGGGGTGGTGGTGGAGAGGGGTGTCTACTCCTTTCCCCGGGAGAAGCTGGGCTTCCTCACCTACAGGACTCGGGTCCTCCAGCTGAGGGTGGGGGACCCTGGGGCCCTGCGGCGGGCGGTGGAGGGTGCTTTGGAAACCTATGGGGGGGAGGTGGAGGTGACGCTGCGGGGCAGGGTTCGTATCCATCTGTTGTTTCTGGAGACGTGGCTGCCCTTCCAGGTCTCCAGGTATCCCCTGGTGAGGGTGCCCCACCTGGAGTATCTGGGCTCCAGGTGGATGGGCTACGCCCAGGGGGAGGTGGAGGCCCTCGGGGCTGGGGAGGGGGGGTACGTCTTGGCGGTTTTCCGCAACCCCACCCGGGTCCACAGCCTTATGGAGAACATCACCTGCAGCCTGGGCCCCGTGGGGGGGCGGGCCGCCCTGAACGTCTCCAAGACGGTCTCGGTGCCCCCCGGGCTGGAGGGGGAGTACGTCTTCCCCTTTGTGTTTGAGGAGGCCGGGGAGTATGTCTACGTGTTTGCTCGGGGCGGGGAGGTGCTGGGCGCCTCTCCGAGGCCCCTGGTTGTAGCCCAGCCACCCCCCTAGCCCCCCGGGTTGACCCCGGGATTTTCCTTGGAAGGTAAAAGAGTTTATAAGGGATGGTTTAGATGCTGGTTGAGTCTCCCTGAACCAATAGCAATCTTTCGGGTTGCCGTTGTTTTTCCTTCCGAGCAGGGAGACTCCCCCCACAACCCAACAACCCTATATAGTCTCTGGGTGGTCCCTTTCTCTGTTGTATCATGGGCTCTAAACCTCCCTCTAGGCTGGGGTTCATCGACTTCGCCCGGGGCGTGGTGATGGCTGTGATGGCTTGGGACCATGTCTCGGGGTTCTGGAACCGCTACCACCATGGGGGGGAGGGCATCCTGGGGATGGCGCCCCCATTCGTGGACACCAAGTGGTTCCTCCTGAGGTTTGTGAGCCACATCTGCGCCCCCACCTTCATATTCCTGGCGGGGACGGTTCTGGCCATCTCCACGGCCCGGAGGCTGGCCCGGGGGGAGACTCAGCGGGAGGTCTCCCTCCACATTGCCAAGCGGGGCCTGGTGCTTCTCCTCCTGGAGGCCGGCCTGGTGGCCCCCGCCTTCAGCCTGCCCTGGACCTACTTCGGGGTGCTGGCCTGCATAGGGGTCTGCCTCATAGTCCTCAGCGTGGCTCGGAGGCTCCCCACCTGGGTGTTGCTGGTTTGGGGCCTCGTGGTGGTGTTGGGCCACCCCTTCCTCAGCCTGGAAGCCATCCCCCCCTGGCCCAACTGGGGCTGGTACCTGCGGGTCGTCCTCCACGAGCCCAACTTCGAGAGGTGGCCCTACGTGGGCCTCTACCCCGTCATCCCCTGGCTGGGCGTCATGGCCCTGGGCTGGTGCTTCGGCTCCTACCTGGAATCCCAGCCCCGCGAACGACTCAGGGCCCTGGATAGGCCCCTCGCCCTCACCGGCGCCGCCTCCCTAGCCCTCTTCTGGGCCGTGAGATACCTCAACGGCTACGGGAACCTCCTCCCCCGCCAGGGCAACACCCTGGTGGACTGGCTCTACGTCTCCAAGTACCCTCCGAGCCTGGCCTTCCTCCTGTGGACCCTGGGCATCATGTGCCTCCTCATGGCCCTGGGCCTGGCCCTGGAGAAACACGGGGCCCAGGGAAACCCCCTGGTCCAAACCATACACACCTATGGGAGAAACCCCCTCTTCTTCTACGTGGCCCACCTATGGCTCTACAGGGCCCGATGGCCCGACTTCACCCCCAACCCCAGGAGAACCCTCTTCCTCGAACTCCCCGAGACCGTCCTCTTCTGGCTCATAGGCCTGGTAGTGTTGAGATACCTCTGCCAAAAATACGAGCCCCTCAAACGCCGCTACCCCAAACCCATCCTCCAATACCTCTAGCCCCCCCTTGAAAACTTTAATACACCCAACCCCATTTTCAAGCCTGCACAGCCCGGTCGTCTAGTGGACAAGGATGGGGGCCTTTGGAGCCTCAGACCGGAGTTCGAATCTCCGCCGGGCTACCACCC
>CAYWWV010000002.1:75009-88533 GCA_964462185.1 uncultured Candidatus Bathyarchaeia archaeon | reverse complement strand
GGTACTCGACGACGTGGAGTACCTGATAGGCTACGAGGGGAACGCCTTCGCCTCGTCAGGCGACTTCGAGGAAGATGTTCTAAGCATAACAGCGGTCCACCCGATGAGATTGGAGGCCGTGGAGGAGCTGCTGAGGCGCGACGGCTCGGAGTGGGGGGAGGTTGAGCGGCTCATAGGGGAGGACAAGCTGGTGGAGCTGGAGTTCATGGGTAACAGGTTCTACATGAGGAGGATATCGAGCCGTTCGAGATGAGGAAATCTGGGTAATTAACTGTTTAGATGATGTTGAGGTTATTGCTAGCATAAATCTTAATACACGTGTTTAGTCCCCCTAGCGCGCAAGTTTAAATGAGATAATTAATCTTAAACAAGGCCCAGCCTAGGAATAGCAGCCAAATACGCCTTACGCAACTACCCATGACCCATATGTTATTAACCAAGATGTAATCTGGTGCAACCCCACGTATGCGTTACCCGTAATTTGGTGCGGGGGGAGGGATTCGAACCCTCGAAAGCCTGAGCTAAAGGATCTTGAGTCCTTCCCCTTTGGCCACTCGGGAACCCCCGCGTGTGCAACTATGGTTGGGGGCATCTCGTTTAAAATTGTTGCTCAGAAAAGCCTAAACCCGTTGGGGGGGTGTTTAGCTGGATGAGGGTCTCTATCAGCCTGGGGGGGAGCTTGTTGACGGGGCGTGGCTCGGGCCCCGTGGAGCTGGACCCAGGGGTTTTCCAGAGGTACGCCAGGGTGCTGAGAAGCCTCCACCAGAGGGGACACGAGCTGGTGGTGGTCTGCGGGGGCGGCCGCCCCGCCAGGTATTTCATAGCCGTGGGGCGGGAGTTGGGGGCCCCCCCAAGGCTCCTGGACCTCTTAGGGGTTAAGGCCACCCATGTGAACGCCCTGCTGTTGATGGCGGCCCTGGGGGAGGACGCCGACCAGAGCCGGGTCTACCAGAGGGCCAGCGACTTCGATAGGGCCCCCGAGGGGAAGATCCTGGTGGGCGGGGGGTTCCGCCCCGGCAGCAGCACCGACTACCGGGCAGCCATATTCGCTGGGAGGGTGGGGGCGCAGCTGGTGGTGAATGCCACGGATGTGGATGGGGTGTACACCCGCAACCCCAGGCTCCACGGCGACGCGGTGAAGCTGGAGCGCCTCACCTATGGGGAGTTGGAGGACATCGTCCGGGAGAACACCCACCAGTACCCTGGGGAGTACGGGTTGTTCGACTTGAAGGGCGTGCGGAGGCTGGCCAAGTTGGCGATCCCCCTGGTGGTGGTGGACGGCCGCGACCCCCAGGAGATCGCCAGGGCCGTGGAGGGGGGCCACAGAGGCTCCACGGTAACCCCGTAGGGGGGGTGGGCAACCTTCAAATAGGGTGCCCCACATCAGTCTTGCGACTGGTGAGCCCTTTTGTCCACTGATAACAAGACCCTGGACCGCTTCAGGTTCCGCCGTATGCTGGAGAAGCTGGAGAGGCTGGAGGGGCGGGGGACCGAGCTGGTGACGGTTTACATCCCCCCGGGGAAGCAGGTGCATGAGGTGATGGCCGACCTGCGCAACGAGTATGGGACGGCCTCCAACATAAAGTCCAAGACCACCAGGAAAAACGTGCAGGAGGCGCTCACCAAGGTTATGGAGCGGCTCAAGCTCTTTGAACGCATCCCCGACACGGGGCTGGCCATATTCGCAGGGAACATCGCCTCAGACCAGCTGGGGGTGGGGGAGATGCAGACCTTCAGCATCATCCCCCCCGAGCCCATAGGCATATACTACTATCGATGCGAGCACAAATTCATGTTGGACCCGCTATGGGACCTGTTGGAGCATGAGGACAGCTACGGCATAGTGGTGATGGACGCCAAGGAGGCCACCCTAGCCATGGTGAAGGGCCAGCGGGTGGAGGTCCTGAAGAACATGACCAGCGGTGTGGGGGGGAAGACCCGCGCCGGGGGCCAGTCCGCCCGGAGGTATGAGAGGCTGCGGCAGATGCACCTCCAGGAATACTACAACCGGGTGGGGGAGGCCATGACTAATGTTTATTTGAATATGCCCGAATTGAAGGGCATCATCCTAGGGGGGCCGGGGCCCACCAAGGAGGAGTTCCTCAACGGCAACTACCTCCACTACGAGATTCGGGAAAAGATTCTGACCACGGTGGACACGGGTTACACCGGGTTGGAGGGGGTGAAGGAGGTGGTGCGGCGTTCCAGGAGCTTCCTGGAAAAGGTTAGGTACCTGGAGGAGCGCAGGGTGGTCCAGGAGTTCTTGAGGCACCTGGGGGAGGACGACGGCCTAGCCACCTACGGCGAGAAGGAGGTTATGACCCAGCTGAGGAACCAGAACGTCCACATGCTTCTGTTGAGTGAGGAGTTGAAGCGGTTTCACGTCACCCTGGTGTGCAGGAGCTGCGGCCACCGAGAGACTAGGATAGTGGACCAGGAGGAGTGGGAGGAGTTCGAGCAGAGCCTGGGGAGCCTGAACTGTTTGAAGTGCGGGGGGGCTTTCTACGAGGTGGAGTCCCGGGAGGACCTGTTGGAGTATCTGGTGAAGATGGCTGAGGAGGCGAAGGCCAGGGTGGAGGTGGTGAGCACCCACACCGAGGAGGGGGAGATGCTTATCAGGAGTTTTGGGGGCATAGCCGCCATCACCAAGTACCGGACCTACTAGGGTTCCCGGGTATACTGGTCGATCAAGGGGTCTACGTGGGCCCAGTCTCTACCCTTTTTGAAGTCCCTGCGGTCCTCCTCGGTGGTGGGTATGGTCTCGAAGGAGCATTGGTCGTCCCCCAGGATCATGCACTTGGTGTGGACCATCTTGGTGGAGGGGTCGGCGGCCATGGTCTTGGCGGGGTCTACGAGGCAGTAGAGGGCGCCTAGCCTGGGCTCACCCATCTCCACCACCAGCTTCCCCAGCTCGCAGAGGGGGGGCTTCCCAGGCCTCCGCTCCCAGAAGCCGTACTTGGGCAGGCTCTGATGCCCCTGTCTGGTCCTCTCAGCCACATACTCGCCGTAGAGCCTGATGCTGTCCAGGATGAGTTGGCGGCCCTCCTCCCACCCCAAGGCCTCCACGATGGACTTGGCGTAGGCCAGGTGGAGAAGAGCCAGCCTCTGGGTGACCACCTTGACCTCGTTCTCGGCCTCCTCTAGGGGGACCATCTCTCCAGCCATGGGGGATGGTTTCTCCCCAGCCCTTTTAACGGTTACAGGTGGAGGGTGAAGCCCACCCCTTCCAGCCCCTGCACAGGGGTCTCCCCACCCTCCTCAGGCAGCAGCTCCAGCTCCCCTATCTTCAGGGTGTCCCGGATGTCCCGGCTGCACAGGGCCAGGTCAGCAACGTGGCCGCCCCCGTAGACCGTCACCTGGGGTAGAGGCGCGTTGAGGCTCAGCCCCCTCCTGTTCTTCTCGGTTCTGATGGCCGCTATGAGGGCCACCACCTTGTCGCCCACCCGCTCGGCCTCGGGGTCTACCAGGGATTCCTGGGGCTGGGGCCAGGGGCTCACGTGGATGCTGGTGTGGGGGTCGTACATGGTGCGCCAGATCTCCTCTGTGAGGTGGGGGATCACTGGGGCCAGCAGCTTCAGCGTGTCCCTGAGGACGGTGTGCAGGGTGTACTGGGCGGCCTTCTTGGGCTCCCCCTCGCCGTAGAGCCTAGACTTAGCCGCCTCCAAGTAGTGGTCGCACACCACGTGCCACACAAAGTTCCTGGCGGCCTCGGTGGCGTTCATGAAGTCGCAGCCCTCCATGGCCTGGGTCACCCTCCTGATGGTGGTTTGCAGCTTGGAGAGGAGCCACCTGTCGAGCAGCTCGGGCTGGTGCCAACCACCGTCGTAGTCCTCCAGACGCATGGAGGCGAACCTGGCCGCGTTCCAGAGCTTCTGCATGAAGCGCCGCCCATACTCCACGTCCTGCCAGCGGAAGGGTATGTCGGTGCCTGTGGAGCCCCCGGCTGCTGCCCACTGGCGGGGGGCGTCGGCCCCGTACTTCTCGTAGACCTGGGGGGTGGAGACGAAGTTCCCCAGGCTCTTACTCATCTTCCTCCCGTCCTCCCCCAGCACCATGCCGTTGATGAGCACCGACTTGTAGGGGGTTTCGTTGAATAGGGCCAGGTGGCGCACCATCAGGTAGTAGGCCCAGGTTCTTATGATGTCCTGGCCGCTGGGGTGGATGGAGGCGGGGAACTGGCGCCTCCAGTTGGGGTTGTCGGGCCAGCCGGCGTGGATGGCGCAGGTCATGCTGCTGTCGAACCAGGTGTCCATCACGTCGGTGTCGGGGGTGAACTCGGTGGAGCCGCAGCTGCAGGGGGTGGTGGGCTGCTGTATTTTGGGGTCCACTGGGAGTTCCTCGGGTTTGGCTAGCTTGATCTTTCCGCACTTGGAGCAGTACCAGGCTGGTACGGGGGTGGCGAATATGCGTTGGCGGGAGAGCACCCAGTCCCAGTCAAGGCCGGTGGCCCAGTCGATGAGCCTCTGCCGCATCCAATCGGGGTACCACTTAATGGCCTTGGCTGTCTCCACCACCTTGTCGGTGAGCTGGATGGTGCGCAGGAACCACTGGCGGGCCGAGACCACCTCGATGGGGGTGCCGCACCTCCAACAGGTCCCCACCTCCTGGTCCAGGGACTCCTCGGCCCTTATGAGGCCCATCTCCCGCATATCCTCCACCAGGGCCTTCTGCCCCTGGGCTATGGGGAGGCCTGCATACTTGCCAGCCACCTCCAGGAGGACGCCCTTGCCGTCTATCAGTCGAACCACTGGGAGGCTGAAACGGGCCACGGCCACCACGTCCGCCTTGTCGCCGTAGGTGCAGATCATCATGGCCCCCGTGCCGAACTCGGGGTCCACCTCGTCGTTGGCTATGACGGGGACCTCTTGACCAAAGACGGGTACGCGGGCCTTCTTGCCTATGAGGTGGGTGTACCTCTGGTCCTCTGGGTGGACGCTGAGGGCCACGCATGCTGGGAGGTATATGGGCCTGGTGGTGGCCACCAAGACCTCCTCCCCCTCCACGGTGAAGGGGATGGTGTAGAGGTTTCCCTGGCGGTGCACCCGCTCCACCTCGGCGTCGGCGATGGCGGTCTCGCACCGGGGACACCAGTTGATGGGGTGCTCCCCCTTGTAGATCATATCCTTCTCGTAGAGCAGGAGGAAGCTGAGCTGTATCTTGCGGATGTAGTCGGGGTCCATGGTCCTGTACTCGGTGGACCAGTCCACGCTGGCCCCCATCCTGATGACGGCCTGCTTCATCCTCTCGATGTACTGCTCTATCCACTCCTCACACATGCGCCTGAAGACGTCGGGGGGGACGTCGCTTTTCTTGATGCCGCGGGCCTTCTCCACGGCCACCTCTGTGGGGAGGCCGTGGCAGTCCCATCCCTGGGGGAATAGGACGTTGTAGCCCCTCATCCTCTTGTAGCGGGCTCTGATGTCGAAGTAGGTCCAGTTGAGGAAGTTGCCCATGTGGAAGTCGCCGCTGGGGTAGGGTGGGGGGGTGTCGATGCTGTAGACTGGTCGGCTCTCGTCGTCCCAGTCGTACTTGTAGACCTTCTCCTCCTCCCAGATTCTCTGCCACTTCTCCTCCATCTCGAGGAAGTCTATTCTACGTGGTAACACCTTCAATCCCATAGTCTCCTTTAGGCGTCTCGAGGCCGTGTTTGGGGTGGGCTGGCTGGATTAAAGTCTTGCTAGAAATCTCGGCGGTTTCGGCCCCCTTGGGGGTGAACAAAGCGATACCCCATTTGCCTCACAACCACATACTCTCCCCCTTGGGGGATATAACTTTTCACCTTGGGGGCTTCTACCGGTTTCGCTGGGAGGCAGAGTGCCAGGCCCTCCGAGCCATTCTGCCCCACTTTTCAAATACCTCTACGCCCATGGAAGACCCATGATTGGGTTGAGGGAAGCGCTCCAGGCTTGGAAGCGGGTCCGAGGGGTGGCCAGGGAGACCCCTCTCGAGTATTCGGATAAGCTCAGCAGGCTCACGGGGGCCAGGGTCTACTTGAAGTTGGAGAACCAGCAGGTGACGGGGAGCTTCAAGATTAGGGGGGCCACCAACAAGATGGTGGGGCTTAAGGCCCGAGGTGTAGGGGGGGTGGTGACGGCCAGCAGCGGGAACCACGCCCAGGGGGTTGGACACGCCGCGAGGGCGCTGGGGCTGGGGGCGCTGGTGGTGGTCCCCGAGAGGACCCCGGCCACCAAGCTGGAGGCCATCAAGTCCTATGGGGCGGAGCTGGTGGTGGAGGGCCACGAGTATATGGACTCTGAGAGGCTTGCCAAGGCTCTGGCCGCTGAGAGGGGCTTGGAGTTTGTCTCCGCCTACAACGACCTGGATGTTATCGCGGGCCAGGCCACGGTGGCGCTGGAGATGCTGGTGCAGGAGCCCGGGTTGGACACGGTTTTGGTGCCCGTGGGCGGGGGCGGGCTGGCCTCGGGTGTGGCCTCGGTCTACAAGCAGACCACGGGGGCCCAGATAGTGGGGGTCCAGAGCCAGGCCAGCCCCGTCATGTACCGCTGCATCCAGGAAGGACGCATCCACCAGGTCCCCATGGGGGAGACGGTGGCCGAGGGCCTCCACGGGGGGCTGGAGGAGGGCTCGGTCACCTTCGAGATGTGCAGAGACCTGGTGGACCAGTGGGCCATAGTGGAGGAGGAGGAGATACTCCGGGCCATAGGGTATCTGTTGAGGGAGCACCACCAGGTGGCCGAGGGGGCTGGGGCGGTGGGGGTGGCAGCCCTCCTCAGGGAACCCCACCGGTGGGGAGGGCGCCGGGTGGGCGTGGTGGTCACGGGGGGCAACCTGGGGGCGGAGGTCTTGGAGAGGGCTGTCCTCGGGGCTAACCATTAATGGTTAAGCACCCTTAAAGGGCTGAGGGCCCAGGCATAACTGTGCCGAGTATCAAAGCCAGCCCCGAGGTCTGCGCGGGCTGCCGGGTGTGCGAGTTGGCGTGCAGCCAGGCCCATACGGGGCTCTACGCCCCCAGCCAATCCAGGGTGCGGGTCCATAAAGACGACGAGTCAGGGCTGGACTACCCCAACCTTTGCCGAGGGTGCCCAGTGTGCCCCCCGGTGGAGGCCTGCCCCACCAAGGCCCTAAGCTGGAGCCCAGGGGGCTGGTTGGAGGTGGATGAAGACCTCTGCACCGCCTGCTGGACCTGCGTCGATAGCTGCAGATACCAAGCCATATTCAAGGGCTGGGAGGCCCCACTGGTCTGCGACCACTGCGGGGGAGCCCCCAGGTGTGTGGCCCAGTGCCCCACGGCAGCGCTAGAATACGGCGACAACCCCCCGCAACTGGAGACGGTGGAGGAGGCCTTCCAGAGGCTACGGGAGAGGTGGGGCCTTGAGTAGCCTCAAAGGCTTCGCTGGCCGGGTTCTCCGCGTAGACCTCTCCACGGGGCGGGCCCAAACCCAGCCCTTGGACCCCTGGGAGGCCAAGGCATTCATGGGGGGGAGGGGGCTAAACGCCTGGAGGCTGGTCACAGAGCTCCCCCCAGGCGTAGACCCCCTGGGGCCAGGCAACAAACTCCTAATAGCCACAGGCCCCCTGGTGGGCACCGAGTTCCCCACCGCCAGCAGGCTAAACGTCTCGGCTAGGAGCCCCCTCACAGGCATCTTCGGGGACACCAACGTGGGGGGCCACTTCGCCAGCGAGGTGAAATACGCGGGCTACGACCAGATCATACTCGAGGGAAAAGCCCCCACCCCGGGATACCTCTACATCCGAGACGGGGAGGTGGAGGTGGTGGAGAACCCCGGCCTATGGGGCCTCACCGTCTCCCAAGTAGACAAGGCCGTGAAACGGGAGACAGGCGACCCCTGGACCCAGACCCTGATATGCGGCCCCGCAGCCGAGAAAGGAGTATTATACGCAGGCCTATTCATCAACCAACACAGGGCCGCCGCCCGCACGGGGATGGGAGCCGTCCTAGCCAGTAAAAACCTGAAGGCCGTGGCCGTGAGGGGCACGGGAGCCGTGGAGGTGGCCCAACCCGAGGGCTTTCAAAGGCTCTCCCAGGCCCTGGTGGAGGAGATTAGAAACCATGAACAATACCCCGGCCGCCGGCTCATGGGGACCACCCGCATCCTCACCCTGGCCAACCGGGGGGGTTTCCTCCCCACCAGGAACTACACCCAGGGCGTCTTCGAGCACGCCGAGAGGGTGAGCGGGGAGCGGTTGGCCCAGGAGTTCAACGTCAAGACCCGGGGATGCTTCGCCTGCACCATCCCCTGCAGCAGGGTCTTCTCGGTGCCTGGCCCCCCCAGGGTCTACGGGGAGGGCCCCGAATACGAGGGGTTGGGCAGCCTCACCTCCCGCATCGGGAACCCCAGCTTGGAGAGGGCGCTGGAGGCCAACAAGCTGTGCAACGAGCTGGGCCTGGACATACTCTCCACGGCAGGAGCCATAGCCTGGGCCATGGAGCTATGGGAGAAAGGGCAGCTAGGCCCCTCCGAAACAGGGGGCCTCGACCTCTCCTGGGGAAACATGGACTCGGTCATAGCCCTAATCCACCAGATAGCCCAACGGAGGGGCTTTGGAGACACCCTGGCCGATGGGACCCACAGGGCCGCCGAGAAGCTGGGGAGGGGCTGGGAGGAGGCCATCCATGTGAAGGGGATGGACCTCATCATGGCCGACCCCAGGGGCCTCAAGGGGTTCGGCCTGGGATACGCCGTGGCCACCCGCGGGGGGGACCACCTGAGAAGCGAGCCCTTCATCGAACTCAGCGACGACCCCAGGCTGGGGGAGGAGTTGTTCGGGGAGCCTGGGGCCACCCTGAGGCGGTCCGACAGGGGCAAGGGGAAGCTGGTCCACTACTTCGAGGACTGGTGCGCCGTCATCGACTCCCTGGAAGCCTGCAAGAACATCATGCAGAACATGATGCTCCTCCCCTTCCCCAGGGCCGCCCAAGCCTTCACCCTGGCCACGGGGCTGGAGATGGAGGCCCAGGAAGCCAGGATGGTGGGCGAGAGGGTGGTAACCCTGGAAAGGCTCTTCGGCGCCAGGGAGGGCCTCACCAGGAGGGACGACACCCTGCCAAGCCGCTTCACGGAAACCCCCCTGGAACGGGGGGCAAGCAGGGGCACCGTCCTGGACCTGGAGGCCATGTTGGACGAGTACTACGAGTCTCGGGGGTGGGACCCGGAGACGGGGCTGCCCACCCGGGATAACCTGGAGAGGCTGGGGTTGGGCCGCCTCGCCCGTCAACTCCCCCAAGGCTAGGCTTAAATCCCGTCCACCCCAGAAACCCCCAGATGAAACCACAGCCAGTGGTGGCCATAGCCCACACCGCCAACCCCTACCAGGCCACAGCCCACGCCCTCAGCCTCCTCCCACCCCTAGCGGTGGAGCCAGGCGACAAGGTCGTCATCAAACCCAACATGGTGCGGCCGAAGCCGCCCGAGTCAGGGGTAACCACCGACGCCAGGGTGGTGGAGGCCATCATAGACCACCTCCAAGGCCTGGGGGTGAGGGAGATAACGGTGGCAGAGGGGGGAAACCCCGGGACGGATAAGGCCTTCAAGGTGACGGGGCTCCGGGAGGTGGCGGAGCGACACGGTGTGGGGCTGGTGAACCTGAACAAGGACCGGGGCGTGGAGGTGGAGGTGAAGGGGGGCTGGGCTCTGGATAGGGTGGTCATAGCCGAGACGGTGCTGGAGTGCGACAAGCTGGTGAACGTTCCCAAGCTGAAGATACACCACATGGCCCAGGTCACCCTCAGCATCAAGAACCTCATGGGCTGCCTGGTGGGCAACAGGGGGCTCACCATGCACCACAGGTTGGACGAGAAGCTGGTGGACCTGGCCACCCTCTTCAAGCCAGTGGTCAACGTGGTGGACGGCATCGTGGGCTCGGAGATGGACGAGGTGGTGGGCCAACCAGTTAGGTCCAACATCGTTATCGCGGGCACCGACATGGTGGCCGTGGACGCCGTGGGGGCGGCGGCTATGGGCCTGGACCCCGCCCAGGTTAGACACATCCAACTGGCCGCCAGGAGGGGGCTAGGCCAGGGCGACCTGGAGAAAATCAAGGTGGTGGGAGCCTCCCTGGGGGAGGTGGCCAAGCCTTACAGCACCCGGTTCTCCGACGAGAAACTGAAGACTTACGGCCTCTCCCACCCCCTCACACCAGAGGACCTGGAGTATATGAGGAGAAGCTTCACCGGCAGAGACCCCGCAGTCAAGGACCCCTACGCAGAGTAGGTAACCCCCCTTGGTTGGGGCCTCTAGTGGCGGTGGGAGGGCTGGACCCGCTGGATTCGAAGGGCGTTGAGGATCACCACCAGGGTGAGCCCTATGTCCCCCAGCAGGACGGCCATCCAGAGGGTCACCCACCCCGGGAAGACCGCGAACGCGAAGAAACCCTTCACCAGTATGCTGAGCACAATGTTTTGCCGCACCACCCTCTGGGTGGCCACACTCAGGTCCAGCAGGTAGACCACTTTGCAGAGGTCGTCGTCCATGAGAGCCACATCGGCGGCCTCCAGGGCCAGGTCGCTCCCGGCAGCACCCATGGCCACCCCTACGTCGGCATAGGCCAGGGCCGGGGCGTCGTTCACCCCGTCCCCCACCATGGCCACCCGCCCCCTGGTGCGGAGGCTTTTAACGGCCTCCACCTTCTCCTCGGGCAGCAGCTCGGCCAGGTATTCCATGCCCCCCAACATTTGGGCCACGGCCTTGGCGGTGCGCCGGTTGTCGCCGGTGAGCATCACGGTCTCTATGCCTCTCTGCCCCAGCTCCTCCACCACCCACCTGGAGTCAGCCCTTAGGGTGTCGCTAAGGGCCACGTATCCCAAGGCTTCCCCATCCCTCCCCAGCAGGACCACCGTCTTCCCCTCCTCCTCCAGGGCTGAGACGGCTTCCTCCACCTCGGGGTCCAGTCTCCCCACCAGGCTGCGGGTGCCCAAGTAGTAGGTGACGCCCCCCACCACCCCCGAGACCCCCCTCCCAGGTATGGCGGTGAAGCCCTCCACCTCCAATATCTCGCCTCCAGCCTCAAGGTGGGACTGGCGGATGGCCTTGGCTATGGGGTGCTCCGACATGTGTTCCAAGCTGGCCGCCAGCTGGAGCACCCGATCTTTCTCCATAGACAGCCCCCCCACATCTGAGACCTTGATCTCACCCGTGGTGAGGGTCCTGGTTTTGTCGAAGGCGAATACCTTTACCTGGCTCATGGCCTCCACCAGGTTGCTCCCCTTAATCAAGACGCCGTTCCTCGCCCCGCTGGATATCCCCGAGACCATGGAGACGGGGGTGGAGATGGCCAGGGCGCAGGGGCAGGCTATGACCAGGAGGACCAGGGATCGGTAGAGCCATGGCTGCAAGGGTGCGCCCAGGGCCAAGGGGGGGACTGTGGAAAGCAGGAAGGCCAGCGCCACCACCGCCGGTGTGTAGACCCTGGAGAAACGGTCGATGAACCGCTCTATCTCGGATTTCCGCATCTGGGCCAGGTTTACGAACTCGAATATCTTGTATAGGGTGGAGTCCTCCAGGGGCTTGGTGACCTCCACCTCCAAGTAGCCCTCGTTGTTCATAGAGCCCGCGAACACGGGGTCGCCCACCATCTTGGCCGCGGGGGCTGACTCCCCCGTCACCGCGCTCTGGTCCACGCTGGAGGCCCCCCGCACCACCACCCCGTCCAGGGGAACCCGCTCCCCGGGGCGTATGACCACCACCTCCCCCACATCCACCTCGCCCACGGGCACCACCACCCCAACCCCATCCCTCAAGACCTCCGCGGTCTCGGGCGCCCCCTCCATCAAACTGTGGATGGACTTCCTGGCGTTGGCGGCCGCATACTCCTCCAAGGTCTCGGCTATGGTGAAGAGGTATACCACGGCGGCCCCCTCCTCCCAGTGGCCTATGAGGAAGCTCCCCACCGAGGCTATGGTGATGAGGAAGTTGATGTTTAGTATGCGTCTCTCCACCAGGGTCTTCGCCCCGCTCCAAGCCAGCTTGTATCCGGCCCAGAGGGCGGTGGCGGCGTATAGGGCTAGGGCCAAAGGCTGGTTGCCCAGCCACCGCTCCAGCCCCAGGGCCACGAGGAATAGGAGGCCCTGGGCTGCGAGGATTGCAAGCCGCTGGGGGTTATCCCAGAAGGAGACATCTCCGTGAGTGTGGTCGTGGTCGTGGTTGTGTCCTTGATGGGTTCCTTGGGTCACGGAGGGGTATCCAACCACGCTGTTATTAAACAATGTCCTAAAGTTGGGGGTTTGTTTAATAATTGTTAATAAGTGCTTCACCGTTTGTTAATATTGTGACTGTTGTAAGCATATCCCTAACACCCGAGCTGGGGAGAAGACTGGACGAGTTCCGAGAAGCCCGGGGCTACTCCAGCAGGTCGGAGGTTGTCCGCCTAGCCATAAGGGAACTCCTGGCGCGAGACCAGATCGAGAGGGCCAAAGGCCACATCACCTCCACCATCACCGTGATATCCAGACACACGGAGGACGAATTCGACGCAAAACTCTTCGCCCTACGCCACAGGTTCAACCAAATAGTCTCCAGCGACCTACATATGCACCTGGGGGAGGACTACTGCCTCGAGGTCTTCGTCACCCAGGGGAGGGCCGAGGAGGTGGGCAGGTTCATCGACCAACTTAGAATGCTTAACAACATAGAACAGGTGGTCTACACCATAGCCCCCCTCTCCGAGGAGGAGTGCCCGGTAAGCCAGGGAATTTAAAGGCGGCCAAACCAGAGGAGACTTGGATGTACCCGGGGCCTGCCAGCTACGTGGTGGAGGAGGAGGCAACCCTCAGGGAGTTCCTGGCCGAGCTGGGGCCCCAAATACTATACGCCTACGAGAACCGGGCACTGGGGGTCTTGGTGAATGGGGAGAGGAGGTGGGCCTCGTGGAGGCTCTCCCCAGGCGACAGGGTGACCCTCATCCCAGTCATAGTGGGCGGTTGAACAACTTGAAGCCCAAGGCTCTCCCCCCCTTGTCGTAGACGGCGACGCTGGACTCATCGTAGGGAGGCCCCAAGATCATCATGATGCGGCCGTAGAAGTTTTGGAGGTCGACCCTGGAGGGGCGTAAAGGGCCCTGGGGGTGGGTGTGGGCGGTGCCCAGTATCGAAAAATCTATTGGGAGGGCCAGGGGGTTGAAGGAGGCGAAGCCCCTGGAGCCAAACCCCCAAGGGGGGAGCAGAAACTCGGTAACCAGGTATCCCTCACCCGTCTTTTGGCCTCGGAGGAGCACCACCGTCTCCAGGGGGTGGCGGGCCTTGGAGAGGTTGCAGAGCCCCTGGAAGGCCTCCCTCTCCATATGGATCATGGGGACACCTATTCCAGCGAGGGGTCGTAGGCAAGCAGCTCGCCTGTGGACAAGTCCAACACCGTCTTGGCCCTCAACACGGGGGGCTGCCCCACCAGGGAAAGGCTGTAGGTGACCACATACCTGCCCTCCCTGGAAGGGTGCTTCAGGGCGTTATCTATCCTGGCATACCTCAGCCGGTCCCCGTAGATCTCGCGTAGCCTTTCCTCCAAGAGGCTTTGGAGGGTGGGAAGGGTTTCCTCCATGGGTGTTAAGACC
>CAYWWV010000002.1:39547-74909 GCA_964462185.1 uncultured Candidatus Bathyarchaeia archaeon | reverse complement strand
GCCCCCTGACCCGAGCCCCCCACCGCGATGCACGGCTCCCCAGAGGGTATGAGGCCTGCGTCGCAAGCCATACAGGATATCTCCAGAGCCACCTTGAAGCCCTGGCACACCGTCCTAAGGGTGTGGGCGATGATCTCGTCCACCTGGATGGCCCCGAACCGCTGTTTGACGGCCCTCCCCAGGCCGCCGAAGGCGTGGAGGTGGAAGAACACCTTGCCTCCGTTGGCCTCTATCCTCTCCTTGTTCTCGGGGTCCATCCTCACCTGGTTGGGCTCCCTGAACCCGGCCATCCCGGCGCAGACCACCAGGTTGAGGCCTTTGAGGATCTCTGAAGCCAACACACCTGTGTACCCGGTGTAGGAGGCCACCACCACATTCTCAACGCCTAGCTCCTCAGCCCTCTCCCGGGCCAGCTTGAGGGTCTCCTCCGTGTATTCCCTGCCTTTGCCCTCGAAGTATACGATCTTGCTCATGGGTTTAGGGGGGTGGTGGAGGGGTAAAAGCCTAGCCCCTTGGTAGGACTATGTATTTGAGGAGGTTTTCAGGGGGGAGGCCCTGGGCCTTGCCCCAGGCTAGTCCCACCAGGTTGTCCTTCTCGGCCTCACTGTAAACCAGGAAGGCCAGTATCACATTGAAGCCGAATTGGTCCATAGCCTTGGCCCGGCTCGCCACGTCGCATTTCCCCCTTCTGAGCATGGCCCGCACCATGGCCACGTCCCCCGTCCTCAAGGGGTCCAGAACGGTCTTGTAGGGCTCCTCCAGGAGGTTGATGGCGGACTCGATGTCGGAGGCCTTGGCCACCGTGGTAAGCGTCTCCAAGGACACTCCATAGGTGACGGGGAAAAGCTCCTCAAAGTCCTCCACCTCCTTCCCCCGGTACTTTAGGGCGGTGAGTATGTTCTCCACATCGTTCTCGTATCTCACCAGGGCGTTGACCATGCGTTGGTCGGACTTGGGGAGGCTGGCTGTGAGGGCTAGGACCCGCTTGGAGTAGATCTGGTTCAGCATGTGTTCCAAGGGCCAAAGGGCCTCCACCTGCCTCACCCTCTCCAGCTCCCCCCTCAGCGCTTTGTAGGGGGTGTCCTCCAGAAGGCCCACGGCCTCCTCCAGGGATTTACACCTGGTGAGGGGCTGGTAGTCCTTCACGGTGATGGGTTCAATGGGGATGAGGGAGTCGGCGATCTCCTCGGGCTCCCAGTTATTGAATATGCCCCGGAGGATGCGTTTGAGGTTGAGGACCTCGAACCTGAGGTGGAAGTAGGTGTGCAGGAACTCGCCTCTGGCGCCGGGGGTGAGTTTCACTATCTCGGCTATTCGCTCTGCGAACTTCTGGTTGAAGGCTCTCTCCAACTGTATTGAGGGGTTCACCCCCTCCTCCAGGGTTATCTCCCCGTAGGGGGTCTCCTTCAGGGCTTCCAGGAAGGACTCCAGGTCTGGGCACTCTGCGAGCCTCTGCACCTGGTCCCGGCTGAGAAGGTTGGCTATCCGTGCGTGGGTCCGCAGCATCACCGATTTAAAGGAGGTTTGGGTCCTCACGACTTCTTGGCACCTCCTATGAGCTTCATCCTCACCAGCTCCTCCATGGCCTCCTCGTCCAGCTTGTCCTCGATGAACTTGATGATGTAGCGCATGTCGGGTATCACCATGTTCTCCAGTGCGTTGACCTTGCGGCTGGTGGCCCCCAGCTCGCTGGCTATGCGTTCCACCCGCTCCTCGAACTCCGCCAGCCGGATGATCTCCTCGATTATTTGGAACACCTTCTCGGCTGCGTGGGCGAGGGTTATGTCCAGCTCGGCGGCCACCTCGGGGTGGCCCTGGAGCTGCACAGAGGGGTAGACCACCCCCATTATGCTGCGGGGGAGGACCTCCAGCTCCAGGGTGTTCTTGATGCTCTTGGCCTGGCTCTGCACCTCTATGGGGCCCAGGCTCAGGTATGCGGCCGTCAAAGCCCTGTAGGCCTCCGACAGGTTCTCCAGGAGCAGGCTCCTGCGGCCCCTGAGGACCCCCAGGCTCTCCGTCAGCTCCTTGGCCAGCTGGTCCCTCTTCATCTTGAGGAACTCGGTTCCCCGCTCTACGGTCTGTATCCGCCTCTTGGTCTCCATGAGGAAGCCCTTGGTGGGCCTGATACCGGTGGTGGCGGACATGGCTAAGACCTGCTTCTATGGGCTGGGTGGTACTTCTCTATGTATTCCTCTCGGACCCTGATGAGGTCCTCCTCGGGTAGGTCGGCCAAGAGGTCCCAAGCGATGTCCAGGGTCTGCTCGATGGTCCTGTTCTCATATATCCCCTGGTTGACGAACTCCCTCTCGAAGCGGTCGGCGAACCTCAGCCACTGGCGCTCCCTCTCCGAGAGGCCCACAGCGCCCACGATCCTCACCAGGCCCCGGGCCCGCTGGCCCTCGGCGTAGGCCATGTAGAGCTGGTTGGAGACGTCTTGGTGGTCCTCCCTAGTGGTCTCGGCGCCAATCCCATCCTTCATGAGCCTGCTCAGGCTGGGCAACACGTTCATGGGGGGGTATATCCCCCTCAGGGCTAGCTCCCTCTGGAGAATCAGCTGGCCCTCGGTGATGTACCCCGTGAGGTCGGGGATGGGGTGGGTGATGTCCCCCGCAGGCATGGAGAGGATGGGCATCAGGGTCACCGAGCCCTGCTTGCCCTTGATGCGGCCAGCCCTCTCGTAGATGGTGGCTAGGTCGCTGTAGAGGTAGCCGGGGTAGCCCTTACGGGTGGGTATCTCCTCGCGGGCAATGCTGATGGCTCTGAGGGCCTCGGCGTAGTTGGTCATGTCGGTGAGGATGACCAGGACGTGCATCCCCAGGTCGAAGGCCAGGTACTCGGCCACCGTCTGGGCGATCCTAGGGGTGACGATGCGCTCGATGGGGGGGTCGTCAGCCAGGTTAAGGATCATGACGCTCTTGTTGAGGGCCCCCGTCTTCTCGAACTCGCTCCTGAAGTAGGCCGCCTCCTCGTTCTTGATCCCCATGGCGCCGAAGACGATGGCGAAATCGGTTTCCCGGCCGGGGATGGTGGCCTGGCGGGCGATCTGGGCGGCCAACTCGTTGTGGGGCAGCCCCGACTCGCTGAATATGGGGAGCTTCTGGCCCCTCACCAGGCTGTTCATCCCGTCGATGGCGCTCATACCCGTCTGGATGAACTCCCTGGGCACCTCCCGGGCCGCCGGGTTGATGACGCCGCCGTTCACATCCCTCCGGTCTTTCCCGATGATCTGGGGCATCCCGTCGAGGGGCTCGAAGCTACCGCTGAAGACCCTGCCGATGAGCTCGTCGGAGACGGGTATCCTGAGGACGTCGCCGGTGAACCTTACGGTGGTGTTCAGGTTGAGGCCGGCCGTCTCGCCGAAGCACTGGATCAGGGCCCAGTCGCGGCTCACGTCCAAGACGCTGCCCAGCACCACCTCTCCATTGGGACGCTCAATCTCCACGATCTCGTCGAAGGCCACATCCTTAATATCATCCACCAGGAGGATGGGGCCCCTGATTTCCCGGGTAGTCTTGTAAACTATGCTCACCTTAACTCACCTCGTATTGTTGGGCCAAGGCCCGTATCTGGGAGATCATCTCCTCCCGAACCTGCTCGATGGGCTCGGTCCCCTGCCTCTCCTTGAGCCTCATGATCTCCCTGATCACAGACAGGTCGCGCACCTGGTCTATGGGCACACCCTGCTCGATCAGGGGGCGCACCCGCTCGTAGAACTCGGTGAATATGCCCAGCATCTTGGCCTGCTTCTCTGGGGGGCAGTAGCGGTCGACCTCGTGGAAGGCGCTCTGCACCAGGAAGCCCTCCCGCAGCATCTCGGCTGAGAGGAGGATGAGGCGCTGGTCGTCTGGCAGGGCTTTCTCGCCGATGATCCTGGCTGTCTCCTCGATCTCGGCGGCCTCCTCAAGTATCCTGAGGGCTTGGGACCTGGCCGTCTCCCACTCGGGGTCCAGCTGGGACCACCACTTGGCGGACACATCCAGGTATCGGGTGAAGCTCCTAAGCCAGTTGATGGCGGGGAAGTGGCGCCGGTATGCCAGCTGGCTGTCCAGGGCCCAGAAGGTGCCGATAAACCTGAGGGTGGTCGTGGTTACGGGCTCAGAGTAGTCGCCACCGGGGGGCGAAACGGCTCCCAGAATGGTGAGGCTCCCATAACGGTCCTCCGTCGCCGGCACCTTGACCCTGCCTGCCCGCTCGTATAGGCCTGCCACCCTGTCGGCGAGGTAGGCGGGGAAGCCGGCCTCGGCTGGGATCTCCTCTAGGCGGCCTGAGATGTCTCTGAGGGCCTCGGCCCACCTGCTGGTGGAGTCGGCCATGAGGCTCACGTCGTAGCCCTGGTCCCGGAAGTATTCCCCTATGGTGATGCCCATGTAGATGCTGGCCTCGCGGGCTGAGACAGCCATGTTGGAGACGTTGGCCACGATGATGGTCCGCTCGATGAGCTTCTTACCCGTCCGGGGGTCCTCGATCTCGGGGAACTGCTCGACGACGTCGGCCATCTCGTTGCCCCTCTCCCCGCACCCTATGTATACGATGATGTCTGCGTCGCTCCACTTGGCGATCTGTTGGAGGGTTACCGTCTTGCCCGTTCCGAAGCCCCCTGGGATGGCTGAGGCGCCGCCCTTGGCGCAGGGGAAGAATGTGTCGATGACCCTCTGGCCGGTGATGAGGGGGGCATTGAGGGGTAGCCTCTCCTTCACGGGTCGGGCCACCCTCACAGGCCAGACCTGCATCATGCGGAGGGGCTGCTCGCCGCTGGGGGTCTCAAGGGTACCCACGGCTTCCTCCACCGTGAACTCCCCCTCCTCTATGGACTTGATGGTTCCCTCCCAGTGGGGGGGCACCATGATTTTGTGGAGGAAGTTCTCCGTCTCTTGGACCGTCCCTATTACGTCGCCGCCTTGGACCTTGTCCCCGGGTTTGACGGTGGGGGTGAAGGCCCACTTCTTCTCCCTGTCCAGGGGGGGTATGTTGGCACCCCTGGTGATGAAGGGGCCCGTCAGCTCCCAGAGCTTGAGCTCGCTGCGCTCCACCCCGTCCACAATCTGGCCCATGAGGCCTGGGCCCAGCTCTGCAACCAGGGGGGTGCCTATGTCCACCACTGGCTCCCCGGGCTTGACGCCTGCTGTGGACTCGTAGCACTGGATGTAGGCGTTCTCCTCGCTGAGGCGGACGATCTCTCCCATTAGTTTCAGGTTGCCCACTTGGATGAGGTCGCCCATCTTGGGCTGCTCCTTGAACTTGCCCACGATTAGGCTTCCGTTGATCCTCTCGATGGTTCCCACTAATACCTCGGCCACTTAGATCACCTCCAATATCTCGGCCACCTTGGGGATGAGAAACTCCCTCCTGGCCTCGAACCTGCCCTCCAAGGTGTTTTCCATGGTCTTGGAGCCGTCCATACTCACCACTGTGACGCCTCCCTCGATGTCGAAGGGGGCGTGCTCGATCTTCACGGTGTGGTTTATGGGTAGGAGCTCCATGTGGGTCTTAAGGTACTCAGCATCATTCTCGTTGGCGTAGACGATGCAGTCTTCGTCCAAGGCCTCTATGGCCTCCGAGGCCAGGGCCACCAGTATTTGGGGGTATTCCTGGCTCTTGGTGAGCCTATCCAGCTCATCCCTGGCCCTGTCGAAGACTTGGTTGATGACCTGCAACCTGGCGTTCATCACCTTCTTGCGGCCCTCCAGCTGGGCGCCGCCCACTATCCTGTCGTAGACCGCCCTGGCCTCCCCCTTCAATATGTTCTCGATGGCCGCATTGGTCATCTCCTTTATGCGTTCCACCTCGGCCTGGGCTTGGGCCTTGATCCTCTCGGCCTCCTTCCTGGCCTGCCCCAGGATGTATTCCCGCTTCTCCAAGGCCTTGGATATGAGCTGGGCGTCCAAACTCTCCAGGCTCACTTGGGCAACACCTCCTCCAAGACGGCCTTCACGGCCTCCTCAATCTTCTCCTCGGAGACCGCTAGAATCTTCTTGGCCCGCTCCTCGTACTCCCTTCGAACCTTCTCGGCCTCCTTACGGGCCTGGGCCTCCCTCTCCACGAGGAAGTCCTCTATCCCCACCCGCCTCTGGGCGTTGAGCCTTCTGCGCTCGGCCTCCTGCTTGGCCGCCTCTACGGCGGCCTGGGCCTCCCTCTTGGCCTGGTCCACAATCTCCTGGGCCTCCCGCCTAGCCTTCTCCACCAGGCTCTCAAGCCTCTCCGTCAACTCCAAAACATTCTCCATAGCTACAACTCCAGCCTTGTCCCAATTGCGAGGGAGACCACCGACTGCAGCTCCTCCATCCGCATCCCCGTCTGGAGGTCCAACCCGGGGATCAGGGCGAAGATGGGTGTGATCTCGCCTCTGCGCATAACCGCCTCCCTCACCTCCCTGGTGGCCCCGGTGTATTTCTCGGGGATTATGATGAGCTTGTGGCCCATCCCCACCACCCGGTCCAGGGTCTCCGCCACCTCCTCATCGCTGTTGGCCTCGTAGCCCTTGGCCCCTATGAGCTGGAAGCAGGTGACGAAGGTGGAGGGACCGATTACCGCTATACTCATAACAAGGAGGCTGTGAAATCGGTGGGTTTAAAAGACTTACGAATTGGGGGCCACCCAGTATATACTATTGTCTAGGTGACGGCGTGGTCGTATTCATCGTTCCTGGTCACAAAGGGGGTTACCCTGAGGAACTGGTTTTCCACGTGGTAGCCCCGGATGCCGTCGTAGTCCACCCCGCCATCCTCCAAGAGCCTCTGGGCCTTCTCCTCAAGCCCCCGGGGGACGTAGAGGAAGAGCTTGCGGTGGGCCCTCCCCTTGGAGCAGACCTGGCTGAGGGCTCTCCAGCGGGGCAGGCTCCCCTCGGCCACCTCTTCCCTGGTCTCCACCAGACCTATCTCCCTCACACCCCCACCGGCCTCCAAGACCACGATGCTGGGGTAATAGGTCTCCCCCTCCACGTGGACGGCGAACCTCTTCTCCTCGTCGTTCACGACTGTGCGCCGCCCCCTGGGCCAGTTCTCCTGGTCCACGAAGGGGAAGCGGGTGCAGGCAATGATCCTGGCCACCCTGTTCCTAAGGGTCTCCGAGTCAAGCATGGGTTGGGTGGGGGCTCTGGGCTTAAAGGGCTTCCCAGAGGGGTGTTAGTGGTGGAAGATGTGTTCGATAAAGACCTCTATGGGGTTTGTTATCAGTTTGGGCCAGACTCCGAAGACCACGGCCAGCGCCCCCAGGGCTAGCAGGGGCAACGCCATCTCCAGGGGCACGGCCTTCACATCCTCCAGCCTCTTGGGGAGCTTCCCGTAGAATATGCGCCACACCGCCCTGAACTCGTATCCAAGGGTCAGCAGGGTGGCCAGGCTCCCCGCCAGGATGGCCACCATGAGCTCCAGCCAGCCGGAGTGGAGGCCCCTCACCATGGCCCCGCTGAGGAGGATGAACTTGCTCTTGAAGCCCACGGCTGGGGGGACGCCTCCGATGGTGAGGAAGCCTGCCAGGCTGGCCAGGATTACGCTGGGGAGCCTCTCGGCCAGCCCCCCCATCTCATCCATATCCCGGCTGCCCGTCCGGTAGAGGAGGGCCCCCGAGACTAGGAATAGGAGGCCGATGGCCAGTCCGTGGCTGATGCTGTAGCTGATGGAGCCCAGGACTCCGTAGGCCACGTAGGTGAAGACGCCTAGGACGCAGTAGTTCATCTGGCTCATGCTGAGGTAGGCCACCAGCTTCTTGGTGTCCCTCTGGGCCAGGGCCATGGCCCCGGCGTACAGGATGGTGACTAGGGCCCAGGCCATGAAGATGTGGCTGACGGGCTCCAGGGCCTCCTGGAAGTAGGGTAGTAGGCGGGCCATGCCGTAGGTGCTGAGCATGACGGAGGTGGCTCCCAGGACGGCGCTGAGGGGGGCGGGGCTCTCGGCGTAGGTTATGGGCATCCAGCCGTGGAATCCGAAGGCCCCTATCTTGAAGAGTAGGCCTATGGTGATGGCTAGGCCCACCAGGGTGGCCTGGGGGTGTCCGGCGATCTGGGCCAGGTCTGCCACCTTGAAGCTCCCCACCGACCAGTAGGCCCCCAGAATGCCCAGGAGGAATATGCCTCCGCCGATGTGGGTGTAGATGAAGTAGACCATGCTGTTCCTCCTCCGGTCGCCGTAGCCGTAGAGGAAGACAAGGAGCCAGCTGAAGATTAGGGCCAGCTCGAAGAACATGAAGAACTGGATGGTGTCTGTGGCCAGCATACACCCGGCCACGCTGGCGCCGTAGAGGAGGAATAGGCTGTAGAACCTGGGGAGCTGGTCGCCGCCCTCGTCCAGGTCCCCCAGGGAGAGCCTCCTCTCCATGTAGGGCCCGCTGAAGAGGCTGGCGGCCGCGCAGACGAATAGGAAGGTGAAGACCATGGGGGTGCTCAACCCGTCGGCCAGCAGGCCGAAGCTCAGCCCTAGGGGGGGTGAGACCCATTGGTATTCCTCCACGTGGGGTTGGTGCATCACCTCTGGGAACATTAACCACTGGGTGGCCGCCGCCCCCAGGAAGAGAAGGGCTACGATCCAGCTAACCTTGGAGCCCATCCCCCTCCCCAATAGGTAAACCACTGGGGCCGCCAGGAAGAGGGCTAAAACCAGACTAATCAAACTACTCACACATATTCACCTCACACAACCAGGTTTGAAACCGCCTCCGCTACCAAGTCGAAGACAGGCCTCGGGTAGACCCCCAGGAGCAGGCTCAGGCCCGCCACCAGAGCCATGGCAACCCCCATCAGGGCGGGGGCATCCCTCACCCCGTTAAGATGCTCGGGGAGGGGGCCGAAGAAGATTCTCCGCATGGCCCAGGTGGTGTAGGCCACGGTTAGGGCCGTGGAGACCAGGGCCACCAGCCCCAGGGTGAACTGGACGGGGTCTCCCCCTACCACACCTGGGCCCAGGGCCCCCATGAAGACCATCATCTTGGAGGGATACCCCACCGTGGGGGGTATTCCCGCAAGGTTCAGCGCCCCCAGGAAGAAGACGGTGGCCGTCAAGGGCATCTTGGAGGCCAGGCCCCCCAACTCCCTAATATCCCTCACACCCGTCCTCTGGATGATTACGCCGGCGCAGAAGAACAGGGCAGCCTTACCGAAGGCGTGGGTGATGTAGTGAAGCATACCCCCCGTGGCGCCCAGGGCGTTGGCGCTGGCCACCCCTATGAATATGTAGCCCATCTGGCTCATGCTGCTGTAGGCCAGCATCCTCTTCACATCGTTCTCAGAGAGGGCCATGAGACCCCCGTAGACCATGGTGGCCAACCCCCAGGCCAAGGCGGGGGTGTAGACCGACTGGAGGGCCCCTGAAACCGGCAGCAGCATCCGTGCCATGGAGTAGGCCGCCAGGCCACTCATGGCGGGGCTCAGGAGGGCGCTCACGGCGGTGGGGGCCTCGGCGTAGGCCGCCGGCTGCCAGAAGTGGACCCCCAGCATGGCCAGCTTCACGCCCATCCCCACCACGAATAGGGCTGTGACCACCCCGGCGTACCTGGTGCCCCCCAGCTGGGCCAGGGAAGTAATCTCGTAGGAGCCCGTAACCCCGTAAGCCATCAACACACCCGTGAAGAATATTACGGCGCCCACGATGCTCCACAGCAGGTAGCTTAGGGCGGTCTTCTCCTTCTCACCCGAGCCGTAGACGTTGATCAACATGTAGCTGGGGATGATCATCAGCTCGAAGAACATGTAGAACTGGAAGAGGTTGGTGCTCAGCACCACCCCCACCATGCTGGCCGCGTAGGCCAGCATGACGGCGTAGTAGGTGGCGTGGGCCCTGGGGTTTTCGCCCCCGTACATCTCGGGAATCCTGCAACCCATCTCCTCGGCGCTGTATATGATGGCCACCACCGAGAGGAAGGCCACCAAGGCAGCTATGGGCAGGCTCAACCCATCGAGGTAGAAGCCGAACCTCACCCCCGGAAGCCACTCCAGGTACTCGGCCACGGGGGCCCCTGAGACCACGGGCATCAGCCGCACCAGGCTCAGGGTGGTGTAGACCAGGGGCAGAGCTGCGACCCATGCCACCCTCC
Source organism: uncultured Candidatus Bathyarchaeia archaeon (assembly GCA_964462185.1). Classification (GTDB taxonomy): domain Archaea; phylum Thermoproteota; class Bathyarchaeia; order TCS64; family TCS64; genus RBG-16-57-9. Next base: position 64,886 of record CAYWWV010000002.1, on the reverse strand, counting down.
CCCCCATCTGCCTACCCAGCAAGTAGACCACCGGCATGAAGGCCACCGGCAGTAGAACCGCCAACCACAGTGAGCCCACCATCACAGCCACCCTCCATAAACCATGAGCAGTATCACCAGTATCAGCATGGCCACCATGTAGAGCAGGTTAATGTTGAGGAGCCCTGTCTGGGTCTTCCTCAACCTGGAGTAGACCCCCAGCACGCCTGAGGGTATCCCACGATTCACGGCGCCGAAGAAGAAGCCGCTCTCCACGACGCCGTATAGGGCTTCGCAGACCCTCTGGGAGGCCTGGGCAACCCCATCGTTGAGCCAGACCAGGGCCTTGGACTCGAAGAAGTTGTGGAACACCCGGCTGCACATGGAGACTCCGTCCACGAAGACCAGGTAGTAGAGGTCGTTGAGGTACCAGCGGTTCCAGAGGAAGGCGTGTATCCGGCTCAGAGCAGGGCTGGACTGGACCCAGGCCCAGCTATCCACCCTCCCCGACCAGAAGAAGGTGTAGCCCAGGTAGCCCCCCACCAGGAGGGCAACCCCGCTTAGAGCCGCCCCCAACAACTTGGTGGAGCCCTCAATGTGGGCCACGGGCAGGTGCTCAGCAACCCCGTGGGGAAGCAGGGCCTCCACCGAGTGGTGGAGCTGCTCCTCCAAGAAATGCTCGGGGTTTAGAGCAGGGTTGAAGAGCCCCGCGGTGGCCAGCAGCCCCATAACGGTGAACAACCCCACCAAGACCGCGATGGGCCCCCACATAGCCAGGGGAGCCTCATGGGGCGCGTGGCCATGCTCAACCATGTGCTTGATGTGGCTGCTCTCCTCCCCCCTGAAGGTCCTGGCGATGAACCGGACGCTGTAGGAGAGGGTGAGAGCGGCGCTAGCCACCCCGACGCCGAGTAAGACATAGGCCAGGGGGGTGCCAGCGGCCAGGGCTGCCAGGAAGACGGCGTCCTTGCTCCAGAAACCGCTGAGTATGGGGACGCCGGCTAGGCTGAGGGTGGCCACCGCCATTAGCCTGTAGGTCTTGGGCATGTATTTGGAGAGGCCCCCCATCTCACTGGTGTATATGGTGTGCACCGCGTGGATTACGCTGCCAGCGCTGAGGAAGAGGGCGGCCTTGAAGAGGGCGTGGCTGGCCAGGTGGTATATCCCGGCGGTGAGGCCCGCCACGTAGGCCTCCTCGGAGAACCCGCTGAGGCCCAGGCCCAGCATCATGTAGCCGATCTGGCTGACGGTGGAGTAGGCCAGGATTTTTTTGAGTTCCAAGGCCACCAGGGCCTGGGTTGCCGCTAGGAAGCAGGTGAAGGCCCCAACCAGGGCGATGGCGGTGAAGTAGACCTGGGCCTCGGGGAGGTTCAGCACCCAACGCCCAACGTAGAAGACCGGGCTCATCCTGGCCACCAGGTAGACACCCGCCTTCACCATGGTGGCTGCGTGGATGAGGGCTGAGACGCTGGTGGGACCAGCCATGGCCTCGGGCAGCCACTCGTGGAGGGGGAACTGAGCCGACTTACCTATGGGGCCCCCCAGGAAGAGGACGGCCACCAGGGCCACCAGACCTGGGGACTTGGCCATCTCCCCCAGCCACACGGGGGCCGTCTCAATGAGCTCGGCGTAGCTGAAGGTGCCTGCGTAGTAGTAGATGAGGAAGACGGCGGCGATGAGGAAGACGTCGCCTATGCCGGTGACGACGAAGGCCTTCATGCCGCAGTGGCTGGGGGGGTACATCTTGGTGGGTGGGGGGCCGCCCAGCCACCTCTCCTTGGAGTCCTGGTAGTAGTACCCGATGAGGCCGTAGCTGCAAACCCCCACCCCCTCCCAGCCGATGAGGGTCATCAAAAGGTTGTCGGAGAGCACCAGCAGCAGCATGCTCCCTATGAAGTATAGGAAGAGGAACCAGTACCGGGTGAGACCCGGGTCCCCTTCCATATAGCTGGTGGAGTAGACCACTATGAGGAAGCTGATTAAGGCCACCACGTTGCAGACGATGACGCTCAGGGGGTCCACCAGCAACCCGAATTTGAGGGGCTCGCCCCCGGGCAGGGTCAGCCACGTCACCAGCTCCACCACCCCAGGGGTGTGGCCCTCCAGCAGGCCGGGGATCATGGAGGCAGCCGAGACAACGGCCAGCCCTGCGAAGACCACGGCCATGGTGTCCCTGAGCCTGTGGCTCAACATACCCAGAATGGGCATGGATAGCGCCCCAACCATGGGGATCAACCACGAGAGGAGAGGAGCCATCTGGGGCCCCAGCTCGGAAACAACGGTTACGGGAATCATCCTAACACTGCTCCTATGTATTGGGTTAAGCCCTCGAAGAGGGGTTTGGTGGCCTCGTTTGCTAGCGCCGTTAGGCCGCCGGGGAACAAGCCGAGCCATATGATCACCAGGGCCATGGCTAGGGTGACCAAGACCATGATGGGTGAGGCCTCACCCACCTGGACATCCTTCCCAGGCTCCCCTGAGAGGAGGGTCATGATGACCCTGGCGTAATAGGCCACGCTGAGGCTGCTGTTGAGGACGCCTAGGAGGGCCAGGTAGCCCATGCCGGCACCGATGGCGCTGCTGAACAGGGTGAATTTGCTGATGAAGCCGCTGGTGCCGGGAACCCCGGCCAGGCCCAGGAAGGACACTATGATGGCCAGGGTGGTGAGGGGCATCCTCCGCCCCACCCCGCGTAGCTTTTTGAGGTCCCGGGTCCCCGCTTGGTGGTCTATGCTTCCCACGGCCAGGAAGGCGGCGCCCTTCATGAAGGAGTGGTTAAAGACGTGTAGCAGGGTTCCCAGGAGGCCGTAGGCTAGGCCGGTGGAGACGCCTATGAGCATGTATCCGACTTGGGCGATGCTGGAGTAGGCCAGCATCCTCTTCACATCGTCCTGCCTGAGGGCCAGGATGTTGCCCAGGGTCATGGTGGCCGCCGCCAGCAAGGCTATGGGCGCCTTGAAGAAGGCTGGCTCGTAGACCAGGTAGAGGACTCGGATGAGGGCGTAGAGCCCTGTCTCGATGACTATGCCGCTGAGTATGGCGCTGATGGGGCTGGGTGCCTCGGGGTGGGCGTCGGGCAGCCATGTGTGCATGGGGACTATGGCGGCCTTGACTCCCATGCCCACCAGTAGGGTGGCGAAGACCACCATCATCCAGGGGTTCAGGGGGGCGTCCCTCAGCACAGTTGAGAGGTGGGCGAAGTTGAGGGTGCCCGCCATGCCGTAGAGGAAGGCCATGCCGAAGAACAGGACCACGCTCCCCACGCTGCCCATTACCATGTATTTGAAGCTGGCCTCGATGGGGCCTGCGAGGCTCTTTCTGAAGCCCACCAGGCTGTAGCTGGAGAGGCCCATGAGCTCCCAGAAGATGAAGAGTGTGTAAAAGTCCCCCGCCAGGGAGACCCCCACCATTCCAACGGTGAGGCATGAGACCAGGGTGTAGAACTCGGTGAGCCTGTCCTCGTGGCCCATGTAGGCCAAGCTGTAGAGGGTGGCCAGGAGGCAGAGGACTACTGCGGTGCCTGCGAAGTAGAGGCCCATCAGGTCCACCTCCAGGCAGGCGCCTAGGGGGGGCTTCCCCAGGAGGCTTATAACAAGGGTTTCGCCTTGGAGGGGGCCCGTTTTGGCCAGGGCCCATATGGTTTGGACGCCCCAGAGACCCACGGCAACCGCTGCTCCATCTCGGAGCCTGGGGGCTTTGGCCTTCTCGGCCAAGACCCCCACCAGGCCCAGGAGGACGGGAGAGAAGAAATACAGTAGTAGGGGAGTTGTCACCATCTCAGCCTCCTGAGCTCCCGGGCGTCGGTGGTCTTGTAGTGTTTGTAGGCGTTGACTATGAGGGCCAGGCCCAGGGCCATGACGCAGCCTCCTGTGACTATGCTTAGAAAGACTATGCTCTGGCCCAGGGGGTCGACGTAGCCGGCGGAGGCTCTCATGGAGGAGAAGTAGATGAAGGCCAGGTTGGCCGAGTTGAGGACCATCTCCACTCCTAGGAGTATCCGGATCATGTTGGGCTTGGAGACACAGTAGAGGCCTATGGATAGGAGGGCCAAGCTAGCCCCCAGGAAGATGGCTGGGCTATCCATGGGTCTCTCCACCTCTCAGCAAGGCTAGGCAGCTGAAGGCCGCTGCAAATAGGACCAACACCTGGAAGGCCAGGTCCAGCCCCCTGTACCCCCAGAGGAAGGCGCTGAACCCTCCGCCCAGCTGGGAGCCCGCCCCCACCTCCAATAACTCACCATGGCTGAACTCGTTGGCCGGGAAAGGCTCCCTCAGTAAAACCCCCATTACGGCGGCAAAGAGGATAGCCGAGAAGGCGGCGCTTAGAAGCGTCCTACTCCTAGACTTAGCCATCTTCTCCCCTCCTAACGAAGGTTACCACGGAAACGAAGAGCACGACTATGGCTCCGCCGTAGATCAACATCTGGAAGAGGCCCACGTATGGTGCGTAGGCCGTCCAGTATAGCCCCCCCAGGGAGACACACATGGCCCCCAGGGAGAGAGCCGCATACAGAAGGTCTGGGAGGACCGCGGCTAAAAGGGCGAAGACAAGAGCCGCTGCAATCAACACTAACTGGACTAGTGACGCCAATGCAACTCCCCTAATCTTGAATCGCCAAACATATCTCTCACTCAGTATAAAAATTTCGCTTTAGCCTAGGAGGCATCCATACCATTTTCATAGAAAAACGCTAGCCAAAACGATAAAAATGGGGAGAAAACCCCTTTGCTTCAACAATAAATGAATAGGAATCCCCCCGAGTTTTCCTAATGTTTTTAAGCGTTGGTTAAACGCTATGTTGAGGTACAAGCTTTGCTGATGGGTCTAGCAGGTTTTACTGTAATTGTAGGCCTAGCCCTACTGGTCTCCCTCTTCCTGTTGGGGGCTGGTAGGGAGTTCTCGGCCAAGAGCCCCGACACCGAGGGAAAGCTGGCCCCCTACGCCTGTGGGGAGCCCATCCCGGCGGCCAAGGTCAGGTTGAACATGGAGAACTTCTTCATCTACGCCGTGTTCTTCATGATCTTCGACGTCTTGGGGTTCGTGGTGGTTACATCCATGCACAACCCTGGTTCCCCCCTCCTGCCTTTGTTCTACGTCGGGACTAGCCTGGTATCGGTGTTGGCTCTTAACACCCTGTGGAGGAGTTGAAATGAGCATAGTGACATGGGCTCGAACCAGGTCGCCGTGGCTCATCCACTTCAACGCGGGCGCTTGCAACGCCTGCGACATCGAGGTGGTGGCAGCCCTGACTCCCAGGTTCGACGTTGAGAGGTTTGGCGCTCTTTTGAAGGGGAGCCCCAGGCACGCCGATGTAATGGTGGTTTCGGGGAGCGTCCCCAGGAAGATCAGGAAACGGTTGAGGAGGATATACGAGCAGATGCCCAGCCCCAAGTTCGTGGTGGCTGTGGGCAGCTGCGCCATCAGCGGGGGCGTCTTCAAAAAATGCTACAACTCCATGGAGGGGGTGGACAACTTCATCCCCGTGGATGCATACATCCCAGGGTGTCCACCCAAGCCCGAGGCCATCCTGGATGGAGTGGTGAAGCTGTTGAAGAGCGCGGGGTACTAGCGGGGTGGTCTATGTGAGTTTGGAGGAGCAGGAAAAGTTTGTGGCGGGCCTGGAGGAGTTGGGGGTTAGGGAGCCCACCCTCCACAGGGTCAACTACGGGTTCGGCAGAGTCAGTAGGGAAGATTTGCTGGAGGTGGTGGAGAGGCTCAAGGAGGCTGGATTCCGCCACATCACCACCATATCGGCCGTGGACATGGAGGAGCACTTCGAGGTGGTCTACCACCTGAGGCGGGAGGGTTTCTCCCTAAGCCTCAAGGTGGAGGTCCCCAAAGACGACCCCAAGGTGCCCAGCATCACAGGCATCCACCCCGGGGCAACCCTGTACGAGAGGGAGGTCAACGAATTGATGGGGATATTCCCAGAGGGACACCCCAACCCAGCAAGGCTACTATTGGATTACGACTGGCCTGAGGGGGTCTACCCCCTCAGAAAGGAGGAGACCGTAGAGTCTCTTAGGGAGAAGGCTGACGCGGTTTTGAGGGATTTAGATGAGTGAGAGACAGTTTGTTATACCCATAGGGCCCCAGCACCCCGCCCTGAAGGAGCCTGAGAGCTTCTACTTCACCGTGGATGGTGAGGTGGTGGTGGATGTGGAGCCCCACATAGGCTACAACCACCGGGGCATAGAGAAGGCGATGGAGTCCAGGACCTACATACAGAACCTATACCTGGTGGAGAGGATCTGCGGGATCTGCAGCAACGCCCACCAGACGGCGTACGTTGGGAGCGTGGAGGCTGTGGGGGGGATAGAGGTCCCCGAGCGGGCCCAATACATCAGGGTCTTCATGCAGGAGTTGGAGAGGCTTCACAGCCACCTCCTTTGGCTGGGGGTGGCGGCCCACGAGATCGGGTTCGACACCTTGTTCTACTATGTTTGGAGGGACCGGGAGCTGGTGATGGATCTGTTGGAGGAGGTCAGCGGCAACAGGGTGAACTACGCCATGGCCACCATAGGGGGGGTAAGGAGGGATCTAAACCCCGACAACTTCCCCCGGTGGAGGAAGGCCATCAGCAAGGTCCAGGAGCGGACGGAGTACTATATTAAGGTGGCCTCCACCGAGCCCACCATCCTGGAGCGGGCGGTGGGGGTGGGCTACCTGGGCAAGGGAGACATGGAGAGGCTCAGCGGGGTGGGCCCCAACGCTCGTTGTAGCGGGGTTCCCTGTGACATCCGTAAGATAAACCCCTACCTGGTCTACGACAAGCTGGACTTTGAGCACATCGTGGTGGACAACGGGGATGTGTTTGGCCAGGTCTTGGTGAGGGCCCTGGAGGTCTTGGAGAGCTGCAAGATCCTCCAGCAGGTGATGGATGAGATACCTGAGGGGGAGATTAGGACCAAGTTCAACCCCCTCGGCAGGATCCCCGAGGGGGAGGCCGTCTACCTGGTGGAGGCCCAGAGGGGTGAGCTCATCCACTACACCATCAGCAATGGGAGGAATATGCCCTACCGCCACAAGGTGAGGTCCCCCACCCTGGGCAACATACCCAGCCTGGTGGAGAGGCTTAAGGGATCATACATAGCCGACATACCCATCATATTGGCGGGGATAGACCCCTGCTTCAGCTGCACCGACAGGATGCTCTTCTACGATGAGGGCAAGGACCGTTCATGGGTCTGGACTGAGGAGGACCTCAGAAAGTATCGGAGGGAGTGGTTCAAGGAATGAGCGCCGTGGTAGACGCCGTGCAGGTCCTGGTCTTCCCAGGACTCAGCTTCATCCTTAGCTACACCCTATTCGTGGAGTGGTTGAGCCGGAAGACGGTGGCCCGGCTCCAGAACAGGGTGGGCCCCCTCCACACGGGGTGGCAGGGCATCCTCCAACCCTTGGCCGACTTCATAAAGCTCATGGTCAAGGAGGACATAACCCCCGCGGCGGCCCAGGCCAGGGTCTTCAACCTGGTCCCAGTGGTGGTGTTCGCCATCCCCCTGGCCGCAGCATTCCTCATACCCATCCAAAGCCTCACCGGGCTATACAGCTACGACCCGGTGGCCAGCTTCGAGGGCGACCTAGCGGTGGTACTCTTCCTCCTAACCCTGAATGCCTTAGCGGTCTTCCTGGGGGGCTGGTGCAGTGGCAACCTCTTCGGCGCCGTGGGGGCCACCAGGGTGGCCTTCATGATGCTGGCCTACGAGATCCCCCTCACGCTGGTGGCCTTCAGCCCCGCCATACTGGCTGGGAGCCTCAGCATCAAGAAGATCGTGGACTGGGAGGTGGCAGGCTTCCAAGGGTTCCTGGCCCAGCCCAGCCTCCACGGCCTGCTGGTGGGCCTGGTCCTCCTGGTGGGGCTGGCCATCTACACCGTATGCCTCCTGGCAGAGCTGGAGCTCAGGCCCTTCGACATGAGCGAGGCCGAGACGGAGATCGTCCACGGCTGGCAGGTGGAGTACAGCGGGGTTAAGCTGGCCCTCCTCAACTCTGGGCACTACGTTAAGATGGTGCTGGCTGCGGGGCTAATGACCAGCCTATTCCTGGGCGGCCCCTCAGGGCCCGTGCTGCCCCCCCTCTTCTGGTTCCTCGCCAAGACCAGCTTCTGCGTGGTGGTTATGAGCAACCTGAGCGCCTTGTTCGCGCGGTTTAGGATCGACCAGTTGGTGAGCGGAGCCTGGAGGTACCTGGTGACCCTCGCCATACTTCAAGTGATGGCCGTGTTGGCCTTGAAGGGGGTGGTCTAAGATGGCGATGGAGAGAGAACTCCTTCGGAACGCCTTCAAGAAGCCTGCCACCCTCATCTACCCCTTTGAGAGGGTGGACCCCCCCAAGGGGCTTCGGGGCAAACACGAGTACGAGCAGGAGAAGTGCATCGGGTGTGGTATGTGCGCCAGGGTCTGCCCCAGCTTCGCCATCACTCTGGAGGGGGGCCCAGGCCCCAAGATGACTGGGCTGCGCATCGACCTGGGGAGCTGCCTCTTCTGCGGGCAATGCGAGGAGGTCTGCCCCAAGAAATGCCTCCGCTTGACGCCGGAGTACGAGCTGGCCGTCCTGAACAAGGAGGACAGGGTGTTGGTCTTCCCCCGGGAGCCACCCCAGAAAGACTCCTAAACCCCTTTTTTCTTTCACTCAGAAAGGATTCTCCTCAGAGTCTCCACGACCTTTTCCACGGCCTCCTCTACCCTGGGGGTGAGGCCCTCCCCCAATCGCAGGGAGGCGGGTTGGACACCCACCACCCTAACCTCTGCCCCCACCGCCTCCTCCACGTAGTGGATGAAGATGTTGAGGGGGAGGCTGTGGGTGGAGATGGCAACCCCCTTGATCTGGCTGCCCTCTATGAGGCGGGTCTCCCCTGGGGCACCCCCCAGGTTGGCGGCGTCGATGATGACTACGTGGGTGGCGCCGAACTCCTCCACCTTCCCTGTGAAGGCCTCTGGGACCGACTCCACGTCCAATACCAAGGTGCGGGGAGGCGGCTCCTGGGCCAGCCGTCGGGCCGCGTGGGGCCCCAGGCCGTCGTCGCCCCTCATGGGGTTCCCCACCCCTAGGATGGCCACCCTGGGGGCCCCCTCCAGGAAGGCTCGGAGTTCCTCCTCCAGAGACATGGCTATGAAAGCTGTATGCCCAGGTAAAAAGGGTTCGAGGCGGGGGACTAGGCCTTGGGCCGGTGCCTCCTCTGGGTGACTATCTTGATAATGTCGCGGTGGCGGAGCTGGTAGTCCTTGGGGAGGCGCATCCTGTTGCGGGCGTCTATGGCCAGTATGTAGTTCTCGGCGAGGGAGGTGTGGATCTGGCGGGCCAGGTCCAGGGGGGTGGAGCCCGGGGGCATCAGATATGCGTCGGGGAGGACGTTCCCGTGGTTGTCGCTGAGCCTCTCCTCGTCGCTGACGGGGTAGACCATGTTCATGCGTAGTAGTTTGAAGGCCAGGGTGTTGAGGGCGTCCTGGATGCCTGTTCTCATGTATTTGTAGATGACCTTCTCCTGGATGTATTGGATGGCTCGCCGCTGTTCCGGGGTGAGGGAGGCCTCGTCGGGGACCTGGAATCCCTCCTGGCCCGGCTGGTATTTGACGAGGCCCCGCTTGTCGGCCCTCCTGAGGGCCAGCTCGGCCTCGGCGCTGCAGGCAGCCACCAGGCTGTCGGGCTTGTATTCCAGGATCTTCTCCAGGTTCTCCTCGCTGCTGGCCAGGTCCATCTTGTTGGCTATGATCAGGGTGGGCTTGGCCAGGGGGAGGAGTTGGTGGCTGAACTCCAGGGTGTCCTCGGGGGACCACTCCTCCAAGGGTTTATCCTCCAGGCCTGATAGCTCCAGGGCGCGGGCAACGTGGTGTAGCTGGGCCTTGATTCCTGTGAGGCATCTGTGGAGGGCCTCGGAGGGGGTTTGCTTCTGGGAGTCCCGGAGGAGCTGGGCGCGGTTGCGGTCGATGATGTGGCTTATCCAGAGTTCCACCTCCAGCTCCACGTCCAGGAGGTCTTGGACTGGGTTCCCGTCCCCCGGCCTGGTTATGTTGCCCTCCTCGTCGATGGAGCCCGAGGCGTCCAAGACGTGGATGAGGGCGTCGGCCTGGCCTATGGCGGAGAGGAACCTGTTCCCCAGCCCCCTCCCCCTCCAGGCGTCCTTCACCAGGCCTGGCACGTCCACCAGCCTCACGGGGACATACCTCCAGCCCTCCAGGCAGGCGCTGTTCTGGGGGTTGTCCTCCACCCCCAGCTCCCGGCAAACGCAGAGGTCGCTCACGTAGGCCGTGCCCACGTTGGGGGACTTGGTGGTGAAGGGGTAGTTGCTTATCTCGGCGTTCAGAAGGGTGGCTGCGTTGAAGAGGGTGGTCTTGCCCACGTTGGTTTTGCCTATGATGGCGAAGGTGATCATCTGCTCCAAGACTGGAGTGGGAGGGGTGGAATATTAGTGAATCCCCGGAGCAACCCCTTTAGGGGGGTTCACCCCCATCAATCCCATGGACAGGGGCAGGGTGGCCCAGGAGGCCGCTAGGCTGCTCTACTATGGGTGGGCCCGTGAGTATCGGGAGGCCAAGGAGGCGGCGGCGAGGAGCCTGGGGGTGCAGGTCCTCCCCAGCAATGCCGAGGTGGCCTGGGAGTTGGATGCCCTGGCGGAGGAGTTGGAGGGGGCTGATCGCGCTGGGAGGCTTGTGGAGATGAGGCGGGCCGCGTTGAGGGCCATGAAGGCCTTGGAGGGGTGGGGGCCGGTCCTCATTGGAAGTGTTTGGAGGGGGACCATCCGGAGGGGCAGCGACATCGACATCGTTGTGTACGGTGGGGACCCTGGGGCTGTGGCCCAGGCCTTGGGGGAGGCCTACCCCGTGGTCTCCTCCAGGGTGGAGGAGTTTAAGGTGGGGGGTCGAAGCCTCAGGTCCACCCACCTGGTGTTTAAGGCGGGGGGGTTTGAGGGGGAGGTGGTGGTCCGCCCCCCGGAGGACTTGGAGGCCTACAGGGGGGAGAGGTGTGAGGTCTACGGGGACTTGAAGCGGGGCCTCAAACTGGGGGAGCTGGAAAAGCTTATAGAGACTGACCCCCTCCGTCGATTCGTGCCCAGGAGGCGGGGTGGGTGAGTAGGAGGCTTTTCGGCAGCTCGGGTATCCGGGGCTTGGCCAATGTGGATGTGACGCCGGGGCTGGCCTTGAACCTGGGGCTGGCTTTGGCGGGGCTCAACCGTGGGGGGTGCACCGTTGTGGGGCGGGACCCCCGGGTGACGGGGGAGGCCCTGGCCCTGGCTTTGAGGGCTGGGCTGGCTGCTGGCGGGGGGGATGTCTTGGACGTGGGGTTGGCGCCCACCCCCTGCGTGGCGTGGATGGTGGTGGACTCGGGTTCGAGCACGGGGGTGGCTGTGACGGCCAGCCACAACCCGCCCCAATACAATGGGTTTAAGGTGTTCAACAGCCGGGGGTACAGCGTGACGGGGGAGGAGCAGGCGGTCTTGGAGGAGGCGTTGGCAGACCCCTTGGGCTGTTTGGCCGAGTGGAGCTTGGTGGGGGCTGTGGAGATGGTGGATGGCGTGGAGGGCTACCTGGAGGCCTTGTCGGGCTGGGCCGCCCCTGGAGGGGGCTTCAAGGTGGGGCTGGACTGCTTCCACGGAGCCACATCCCTCACCGCCCCCAGGGCCTTCCAAGGGTTCACCGAGGCCCAGGCCATCAACGCCATCCCCGACGGCTCCTTCCCCTCGGGGCCCCCGGAGCCCAACGCCGAGACCCTGGCCCGGCTGGGCAAATTCGTCGTGGAGAGAGGCCTCTCCCTGGGCTTCGGCTTCGACGGGGATGGGGACCGCTTCATGGTGGTGGACCACCGGGGCAAGGTGGTGGACCCCGACAGGCTTCTGGCGGCCTACGCCGGCTTCGCGGTGGAGGCTGCCGGGGGCGGGGTGGTGGTCACCCATGTGGGGGCCTCCATGTGTGTTGATGAGGTGGTGGAGGAGGCTGGTGGAGAGGTGGTGCGGACACCTGTGGGCGATGCCTATGTTACTGAGGCCCTGGTGGAGGCTGGGGGGGTGTTCGGCGGGGAGCCTGTGGGGGCCTGGGTGTTCCCAGAGGCCCACCTCTGCCCCGACGGGGTGCTGGGGGCTTTGAAGCTCTTGGAGGCATTGGGGGAGCTGGGGGTCTCAGTGGGGGAGTTCGTGGAGGGAGTGCCCAGCTACCCCCTGAGACGGGCAAAGGTGGAGTGCCCCGAGGCAGAGAAGGCCAGGGTCATGGGGAAGGTGGCGGAGGAGTATGCCCAGGCCTTCCCAGGGGCGGGGGAGGCCTCCACGGTGGATGGGGTTCGGGTGGAGACGCCCCGGGGATGGGTGCTGGTGCGGCCCAGCGGCACCGAGCCCCTCATCAGGATAACGGTGGAGGGTAGGACGGAGGAGGATGCCGGCTGGCTGCTGGGGAGGGCTGTGAGGCTGGTGGAGGGGGCTAAGGGTTGAAGGCAGTGGTTTTGGCCGCTGGGAAGGGCACTCGGCTCAGGCCCCTAACGGATAACACCCCCAAACCCATGTTGGAGGTGGGGGGGAGGCCCCTCCTGGAGTGGATGTTGCTGAGGGTGCGGGAGGCGGGGGTGGAGGAGGCCCTGGTGGTCACCAACTACTTGGAGGACCAGATCAGGGAATACTTGGGCGACGGCTCCAGGGTGGGCGTGGAGCTCAGCTATGTGACCCAGCCCCAACCCCTGGGAACCGCCCACGGATTCCAGCAGGCAGAAGGGTTCGCCGGGGGTGAGCCCATCCTCGGGCTCTACGGAGACCACTTCCTGGGCCCCGGGGTCTTGCGGAGGGTGGTGAAAGCCTGGAGGCCTGGGGAGGCCCTGGTCTGCTCCATGGAGGTGGAGGACCCCAGCCAGTACGGGGCCCTTAAGCTGGAGGGCGACAGGGTGGTGGGGGTGGTGGAGAAGCCCCGCCCTGGGGAGGAGCCCAGCAACCAGGCCAACCTGGGGGTCTACGTCTTCCCACCCCAGCTCTTCGACCACCTGGAGGAGACGCCTAAAAGCAGCCGGGGGGAGTACGAGGTCACAGACACCATCGGGTTGATGGCCTCCGCTGGGGTCCCAGTGCGGAGGCTGGAGCTGTCCCCGGGGGAGTGGATGGATGTGGGCCTCCCGTGGAGCCTGCTGGAGGCAAACCAGAGGGCCATGGCGGGCCTGGAGACCCGCCTGGAGGGGGAGGTGGAGCCCGGAGCCGTGTTGAAGGGCCCCGTCTGGGTGAAGCCTGGGGCACGGGTGAGGGCGGGGACCTACATAGAGGGACCCGTAGTGGTGGGGGAGGACGCCGATGTGGGGCCCAACTGCTACATCAGGGCCAGCACCTGCCTGGGGAAAGGCACCAGGGTGGGCAACGCCTGCGAGGTGAAGAACAGCATAATAGGCGAGGGGAGCCATGCAGCCCACTTGAGCTACATAGGGGACAGCATCATCGGCAAGGGCTGCAACCTGGGGGCGGGCACCATAACCGCCAACCTGAGGTTCGACAAGACCCCGGTGGAGGTCACGGTGAAGGGGGTACGCATGAGTAGTGGCCGTAGGAAGCTGGGGGTAATCATGGGGGACCACGTCCAGACGGGGGTGAACGTATCCATACACCCCGGCGTGGTGGTGGGTAGCGGGGCCTGGATAGCCCCAGGCCTCACCGTTCAGAGGGATGTGGAGGGGGGTGTCCTCCTCTACGCCTTCTCCAAGCCCGAGAAGAAGCCTCGACACCCATAGGTTTATCCATGGCTTCGCTGAGAACCCCCTAGATGCGCCCAGAGGAGTTCAAGAAGAGGTTCCCCAACCTGGCCGGGGAGATGGAGAGGGGAATAAGCAAGGCGGACCTCACCCTGAGATTTGGGCGGGAGAGAAGGTTCGCGGGATACGAGCCAACCGCCGTGGATTTTATACGCAGGTGTAGGAGGCCCGAGGAGGCGCATGAGATCATCGACTACTTGGAGGCTCGTGGGGAGCTCTCGGGGGGAGAGGCCCAGGCGATGCGGCTAAAGCTGGAGAAGGAGGGCTTGAAGTCTTTCGGCCCCCACAAGGCCCCGGGCTACTACGAGAGGGAGGATCGGAGACAGGTTTAAACCTTCAGCCCCCAAGGTTTACCGTGTCCCGAGAGAAAAAGCGCTTCCTCGGCAGGGTTGAGGCTGGGAGGAGGGAGTTGGTGGAGCTTTGCTCCAAGCTGGTGCAGACCCCCAGCGACAACCCCCCGGGGGACACCAGGGCAGCGGCCTCCCTGGTAGCTGAATACTTGGAGGAGAGGGGCGCCGTGGTTAAAGCCTACGAGCCCCGCCCAGGGCTGGTGAGCCTCGTCTCCACGGTGGGCTCGGGGAGCCCCCACCTAGTCCTCAACGGCCACTTGGACCAGTTCCCCGCCGATGTAGGCGGAAAATGGAGCCACCCCCCCTACAGCGGCAGGGTTGAAGGGGGGAGGCTGTGGGGAAGGGGCAGCGGGGACATGAAGGGGGGCTTGGCCAGCCTAATCTTCTGTTTCAGCACCCTCTTGGAGGGGGAGCCCCCGGGGAAGGTCACCCTAACCGCCACCGCCGACGAGGAGACGGGCGGCAGGTGGGGGGCCTACTGGCTTCTGGAGAACGTCCAGGGCCTGGTGGGGGACGGGGTGCTCAACGGGGAGCCCTCGGGCTTGACGGTCAGGGTGGGGGAGAAAGGCAGGGTGCCCCTGGTTTTGCGCTCCAAGGGGCGGGCAGCCCACGGCAGCTTCGCGGGGTACGTGGGCGAGAACGCCATCATGAAGATGGTTAGGGTGCTCCCCCACGTGGAGGCCTTGGGGGGGACCCTGGTGGAGGCTGGGGGCGAGGCGGGTGAAACCACCCGGCTGGCCATGGAGGGCTACCAGGCCCAATACGGCCACGAGTCCGAGGAGATGGCGGAAGTCCTGAGGAGACTCACCGTCAACATAGGGGTCATCAGGGGAGGAGTCAAGGACAACGTGGTCCCCGCCACCTGTGAGGCCGAGGTGGACATAAGAATCCCCCTGGGGGTGGAGCCCTCGGAGGTGAGGCGTTGGGTGGAGGAGGCCGCCCACAGAGCCGACCCAGCCCTGGAGGTGGGGTGGGGTAGGGGGGAGGAGGTGTTAACCCCCGCCACCTACACCCCGGTGGGGAGCCCCTTGGTGGCCCACCTGAAGAGGAACGCCCAAAGGGCCACGGGGGCTGAGCCCCTAATCAGCTTCACCTCAGGTGGAACCGACTGCAGATTCTGGAGGGTGAGGGGGGTGCCCGCCGTCTCTTATGGCCCCAGGGTCTTCAACATGGGCGGCGTGGATGAACACATATTGGTGGACGAGCTGGCCACCACCGCCCAGGTCCACATGGGCACCATCCTAGACTTCCTCTCAGCCTAGCCCTCCCTGAGGAAGACCCTCTCCAAGCAGATGTCCTCGGCAGCCTCCTTGGTGGACTGAGCCTCAACCCCCAGCCGGGGGTCCACGGAGGCCAGCACCCTCTCCACGCTGGGGAGGGCGAAGTGGGTGCAAAGCCCCTCCCGGAAGATGCCGCAGTCAACCCCCACATCCAGGAAGACCTGGAAGAAGGGGCAGCCCTGCACGGCGAAGACCGCCTCCCCCTCCTCCTTCCTCACCAGCTTCACCTGGGCCCCGGCACCCTCCATGAACCTCCTGTAGGCCTCGGCCCCCCTCTCCAAGGGGCCCCCCGCCAACCCCTCCAGCAACCGGGGTGCCAGCAACCTACCCTGCTCCCGGGCAGCCTCCTCCAACAGCTCGAAGGCCCTCTTGGAGCCCAGCTCCTCCACCGCCTCCATCAAGTAAAGCACCAACAACAGGTAAGCCTGCCGAGCCCCCAGAGACACACCAAACCAGTCGGAAAACCCCGCTATAAGCCTAACCCCCACACACACCTAAGTGTGGCAGACAACCACACACAGCCCCTTAAACCCCCCCACACCAACCAAAACCCGGTGAACCCCCCAGTGGATGGAAAACCCCCCAAAACACCACTCCAAACCCTGACAGAGAACCTCCCCACCATAGCCGAGACCCTCCGAAAATACCGAATCATCTACCTGGGATACGTGGCCTCCCTCACCATATTCATAGCCACCAGCGTGCTAGAGGTCTTCGAAGCCCCCTTCCTCACCAACATCATAGACGCCTACAACCTGGACAAGATCATATTCGCCACCATGCTCTTCAGCGTCTCCATGATCATATACTTCGTCAGGGAGCAAGAACAACTCAAACTGGAGCAGAGCCTCCAAGAACAGAAGAAGGTGAAGGAGGGGGTCTGGCTGGCCGAGCAAGAGATCCGAAACCAGATCATCCTCATCAACCAGGCCACCCACCTAGCCGAGAAACACGGGGAGCTCACCCCCGAGCTCATCAGGATCATCAGGGAGAACACCCGTAAGATGGAGCACCAGCTGGAGACCCTCCAGAAGCCCGAGGTGGACCCCCGAAGCTTCCTACCCCACCCCGAACCCACCATAGGGGGAGGGGGGGTCCCCACTCCCAGCCGATCTAAGGGCTCTCCAGCGAAAAGAACCCGGAAAAACGCCTAAGCCAGGCTCGATAACCGTCAAAAAATAGGGGGTTAAACCCCGCCTAGGAGGACCCAGCCACCTTGTCCAGCCACAGCTTCCGCCTGTAGAGGACCCCCATCACATCGGCGGCCCTCTCGGGGGTGGTGTAAACGGGCACCCGGGCGGCCTCCAGTATCTTGGCCGACTCCCCAGCCACATCCGCCGAGGGGTCGATGACGACCACCGGCTTGTCGTACTTCTTGTAGGTGTTGAGAAGGGTGTTGTTGATCCACTCGTACATGCCCTTCAGGTCCTCGTCGGCCACATCGGGGAACATGGTCTTGATGATGCTGGTCCCCAGGCTGATGGTGATCAACCCATGGATCTCGGGCTGCTTCAACACCACATCAGGCACGTTGAGGAAGCTGTTCATGTTGAGGGTGGCCGTCAAGTCCACCGGGTTCTTGGGGTTCCCGAACGCGGGGATAAGCTGCTTGATCTCCTCCTGAGCCTCCTCGCTCAAGGTGGGAACCTTCAACCCGTTCTGCACTAGGCGGTCAGCCGTCTCCACGGCCACACCCCCACTGTTGGACACTATGCCTATGTTGGGGCCCTGGAGCAGGGGACAATACAACAACCCCTTAACATAGTCAAACATCTCCGCGCTGTCGTAGGCCCTGATGACCCCCGCCTGGCGGAAAGCAGCATCGTAAACCTTGTCGCTACCAGCGATGCTCCCCGTGTGGCTCGCCGCCGCCTTGCTGCCCGCCTCGGTGACCCCCACCTTGATGGCCACTATGGGCTTCTTCTTGGAGACCTCCTTGGCCGCCTCGAACCACTTGCGACCGTTCTTCAAGCCCTCGATGTACATGGCGATGACCTTGGTGTCCTCGTCCTGCCCAAAGTACTCCAAATAGTTCCAGCCCTTAAGATCCGACTCGTTACCGCTACTGATGAACTTCCCAATACCCACACCCATAGCCGAGGCCCTTATGTAGAGCTGGAGCCCGTAACCCCCGCTCTGGGAGATAAAGGCCACCTCCCCCTTCTCGTGGAGGAAGGGGATCATCAACGCACTCAGCTTGGACTCGCTGCAGGTCACACCCATACAGTTGGGCCCGATGAAACGCACCTTGCCCTCAGCGATCCTGAGGGTCTCCTCGATCAGCCGCTTCCCCTCCTCCCCGGTCTCGCTGAACCCGCTGGTGATGACGACGGCTCCCTTGGTGCCCACATCCACCAGGTCTTGGAAGACGCCGGGGACGAAGCGTGCAGGGACCACCACCAGGGCCATGTCCACCGGCTCCCCGATGTCCTTGACATTGTGGTAGCACTTCAACCCCTGGATCTCATCGGCCCGGGGGTTCACAGGGTATATGGCGCCCTCGAACCCGCTCTGCCGGATGGCGTTGAGCAGCATATAGCCCCACTTGAAGGGGTCGGTGCTGGCCCCGATGACGGCCACGCTCTTAGGCTTCAAAATCTTGTCCAAAGCAACATTAGCGTCCAACTTAACTCAACTCTACGGTTTCAAGGAAAAGACCCGCCAATCCTATATAAAACTGTATGAGCCGCCTCTTTCACCCGTCTCCACCCCCCAACCACCCCATGGGGTTAAATACCGAAGCCCAACATGGGGAGCCATGAAGATGAAGGTCTTCGAGCGCGGCCCCTTCGGATGCCTCATCCACCGTGGGACCATAGACTCCCTGGAGGAGGTCCCCCCAGGCTACCAGGTCCAGCTTGTGGAGGAGGAGGAAGGAACCACAGTATACATATCACCAACCAGGGAGGACTAGCACCCCTCGAACCCGGCCACCCCCTCCACCAACCTGTCCACATCCCCCCAGTCGTTGTAAAAATGCACCGAAGCCCTCACATGGCCCCCATGGGCCCTCCGACCGGTGACCATCACACCCAGCCCCCTCAAGGACTGGGCCAGCCTCTCGGGTCGGGGGTGTTTGAAGCTGACGATGGGAGCCCTGTTCCCCTCGGGAGTCCAGACGTCAAGGCCCAGCTCCAGCAGCCTCTCCCCAAGATAACGAGAGAGCCTCAACACCCTGCCCTCCACCCGCTCCATCCCCAGAGCCTCCAAGTATTCCAGGGAGCGGTCAAGGGCGTAGACCCCTTGGAAGTTGAGGGTGCCATACTCAAACCTCTCCGCCGAGCCCGAAGCCACCGACTCCTCGGGGTTGTCCCCCTCCCACACCTGGTTTTTCCAACCCGTCCTATCGGGGGTTAACTCCATGAGGTGGGCCTCCTCCACATATAGGAAGGCTAGACCCGCTGGACCCATGAGATACTTGTAGGGGGCCGCAGAGACAAAGTCCACCCCCTCCCGCTTATAGTCCACCTGGAGGGCGCCCACGGCCTGTGTGGCATCCACCAAGACCTTGGCGCCGTGGTTGTGGGCCACCTCGGCCAAGCCCCGCAGGTCGAATCGGAAGCCGTTAGTATAACAAACATGGCTGACCTGGACCAGGCGGGTCCCATCGTCCACAACCCTCTCGAAGTCACCCAGGTCAAACCCCCCATCGGAGGATGGGACCACCCGGGGCTCAACCCCATGCCGCCTGGTGGTATAGGTGTCCAGCGGGTTGTGCTCCCACTCGGAGAAGACCACATTGTCCCCCCTCCTCCAATCAATGCCGTTAACCACTATGTTGAGCCCCGAGCCGGTGCACATGGTGAAAGCCACCTCACGGCTGGAGACCCCCAGTAGAGCCGCCAACCGTCCCCTCAAAACCCCCAGCCGGGCCAACCAAGCCTCTAGGATAGTCCCCCCACCCACCTGAAACCCATACCACTCATCGGCCCACTCGCGGTAACCCTCCCTCACCTGCCTGGGCATCAGGCCCACGAAGGCCGTATCCAGGTAGGCCCACCGCTCCAATGGGGGGAAGTCGCCCCGAACAACCCCCCAGAAACCACCATCCATAAACCCTAAACCCCCTCCAAGGCTTTAAGCGAATCTAAAAAACTATTAAACATATTAAAGGGGCCGGCCACACTTCTACCTGGTGGTTCTTTGAGCGGCGTTATGATCGTTCGAGATGTGATGAGTAGGAACGTTAAAACCGTTAGACCCGATGACACCGTACACCAGGCCGTCCAAAAGATGGTGAAGTTCGACATCGGGAGCGTGATAGTGATCAACAGCGGAAGACCCGTGGGAATCGTGACCGACACCAACATCCTCCAGAGGATCGTTGAGCCGAGGCTGGACCCTGCCACCGTCTGGGTGAAGGACATCATGACCAGCCCCCTGACCACGGTGGACGAGAACACCCCCCTGGAGGAGGCCGCGAGAATCATGGCTGAGAAGAAGATCAACAGGCTCCCAGTCCTGAGGAACGGCAAACTGGTGGGCCTGCTCAGCAGCAGCGACATAGTGAAGGCCAGCCCAACCCAGCTAAGCATACTGGAGGAACTCCTCCGGGTCACCTAGCCCCCCTCAAACCAGAAAGACCTGTGGGGGAGACCAGCCCCACACCCCACCGATCACCGCCACGTGGAGGGGGAGGGAGTTCACCACCGAGAAACCGGGGGTGGAGAAACCCTTGCCCAGCAACCCCGACCAAGACCGGGCCGCCGAGGAGGAGTACAGAGAGGCCTAACCCACCCCACACTTTTTTAAACGGTGCCCACACCTTTCCAGAGAGTTTGCCTTGGAAAAAGTTGACGCCATCATCGTGGGCGCTGGTGTGGTGGGCCTGGCCGTGGCCTCCCACCTCTGCGGGGAGGGGCGAGAGGTGTTCATCCTCGAGAAAGAGGAGAACTATGGGATGGGCACCAGCAGCCGGAACAGCGAGGTCATCCACGCGGGAATATACTACCCTGAGGGCTCCCTGAAGGCCAAGCTATGCGTGGAGGCCAACCCCATGGTCTACGAGATATGCGAGAAACACGGGGTCCCCCACAAGCGCTGCGGGAAACTAATAGTGGCCAACGGGGAGGAGGAGGTGAAACAGCTGGAAGACATCCTTAGACACGCCAGGCGCATAGGGGCTCGAGACTTGGAGTTCCTAGACTCCGACCAGGTCCACAAACTGGAGCCCCTGGTCCGAGCAGACGCCGCCATCCTCAGCCCCACCACGGGCATACTGGACGCCCACGGCTTCATGGACCACTTCTACAGAGAGGCTAAACGCCGAGCAGGGGGGGACCCCCTGGTCCTAGACACCGAGGTCAAAGGGATAACCCCAACCGGGGACGGCTACCGGGTGGAGATGGTTTCAGGGGGGGAGCCCTACCAGGTGGAGGCACGGGTGGTGGTGAACAGCGCAGGGCTCTTCAGCGACCGGGTGGCAGCCATGGCAGGCATAGACATAGACGAGGCGGGATACAGGCTCCACTGGTGCAAGGGCGACTACTTCAGCTTGAGGGGGAAACCCCCAGCCAAGATGTTGGTCTACCCCCCGCCACCCAAAGACGGAAAGAGCCTGGGAATCCACAGCGTCCCAGACCTCACCGGCAGGCTGAGGTTCGGGCCCAACGCCTACTACGTGGACGAGATAAACTACCAGGTGGAGTCGGAGAAGGAACCCTTCTGGAGAGACGTGGCGAGATACTTCCCCACCGTTCGACTCGAGGACCTACACCCAGACATGTCAGGGATAAGGGCCAAACTCCAGGGACCCGGAGACCCGGTGAGAGACTTCGTCATATGCGACGAGGAGGATAGGGGCCTCCCAGGACTCATCAACCTCGTAGGAATAGAGTCCCCCGGCCTCACCTGCAGCCCAGCCATAGGCAGGATGGTGGCCGAGATGGCCCTGGAATACTTGGAGTAACTCGATTTCCAGAGTACCTGTGTGTAGATCCTCGACAAATTAAAGTAGCGGTTGCATCCAACCACCCTTAGGTGGCATTATGAGTGAACCAGTTTATCTGGCAGAGGTAGTGGAGATCAAGCGAAAGTGCTCCGCAGGCCACAAGGTGGGGGATGTCTTCGAGGTGAACACCCACAAGACGGGTGGGATTTGCGGGTATTGCTACCACGAGATGTTCCCCATACTCATGAACATGTGCTATGGGGGGAAGATTCCATGGTACGACAACGAGGAGTGGACCTACCACTGCCCCGACCGGTGGAACCAGGTGACCTTTAAGGTTAGGCTGAAGAAGTAGTTGCTACATTTTTTTGTAGCGTTTGATAAGGTTTAAGTAGTTTTGGCGCGCCCTGTTTTGAGTTCGAGTCAGTAGTAGGTGGGCCGCTTGGAAGAGAAAGGGATGTTTTGGTTCGTCCGGGGGAACATCAAGGTCCTCATGGTCTGCAGGATTCTCTGGAGCCTCTCCACAAGCATAGTCTACCCCTACTTCAGCTTCTACATACTTGCCCTGGGGGGGACTAGCAAGGAGATCGGGTTCATCAGCAGCGTGGGCATCCTGGCAGGGATGTTTCTATACCCCATCGGGGGGTTCCTGGCCGACAAAGCGGGCCGGGTGAAGCTAATAGGGTACAGCACCGTCCTCTACGCGCTGGCCCACATCCCCTTCATCGTGGCTCAGAGCTGGGAGATGCTGGCCGTGGGCCAGTTCCTAGCCCAACTATTGCTGTTTTACACCCCTGCTATGAACGCCCTGAGCAGCGACAGCCTCCCCCCAGGGGTGAGGGGGAAGGGGTTCGCCGTAATGATGGCCATCCCCCAGGCCATCAGGATTTTGGCCCCCAGCATAGGGGGGTGGATCATCGGCTACTATATGGCCAACTCGGGGCTCAGTGAGGACTTGGCATTGGTGAGGGCTGTGAAGCTGGCTTGGGGGGTGGCTTTCGTCACGGGGCTGGTGGTGGCTTTTCTCAGGCTGAGGTATTTGGAGGAGACCATCACCGGGGAGGAGGCCGAGTCTTATGGGTGGCGGGACGCCTGGACGGTGGTGAGGGAGGGATACCTGAGCATATGGGAGAGCATTAAGTGGATGGATCGTTCCCTCAAGACGATAGTGGTCATCGAGGTGGTGACCTCGTTCTTCGTGGCTCTGAGCGCCCCCTTCTGGTCGGTCTACGCCAGGGACGTGGTGGGGGTTACAGTCCCCGAGTGGGGCAACGTCAACTTCTACAGTGGAATAATAGCGCTGTTGTTTGCCCTGCCTCTGGGGGGCTTGGTGGACCGGTGGGGGCCCAAGAAGGCGGTCTTGGCCGGGATGTTTGTCGCCCCCCTGGTGGTCTTCGCCTTCCAGTACGCCAATGGCTTCTGGGCCGTGGTGGGGTTGATAACGGTGCTATCCCTGTGCAACAAGATAATGATTCCAGGGTTCAGCACCCTCATAGCCAACATGATCCCCCGCTCCCGCCGGGGCAGGCTCTACAGCCTGTTGGGCGAGAGGGGTGTGATGATCAGCTGGGGAAATTTCTGGGGTGGGGGTTTCCTGATCTTCCCGGCGGCGGCGGCGGGAGCCTGGGCTGGGGGGATGATATACCAGTACAGCCCCAACCTTGTCTGGCAGGTAACAAGCCTAGCCCTCCTAGTCTCAGCCCTCATGGTCTTCTTCTTGGTGGATGAGCCGGAAGAAGCCCAGGTCTAAGCCCTAGTTGGGCCTTGGAGGGGTGATAAGACCCCCGCCGGTGGCTGGGGCTTCTTAGCTAGGTATATGAAGAAGATGGCCAAGCCTTGCAGGGCGGTGACTATCCAGAAGGCCCTGATGTAGCTGCCGGTGGTGTCGTAGATCCAGGCTGCGAAGGTTGGGTAGGCCACATTGGTGATGGAGGTGAAGAAGGTGGTGTAGCCGGTGATGGTGGCGTATGACCTGCGCCCGAAGTAGCTGGCCCTTAGGCTTGTCTGGGCGGGGATGGTTATACCGTACCCAACGCCGTAGATGAGGGCGAAGAGCATGATGGTTGGGATGCTCCTGGCGTAGATGAAGATGATTAGGCCTATGGTACGCATGGCGTAGCCCAACATGATGTATTGCCTCTCGGTGAGCCGGCTTCCCAGGGTGGCTGTCAGGAATCGGCCTCCCAGGCTGATGGTGGCCATGAGGCCCAGAACCCCCGCGGCGGCCATGGCGTCTATGCCTAGGTCGGTGTGGAAGGGGATCTGGTGCATGGTGATCATGGCCAGGGTGCCTCCGTTGAGCATGAAGGCGATGAGCATCATCCAGAAGCTCCTGGTCTTCAAGGCCTCTTGGGGGGTGAAGTCGTAGCCGTAGTCGCGCTTGGGCTCCTCCTTGTGGGCCTCAGGGTTTTGCTTGAGGTGGTCGCCATCGGGGAGCATGCCGTAGGCCTCCGGGGGCTTGTCCTTCATCCAGAACCAGGCCAGAGGCAGGCAGATGACGGCTGTGGAGACCACCACGAATATGAGGGCCGCCCTCCAGTTGTAGTGTTGGATAATCCACGTCATGATGGGGACTATAACGGGGGCCCCCAGACCTCCGCCTATGGTGACTATGCTTATGGCTCTGCTCCTCTCCCTGTAGAACCATTTGGCTACCGCGCTGGTGACCGTGTGGTAGAGCCCTAGGTTGAACCCTAGGCTAACCAAGAAGCCCCAAACAAAGACGAACTGCCAGAAGGTTTTCACGAAGAGCACCGCTACGAGGCCCAGGCAAGCTATGATGAGGGAGATAACCGTGACCTTTCTCTCCCCCCAGCGGTCTATAGCCATGCCGCCGAAGGGGCCTTCCAGGCCGCCCTCGATGCTTCGCATGCTGAATGCCAGGCTAAGCTGGGTCCGTGTCCACCCGTACTCAGCCATGAGGGGTTTGAAGAGAGCCCCCATCCCGTAGTACCAGCTCCCATATCCCCAGCAGGTGATAATGGCTCCAGCGATAACCGTTTTCCACCCGAAGAACATGTTGTCCCAACGGTGCTTCAGGTTACCGATAATCGACATACCCACTTCGGCTACTTAATCGGTTATAAAACATATTGTTGGAGTGGCCTCGCTGGCTTCAAATAGGGGGCTGAGATAGGCTTAGCCATGGCTCGTTTGGTGTTGGTGGGCCCCGATGAGAAGAATATGCCTCCCGACCTGTTGGAGAGGCTGGGGGGGCTGGCTGAGTACAGGTATGTTGGGAGGCCTCTGGGGGAGGAGTTGGCTGAGGCGGAGGTCTTGGTGGCCGGGTCCCAGAGGGTGGATGGAGCCTTCCTGGACAGGGCTCCGGCTCTGAGGTTGGTGGCCCGCTTCGGAGTGGGGTACGACTCCGTGGATGTGGATGAGTGCACACGGAGGGGTGTGTATGTGACCCATACTCCTGGCGTACTCAGTGGGGGTGTGGCCGACCATACTTGGGCCCTCATCCTGGGGTTTAACCGTCGGCTGGTGGAGGCAGACGCCTATGCTAGGGGGGGCTGGGGCCGGGGGGAGCCCTACATCGGGTTTGGGTGGGACTTGGAGGGAAAGACCCTGGGCATCCTGGGCCTGGGCCGCATAGGGTTGGAGGTCTTGAAGAGGAGTGTTGGCTTCGGGGTGAGGACCATATACCACGACCTGGTTAGACGCCCCGAGGCCGAGGAGGAGTACGGGGCCAGGTATGTATCCTTTGAGGAGTTGCTGAGGCAGAGCGACATACTCACCATCCACGTGGCCCTCACCGACTCCACCCGCGGCCTGTTGGACGGGGAGGCCTTGTCCAAGATGAAGCCCACGGCGCTCTTGGTCAACACCAGTAGGGGCGGGGTGGTGGATGAGGACGCCCTGGTTGAGGCCTTGAGGGAGGGCTGGATAAGGGGGGCGGCCTTGGATGTCTTCAGGGAGGAACCCCTCCCCCCAGGCAGCCCCCTAACCAGTATGGGGAATGTGTTGTTGACCCCCCACTGCGCCTCGGCCACCTGGGAGACCAGGCGCAAGATGGCTGAATGCGTGTTGGAGAACGTCGAGGCCTATTTGAAGGGGGAGACGCCCCCCAACCTGGTGCCTGAGCAGAAGGGCCTGGTCTTTTAGGGCCAATCCTCTAAACATCCAGC
>CAYWWV010000002.1:1594-39447 GCA_964462185.1 uncultured Candidatus Bathyarchaeia archaeon | reverse complement strand
TCCTAGTTGCTGGTTGTGTTCGACGGCTTGGATGGGTCGGGGAAGACCACCCAGGCCCTCCTCCTCTCCAGACATCTAAGCCGGCTGAAAAGGCCCTATGTGTTGAGGGCCCATCCCTCGGGGGACTGCTTCTTCGGGAGGATGGCCGGCCTCTGCCCCCTCACAGAGGGGCGTAGGGCCAGGTTCTCGGCAGGCCTATTCTACCTACTGGATGTTCTCCGGTCTGTGGTCCTCTACACCTGGAGGAGGGTGGACTACGTGGTCTTCGTCAGGTATCTCATGGGGACGGCCTACCTCCCCGAGCCACTACACAAGCTGGGGTACCTATTCCTCTTCAGGGTGGCGCCCAGGGCCCGATACATGTTCTTCTTGGACACCCCGCCAGAGGAGGCCTATCGCAGGATCAGGGAGAGCAGGAGGCATAGGGAGGTGTTTGAGAGTCTGGGGAGGCTGAGGAGTGTTTGCCGTAGGATGAGGGGCCTGGCCTCCAGGGATGAGTGGGTGAGCCTCGACGGGAGCCTGGGTGCCGAGGAGGTCCACCTGGTTGTTAGGAGTGTGCTGGGTCTTTGAGGCCCAGCATGAAGACGAGGACTACGAGGACCACCGCTATCTGGACGTAGAGGGGGGCGTGGAACCCGTAGCGTTCGTAGAGGACGCCGGCCACCCATGCCCCGGGGATGGCTGTGGCCTTGCTGTAGGCGTCCAGCTTCCCGAAGACGGTGCTCCGCTTGTCGTGTTCCACGGTCTCGGTTATGTAGCTGGTGTAGCTGGGGATCCAGAACCCTACGTCTAGGGCGGATAGGGCGTTGAAGAAGGCGAACCATCTGAACCCCCTGGAGAAGAGGAAGCCTAGGGAGGTGGCCAGGGCCATGGTTAGGCTCATGAGGAGGCCTCGTTTCCTGCCTATTCGGTCCACCAGCTTCCCCAGGGGGATGGAGCCCAGGGCCCATAGGAGGTTGAAGGAGGTGCTGAGGACCCCCAGCTGGACCGTGGTGAACCCGAAGGACTTGCTTAGGGCGCCGTAGAGGAGGCTGTAGGCCACTGTGTAGCTGAATCCTAGGAGGAGGAGGGCGGTGTAGAGGCGGATTAGCTGGGGTTCAGGGGCTAGGCTGTTCCTCAGCCTCTGCATTAGGGGGGTTTCCCCGGGGTTCTTGGGGTCGACTAGGGTTTCCTTCAGGTATTTGCTGCATAGGAGGGAGCCCAGGGTGTCCCCTATCACCATGAGGATGAATATGGGGGTGTACCCCAGCTTGAAGGCTATGTAGCCCCCCAGGGTGGCCACCAGGGTGCTTATGCCCTGGGATATGGTTATGAGGGTGCTCATGGCTGTGCCTCTCTGCGCCGCTTCCACGGACTCGGTTATGAGGGCGTTTCTGGCGGGGTTTCCGATGTAGAACATGGCTGTGAAGCCCATGAGGGCTCCGTAGGCTAGGAGGGCCCAGAGGCTGCTGGAGGCCATGAGGGATAGGATTGCCGCCACCCTGCAGAGGAGGGTGGCCACTATGACTGGTTTTCTACCGTAGTGGTCGCTTATGTAGCCCCATAGGATTAGGCCTATGCCTGTTGTGATGTTGATCACTGTTTGGACTAGGCCTAGCTGGGTGAGGGTGGCCCCTGTGCTCAGGATGTAGGGCTGCCAGACCACTAGGAACATTCCATAGCCCACCTGGCTCAGCACGGTTTGGACGGCGAGCACCCTTATGTTGCCTTCCAGGGCTAGGAACTTGGATAGTTTCTCCAAAACAGGGACCATGGAGCTTAGTGTCGGTCCACCATAAAAGAGAAACGCCTTAGAGGTGTTTCTGGGAGACCCCCCGGGCCTCAGTTGCCCTGGGTTTTCACCCCTCGGGGCTTAGGCTGGATGCCTTTATCCCTGTGTCGCCCAGCCTTGTTGGGGGCAGGCGATGGCTTCAGGGGGTGTGGTTCTTATTGGTTTGCCCCGGGTTTGGGCCCGGGTTTTTGTGTGTAAGCGCACCCCATCTGGGCTGTTCTGGGGCTCCTCCAGGCTGGGGGAGGCCTGGATCGCCTGGTTTGGTTGACCCCCCTCCCCCCCTTTGGGGGTGAGGTTTAAGGGGTGTTGGAGGGGAGTAGTATCCATGATGTGGTTTTCCACCGATGTCTTGGTGGTGGGCTCTGGGGCCGCGGGGCTCCGTGCTGCCATAGAGGTGAGGGAGCAGGGGTTGGAGGCCTTGGTGGTGTCCAAGGCCCCTGCGGGCTACAACAACTGCACCATCATGGCGGGGGCGGGGTTCCTGGCCGCGGTGGGGGGTATGACCCCGGAGGAGCATGTCAGGCGGACGCTGGGGGTGGGGAAGGGCTTGAACCACCCTGGCTTGGTGGAGGTCTTGGCTGCTGAAGGCGGTGAGAGGGTGCTGGAGTTGGAGAGGTTTGGGTGTGTGGTGAATGTGGGTGAGGGGGGTGTCCATGTGGGTGGCCCCGGGGACAGGCTGGGCCAGGGCATAACCCTGCCCATGGTGCGTTTCCTGAGGGGGCTGGGCGGGGAGTTCCTGGAGAACACCATCCTCACCCGCCTGGTCACCCATGGAGGGAGGGTGGTGGGGGCCCTTGGGTACAACTCGCAGAGCGATGAGGCCGTGGCCGTCCAGGCCGGTAGCGTGGTTCTGGCCTCAGGGGGGGCGGGGGCCCTGTATTCGCGGACGGATTGCCCCTTGAGGACCACGGGGGATGGTTACGCCTTGGCGGTGGATGCTGGGGCGAGGCTGAGGGATATGGAGTTTAGCCAGTTCTTCCCCCTGGCCCTGGCGGAGCCTGGGGCCCCCAGCCTCCTGGTGGATGGGAGGGTGGTATGGGAGGGGAAGATCATAAACACGCTGGGGGAGGACATCCCGGCCAAGCACGGGGTGACGGAGAGGCCCTACATCGCCAAGAGCCGCGACCTCCTGTCCAGGGCCATGATGCTGGAGGTCTTGGACGGGTTGGGGGTGGAGGGAGCCGTGCTGCTGGACGCCCGGGAGGTGGCCAGGCAGGGGGGGCCCGGCGAGCGGTACGGCATGGTTAGCTGGGAGTACTTCAAGGAGTTGGGGGGCCTGGAGAGGACCATCCGCATAGCCCCCCTCAGCCACTTCACCATGGGTGGGGTGGTGGCCGACGCCGGTGGAGCCACAGGGGTCCCAGGGCTCTACGTGGCTGGTGAGGCGATGGGAGGGGTCCACGGAGCCAACAGGCATGGCGGCAACGCCCTCACCGAGGCCGTGGTCTTCGCCGTCAGGGCTGCTCGCAGCGCTTGTAGGGACGCCCGCAGCGGCCAGTTAGAGGGGTTCGAGGAGGAGGCGGAGGCCGAGGAGGAGAGGCTCAGAGCCCTCACCCAGAGTGAGACGGGGTACACCCCGGCCACCCTCATGGGGCTGCTCCGGGAGACCATGTGGGAGAAGGCGGGGGTGGTTAGGACCAGCCAGAGCCTGGTGGAGGCCTACCAGAAGATCCAGGAGATACGCCACTCCGCCAGACGCCTCCTGGCCAAGCCTGGAAGGCAGCTCATGGACGCCCTGGAGCTACAGATGGCCCTCCAAGTGGCCGAGTTCATGGTCCGGGCAGCCATGGCCAGGCGGGAGAGCCGGGGCGCCCACTACCGCAGAGACTACCCCGGGGAGGACCCGGCCTGGGCTAAGACGCTGGTCCTCTCCAAAGAGGGGGAGGCGGTGAGGGTGGAGGAGGCCCCCATCGACCTCACCCCTTAAACCATATTTGAGGACCACAAAGCCTAACCCTCCAGCGGGGTGGAGGGGGAGTGGAGCCAAGATTGGTACTCACAGTTGGAGACGTGATGACCCAGGGAGTGGTGACGGTTAGGGTTGGAGAGTCGGTTAAGAACGCCGCCCGCCTAATGGAGAGGTTTGGCATCAGCTGCCTCCTGGTCTTCAGCGATAACGGTTTAAAGGGCATAATAACCGAGAGGGATATCGTCACCAGGGTGGTGTGCACCGGGTTGGACCCCGATGAAGCCAAGGTGGAGGAGGCCATGACGGAGCCAGTCATAGTGGTGGGGCCCGACACACCCCTGGATAAGGCCGTGGAGACCATGCTGTTGAACCGCATCAAGAAGCTGCCGGTGCTCCAGAGAGACGGTGAAAACTACCAGGTCCTGGGCATCCTGAGCATAATGGATGTGGCCCGCCTCCACCCCGAACTGGTGAGCTCCATCAAACAGCTTCTAGAGGCCGAGGAGGAGCTGGAGGCCGACTTCTACGTCTCCTAGCCCCCGTCAACCTTAATTCAACAAACCCCTAAGATGGTTATGTGAAGCTAAACAAGGTCTCAGAAAGGGTATACGCCAACTGGGATGGGGAGACGGGTGGGAATGTGGGCCTGGTGGAGCTGGGGGAGGAGTCGCTGGTAGTGGACGCCCAGTACCCCGGCTCGGCGAAACGCTTCCGAGAAGCCATCCAGCGCGCCACCGATAAACCCCCCACCCACCTCCTCCTCACCCACATCCACGGGGACCACGTCTTCGGAGCCCAGGTCTTCAAGGACCTGGAGATAGTCTCCCACACCAGGCTGAGGGAGAAGATGGAGGAGAACCTGGGGGGCGACTGGTCCCCCCAGCGGCTCCAGGAGATGCTGGAAACCTACAGGCGCGACGCCCCTGAGAGGCTCTGGCTCATGGAGGGGTTGGAGATCACCCTACCCACCACCACCTTCCAAGACCGCTGGAGCTACCAAGGCGTGGAGATGATCCACATGCCCGGCCACACCGACTGCAGCAGCGTGGTCCACATCCCCGAGGAGGGCGTGGTCTTCGCCGGGGACCTCCTCTTCGTGGGCCGGTTCCCCTGGGGCGGAGACCCCACGGCTAACCCCGACCAGTGGATCGAGAGCTTCAAACGCATATTGGACCTGGAGGCGGAGCACATCATACCCGGCCACGGCCCCCCCTGCACCAACGAGGAGGTGGAAAAACAGCTGGCATGGATGAGGGAGGTCAAATGGATCATGAAGGGCCTCATAGAGGAGGGGGCAACCCTGGAGGAGGCCGTGTCCCACCCCTACCGGGAGCTGTACCCCTGCGACCGCCCCGAGTGGCAGAAGCGGACCTACGCCCACTGGTTCAACCACTGGTCCCAGCACTAGGGGCTGGGCTCTGCTTCCCAGTGGCCCTCTCCACGTCCACCCTTATCACCGCCAGCTGGGGGTAGGAGGCAAGCAACTCCGCCGTGACCTGGGAGCCCTTCCCAAACCCATACTTGTCCACCAGCATCCGCAGAGCCCTCAACCGCTCCCCCTCATCCTCCACCAGGCGGGCCACGCCAAAGGCTATGACACTCTTATACTCCCAGGAATAGTCGCAAGCCCTATCAGCGGGGATAATCTCACCGCTATCCACCTCGAAGCACACCCTGGGGTTCTCCAATATGTCCCTCACCTTCTTCCCCTCCCGGTGGCTGTGGATATATATCCGCCCCCCCGTGTAGACGTAGTTCACGGGCACCACATAGGGCTCCCCACCCACAGCCGTTCCCAGCCTACCCACCTGGTTCTCCCTGAGAACCTCCTCGATGACCACCCACTCCTTGATCTCCTTGTCCTTGCGCCGCATACACCTAGGGTGCGGCGCCCAGCGTAAATGTGTAACGCGATGGATTTAACTACCCCAAGCTGGGATGAATAGCCATGTCCCAGGAGGAGAAAACCTTCCAAGTCTCCCTCACCCGAGGCGAGGGATTCGGATTCCACGTAGACTTCCAGCTTGAGGGCGTGGAGGGGTTGGAGATGGATGAGCCCCACCCCGTGGGGATGGGCAACGGCCCCAACGCCAGCCGGGTTTTAGCGGCGGCCGTGGGGAACTGTTTGGCAGCCAGCCTACTTTTCTGCTTGGAGAAGAGCAGGGTCCCCGTAGGCTCCCTGGAGGCCCGTGTGGAGGGCACCATGAAGAGGAATGAAGCAGGGAGGTGGAGAATCGTTGAGTTCAACGTGGAACTCAGGCCCGAGCTGGACGTCAAGGAGTACGGGAAACAGTTCCAGAGATGCCTAGACCTCTACAGAGACTTCTGCATAATCTCCAGCAGCATTGAGCAGGGCATACCCATACGGGTCTCCGTGAACCCGTCCTAGCCCTCCACCCAGGTGTGGCCGCAACGAGTGCACTTGTACCGGTCCACGCTGCGGTCGTTGTTGACCCCTGCGTGCTCCCCCAGGGAGACCATTATGTTGTGGAAGGCCTCGTTGTTTCCACACATGGGACACCTCCTGTTGACCCTGATAGCGTTCTCCACCCCCGACATGACGTAGACAGGCTCAACCTCGGTGTCCCCCCCAGCCTTCACCAGGATCATCTCCACCTTCTTGGTCCACCCGCAACGGGGACACTCGTAGCCGCTGTGGGACTGCCTCATAAAGCTCCCGCAGCGGTCACAGAACTCTACCATGTCTCCTCTCTCTCAGATCAGAATACTTCTATCTACTATACGGTGTGATATAGGATTTAATGTTTGTACCCTTTATACATTGTTGTAGAGGAAACAGCGACACACAACCAAAACTGGAAGCCCCATGAGCGGGATATTCGAAAAACCCCACTGCCTGCGGCGCATATTGGTAGAACAGGCTTTTTTTAGAGTCTCATCCAACTAGGGAGAAGACTATTTTTGAGGCGGGCTGTATCTTGGTGATCGACCCCCTCGGAGTAAACTCCGAGTCCGCTACGTGGACTCTGCGGTTCTCTTTGATCTGGTATACGGCCATGGCGATTAAGGCCCAGGGACAGGTAACCTCATGACTCTTCAGTTGAGGGTGGTAGGTATCCGCCCAAACACAGTTATCGATTCGTAAAAGGTAGCCTTCCCCGCCAATATTTTCCAGGGTTAACTCCCCCAGCTCCATCTCCCTGAGTTTACTGGCCATGAAGGAGACCAGCTCCTCGAAGCCTGCCTCAGACTCGCATAACTGGGTCAGTGAAGTATTCTGACACATACACTCAACCAGGTTGAGTATAGCTTTGTCGCAATTGCCGAGGGTTTCCCGAACCGTCTTTTGATAAGCGTATATTATGTCGTGGAAAACCAGTCCAAGCAGCCTGCAATTGTCTCTTTTCACGCTGCCCCCACACACCCCTGCATCAGCGGATAAACCGTATGGCTTAAAGGGTTAAAAAAAGGTTTTCATAACCCTGAGCATCTGGTGATCCATAGTCTCAGTTTGGAATAACACCGGGCAGCCCATTAGTGAGGTGTTTCATCGGGTTCAAGGCTGTGGAGGGCCGTTGGGCATTTGAGCCCCTCAGGGGTTAGTATACCGCTGGGAGAGAAGGGGTATGGCTTATTTCCCTCTCTGCCCGGGCTTATACGGTGTAAAACTTGGCTTACTCGGATGAGACGGATAAAGGCCTCATAGTGCCCCGGAAGTGGTATGAGAGGCTTCCCAGGGAGGCCTGGAGCGCCTATGAGAGGGTGGAACAGCCTGACGAGTGGTTCCAGGTGTACCGGTTGACGGGGGACGTGTACGCTATCTATGAGGACGGCCAGTTTGAGGAGGTCATCAGCTACCTGGTGCTGGGGGAGGAGGCCGCGGCCCTCATAGACACGGGGAACGGTATAGGGGACATCAAGGCCCTGGTGGAGGGCTTGACGAGTCTCCCGGTTACAGTGGTGAACACCCACACCCATGGAGACCACGTGGGGGGCAACCACCAGTTCGAGAGGGTTCAGGTGTTCGACCACGATTACAGCCGGGAGCGGGCCCGGCGGGGGAGGTCGAGGGAGGAGATGGGAAACTACTTGGAGGGGGAGATGGTTTGGAAGCCCTTCCCCCCCTACTTCAACCCCCAGGAGTGGAGCATCAAGCCCTTCAAGGTGTCCAGGTGGCTGAGGGACGGCGACAAGGTGGAGCTGGGGGGTAGAACCCTGGAGGTCTACCATGTGCCCGGCCACAGCCCGGACAGCGTCTGCATCCTGGACAGGGGGGAGGGGGTTCTCTGGTCGGGGGACAGCTTCTACCCCGCCCCCATATACGTCTACGGGGAGGGCACCAGCCTGGAGGAGTTCGTGGCCAGCTTCAAGAGGATGGTGGACTTGGCGCCCCACTACGACTGGGTTATGCCCAGCCACAACGAGCCCAAGGTGGAGAAACACCTGATCGAGAAGTGCTACCACGCCGCCAAGGACATCTTGGAGGGCCGCGGGGGGGATTATGTGGAGGGCGTGGCCAACGGGGTGAGGGTGAGGAGGTACGACTTGGGGGAGTTCAGCCTCATCGTCAGGGCGGAGCCCTAGCCAGACCCTCCTCCCACCTCTTGAGCCGCCTGTAGAACAGCTGTCTCAGCCGGGCCTCAAGCCTCTGCCGCTCCCTGCGGAGCTCCTTCTCCCGCTCCTTGAGCAGCCTGATGCGGCGTCGAAGCCTGGCCTCCTCCTCGGTGTCACTGTTAGGGGTGGCACACACGTGTCACCTCGGCGGGGCCTGGTTGTAAGCCTGGCGTCACCGAGGCCCGACGCATATTTAACCACCCCGCCTTTATATTCACCCCATGTTGAAACAGGTGCTCCAAGCCATGGACCTCCTGGACCACCCCCAGGCCAACGGGGAAAAGGTGGCCCAGGCCCTACAAGCCGCGGGAGAATGCCGCGTAGAGGTTAAACGGGTGGAGGGGGAGAAGGGCTCCACCGACTTCATCAAGGTTTGGATACCCGGCTCCAGTGGGAAGGCAGCTGGCGGGGAGGCCCCCACCCTGGGTGTGGTGGGGCGGCTGGGGGGGGTTGGAGCCAGGCCCCAGGTGGTGGGGCTGGTCTCCGACGCCGACGGAGCCGTGGTGGCCCTCAGCACGGCCCTGAAGCTTGTGGAGATGGCCGAGCGGGGAGACCGGTTGAGGGGGGATGTGGTGGTGGCAACCCATGTCTGCCCCAACGCGCCCATCAAGCCCCACCAACCGGTTCCCTTCATGGGCAGCCCCGTGGACATTCAAACCATGAACCGGGAGGAGGTGGACCCCGCCATGGAGGCGGTTCTCAGCGTGGACACAACCAGGGGGAACAGGGTGGCCAACTGGAGGGGCTTCGCCATCACACCCACCGTCAAAGAGGGCTGGGTTCTCAAAGCCAGCGACGACCTCCTGGACATTTACGAGTGGGTCACCGGGGAGCCCCCCAAGGTCTGCCCCATAACCACCCAAGACATAACCCCCTACGGCAACGGCCTCTACCACATCAACAGCATCATGCAACCCGCCACCGTCACCACCGCCCCAGTGGTGGGGGTGGCCCTCACCACCACGGTCCCCGTCCCCGGCTGCGCCACAGGGGCCAGCCAGCCCACCGACATAGAGGCCGCGGCCCGATTCTGTGTGGAGGTGGCCAAGAGGTTCGGCGAGGGGGTGTGCAGGTTTTACGACCCCCAGGAGTGGGAAACCATAGAGAGGCTTTACGGCGCCCACACCCACCTCCAGAGCCCGGGTTGAAGGGGTTTAAATCCCACTCCCGCCTATATCCTAGTGATGTATAAGAAGGTGTTGATAGCGTTCGACGGGAGTGAGCCCAGCAAGCACGCCTTGGACCACGCCGTCTCCATAGCCGACTTGATGGGCGCGGAGCTCTTAATCGTCTCCGTGGTGCCCAAGGTGATGCTCCCCGTCTTCCCAGACGAGGGCTTCGGGGCCGCCCCTGTAACCGCCGCCCAGGACATGACCGACTACCAGGAGAGGATGAGGGACCTATACGGGAAAAGCCTGGAGGAGGCTCTCAACGATGTGAAGGCCCACTACCCCGAGTTGAGGGTCCAGAGCAAGCTCCTGGAGGGCAGGCCCTCCAGCACCATCGTGGAGGTCTCCGAGGAGGAAGACGCCGACCTCATAGTCATTGGGAGCCGGGGGCTGGGCGGAATCACGGGCTGGATCCTGGGGAGCACTAGCCGGAGGATCGTGGACAGCTGCACCAAGCCCGTCCTGGTGGTCAAGTAGGGGCCGCCCCCACAGCCGAGGCAAACGGGTATGGAGCCTCTTGAGGCTTACCTTGAGGCGGGGAGGATAGCCGCTGAGGCCTTGAAGTGGGCCGCCCAGCGGGTTGCCCCGGGAACCAAGGTGGAGGAGATATGCGACGGCGTCAAAGGATTTGTGGAGGCCAAGGGGGCTCGCCTGGCCTTCCCCTGCAACGTGGACATCGACCATGTGGCGGCCCACTACACCTCCCCCCTGGCGGACCCCACGGTCATCCCTGAGGGCGCCTTGGTGAAGGTGGATGTGGGGGTCCACGTGGAGGGATACATCGCGGATACGGCGCGGACGGTTTGCTTGGACCCTGAGTATGGGTATTTAGTGGAGGCCGCCGAGGCGGGGTTGGAGGCCGCCATCTCCACCATCCGCCCAGGCGTTAGGGCGGGCCGGGTGGGCTCCGCCATCGAGTCGGCCATACGGGCCCGGGGGGCCAGGCCGGTGGAGAATCTCACAGGCCACAGGCTGGCCCGGTATGTGGTCCACGCTGGGAAGAGCATACCCAACGTCCCCACCCCGGACCACAACGTCTTGGAGGAGGGGGAGGTCTACGCGGTGGAGCCCTTCGCCGTCCCAGTGGGGGCCCAAGGCAGGGTGGTGGACGGCCCCCCCAGCAACATATACCGCTTCGAGAAGAAGAGGAAGGTCTCAGCGGGGGCCCGGGGGATGTTGAGGTTTATCCAGGGTGAGTATCGGAGCCTGCCCTTCGCCTCCCGTTGGGTTCTCACCCGCTTCCCTGGGGGGGAGGGGGCTTTCCAAGAGTTGGTGCGTTCCAGGTGTGTGTCGGGGTATCCCCAGTTGATCGAGGCCAGCCGGGCCAAGGTGGCCCAGGCCGAGCACACCATGGTGGTGACGGGCGACGGCTGCCTGGTCACCACTGTTTAGCGCTTTTTGGGCTCCTTGCGGGCGTTTATCCTGGTGATGACCATCTCGCCCTCGCAGCGTTCGCAGGGCTCACCCTTCTTGAATATGTAGTCGCCCACCTGGAAGTCCCGCACCTTCTTGAGGTTACATTGGGGGCACTCTAGGGTGGTGACCACGGGTACCTCTTTGGAGGGGTCCTTGGAGGTGGCCACGGGCTTGGCCTTGAAGAAGCTGAAGCCGATGGCCGAGAACCCTGAGACCCCTATGAGGAGGTACATGAGGGAGAGCTCTATGTTGCCCCGGCCGTACTCCCTGAACCCCAGGTAGAGGCTCAGCATGGCTATGGCGCCGACAACCACCATGAGGCCCAGGCTTATCCAGTTTTGGGTGGCGCCCCCCGCCAGGGGCCCCGCCTTCTCCGACATCCGCCTCATTGGGCCACCCCCACGGTGTTGCCTATGCCGGCGACAATAACGGTGTCCCCCTCATTGGTGTAGTCAAGGATTAGGCCCTTAACGCTCTCCACCGCCTTATCGGTGGCATCCATGAGCTCCTCCACCAGGGGGGCCACCACGTGTTCGATCCCCTGCTTGATGGCCACGGCGTACATGGGCACGTTGTGCCTGGAGGCGGCCTCCTCGATCTTGTATTTCTCAACCCCTATACCCCCGATGGCGGCGCCCACCCCCTCGGCGATCTCACCCACCTCCTCCCCCTCCAGCTTGCCCGCAGCATCCACGGTTATCAACATCTTCACCTTACCATCCTCCTCCTCCAGCAGCCGCTCTATGGCGTCCCCAGGCCTGCCCACGCTCCCTCCGGGGCCCAACGCCTTGATGACTATAACCCTCCTCCCCTCGATGGTGGTCTCCCCAGCCACCATCTCCTTGGCCACCTCCTTGGTGGGGGCCCCGTTGAGAAGCTTCGCAGCCACTATGGGGCCCACGCTGTCGCCTATGGGTATGCCGTCCCTGAAGGCTTGGAGGGCTGCGCTGTAGGCCTCCACCTGCTGGATGAGGGCGGGGAGGATCATGTGGATCTGCATGATGATGTATATGTTCATGGTTTTCTTGCCCATGAGGTAGTAGTGTCGAATCACCTTGTAGAAGACGTTGAGGGCTAGGCTGGCCTCTAGGAGGTTCTCCAGGTTGTGGCGCTGGGCAGGGGTGGCCTCGGGGGCCATCTGCGCCACCTCCCTCTCGAAGGTGAACTCGCGCACGTTGACGATCTGGCCCAGCTTCCCCACCACCCCCGCGGGGTCCATGTCCACGGGGGCGATCATAAAGTGCTCCATGAAGCGGTCCACCTGGCTGGTGGGGTCGAAGGCGGGTTTACCAAACTTCTTAATAGCCTCGATAGCCGTCTCCCGGCTTTTGTCCCTAAAGCTCTTGATTTTCCTGAGGTTGACCTCGATCTGCCTGAGCATGGTCATGGCCTGGATTCTTTGGGCGTAGAAGAGGTACACGATGAAGGCGAAGCTGAAGAGGGTCTGCAGGAGCACTCCCAGCTCGCTATCCTGCTGTAGAACCTGGTTGACGGCGTAAAACATCAGATTCACTGCTGTTGGTAGCAATACACGGGTTATAAGGTTTTACCCCCTGAGCCGACCCGGCTTTAGGGCTGGGCCTGGGGGAGGACTCGGGGAACATTTTTTTAGACTGGAGCTGGGTTGAATTAGGGATGTTCCAGTATTCCGTTAAGAGGATAGTCAGGGGTAGAGGGATGTTCCTCTCCCTCTTTGTGAGCGTGGCCCTGGCTACAACCCTCTTCGCGGGTATACTGCAGGGAGCCGACGCCATCGGGGCCAAGAGCCTGGAGCAGATTTTCAGGTCGGCGCCCTACGACGTCATAGACCAGGCCTCGGCGAAGAACATCACCAAGACCCGGATATTGGAGGTGGAGGAGGTCTTGGGCAGCATCGAGGGGGTCACCCACATAGACAAGTTCATCTGGGCGCCGGTGAACGCCTTCGAGCCCGGCTCCAACGAGACGGTGGAGGGCATCTTCCTGGTGGCCATCCCCGACAACTCCACCTTCTACGAGAGCATCCAGGGGGTTGACCGCTTCGAGAGGGGGAAGGTCTACCTAGATGTCAGCAGCTTCATGGCGGAGGAGTACGAAGCAAACGGCTCCATCACCTTCGACATCAGCACCTACCTCTGGAGGAGTCCCCCGGGCTTCGAGAACCGGAGGTTCACCCTCCCCATAGGGGGCTCGGTGGCCGTGGAGGACACCGCCTGGGCCCTCTTCGTCAGCAGGTACGACCGGTACCTGTATGGCTTGTTCAGCAGGAACGACCCCTCCCAGAGGAGGCCCAGGTACAACATGGTTTTGATGAGCACCGACACCTACATGGACATCCAGAGGAGCATCTTCGCCGAGGACCGGAGGCCCACCGACGACCAGCATGGGGTTGCCCTCATAAGCCTGGACAGGGAAAGACTGGTGAACCCCTGGGACTTGGATGGGAGCATCGAGGAGATCAAACTCATTTTCGAGGAGGTAAACGCCAACGGGGCCCAGTATTTCTACACCCCTCGAAACTTCCTGGGGGAGATGCTGGAGGCCGTCCTCCAGAACGCCAACAACATGAAGACCAGCACCATCGTGGTCAGCCTCCCCGTATTCTTCACGGCCTGGTACCTGGGCACCACCATCGCCGAGGTGGTCTTCCAGCTCAGGAGGAGGGAGATAGGGCTGCTCCTGGTGAGGGGCCTCAACACCCAACAGGTCTTCCGCATGCTCCTGTTTGAGGGGCTAGTGGTCTCCCTGGTGGCCGGGGTGGTGGCGCTAATGGGCAGCAGCCTGGTTCTACCCCTGGTCATACCCGGTCTCACACCCCTGGAGACCCTGCTAACGGTGAACCCCGTGACGCTGGCATCCATATTCATCTTCAGCACAGGCCTATCCCTCTTCTCCCTCCTCCGACCAGCCCAGAAGGCGGTGGAGGTGAACATCGTGGATGCCCTCAGGGAGCACATCTCCGAGGAGGAGGAGAAGAGGGAGGTGTTCCCACCCCTCTTGGCATTCCTCCTGGGGGCTTACAGGTTTGCTATGCTCTACCTGGGGTACACGGTGGACCAGTTCAGGCCCTCCACCAGCAACCTGATCGTGAGCCTCCTCTACTCCACCTGGTGGGGCACCGACTACCTTCTCAGCTTCATAGCCCCCATACTCTTCTTCTGGGGCTTCACCAAGCTCTTCGTATACTACGTGCCCTGGTACCAGAGGCTCCTCACCTGGGTGTCAACCCTCCTAGTGGGAGACGCAGCAAGGTTCTCAGCCCTCACCCTCCAGAGGAACCTGAAGCGGGTGGCGGCCACCACCTTCATGGTCGCCCTCATAGTGGGGTACAGCGTCACCGTCATAGGCAACGTGGCCACCAACGAGGACTTCATAGAGAGCGCCGTCTACACCTCCGTTGGGGCCGACGCCGCGGTGTGGCTCTTCGAGGGAGACCACGCCCAGGAGGTGCTGGAGAAGGTCTTGGAGGTCCCCGGCGTGGAAAGCGCGTGCATAGAGGTCTTGTTCACCCCCGACACCAGCCTGGGAGCCGTCCCCGTCCGGGGGGTAGACCCCCTGGCCTGGAGGGACTCCGCCTACTACACCCCCGAGATCATTGACGACCCCCAAGTCTTCGAGCGCATGAACCAGACGGAGAATGGGGCCATAATCGAGCGGGGGGCCGCCGAAGCCCTGGGCCTCAGCATCAACAACACCATGATCCTCAACACCGCCGCCAGGACCTACCAGGTGCGCATCGTAGGATTCTTCGGGCGGGAGGCAGGAGAAAACTGGGTGCCCCACAACCCCTTGATGTATGTGAACGACGAGTTCATGGAGAGGATCAAGGAGAGGTACATCGACCAGAGGAGGATCATAGTCAACCTGGAGGAGGACGTGGACTACGAGGGGGTCGCCGAGGCCCTGGGGGAGGTGGACCCCGACGTCCAGAGGGTGGATGTGGCGGCGCTGAACCTGGAGGCGGCCCTGGGGAACCTGCTGCTCTCAGGGCCCAAGCAGATACAGGTGTTGGGAACCTACTTCGCCGGCCTTGTGGCCTCCATAGGGGTGGCCCTGGTGGTTTCAACCCTCATCAGAAGCAGGAGCAAGGAGTTGACCATTATGGCTATTAGGGGTTTCAGCCCCAAACAGATGGGGGTGACGCTGGCCATGGAGATCATGGGCATGAACCTCTTCTCCATCGCCCTAGGGGCCTTCGTGGGGGTCTCCACCGTCTACGGGATAGTCAACCTCTTGAACAACACGCTGGCCTTCATATTCAGCTACAAGGTCACCTTCCCCCCCAGCGCCTTGGCCAAGATCGCCGCCATAGTGGGCCTAGTGGTGGTCGCCACCCTGATACCGGTGGGGGTGGCGGTGAACCGCATAGCCTCAAACCCCGACCTGAAACTGGAGGAGTGAGATGTGAGTACGAGAAACGCCGTGATTGTTAGAGACCTGATAAAGATTTACAAGCTGGGAGCCGTGGAGGTCCAGGCCCTCAGAGGCCTAAACGTGAACGTTAGAAGGGGGGAGATGATCTCCATCATCGGTCCCAGCGGCAGCGGGAAGACCACCCTCCTCAACATCATCGGAGGCCTGGACAGGGCCACCGCGGGCACCGTAAGGGTCTTCGACAAAGACCTTAGCAAGATGTCCACCAGCGACCTGGTGAACTTCCGCCGGGAGATGGTGGGCCACGTCTTCCAAAACATGAACCTGGTTCCCACCTTGACGGCCGCGGAGAACATAGAGCTCCCCATGGCCGCCCTGGGCATACCCAGGGAGGAGAGGCGGAAAAGGGTGGACCAGCTCCTGGAGGTGGTGAACCTCTTGGACAGGAGGAACCATAAACCCGGGGAGCTGAGCGGGGGGGAGCAGCAGAGGATAGCCCTGGCCTCGGCCCTGGCCAACGACCCGCCCCTCATACTGGCCGACGAGCCCACGGGGGAGCTTGACACCGAGAACGCCAGGATAGTTGTGGAGTACCTGAGAAGGATCAACCAGGATATGGGTAAGACGGTGATCATGGTCACCCACGACCCCAACATCGCCAGGATATCCGACAGGATACTGAGGATACACGACGGGGTGGTGCAGGCCGATGTGGCCAGCCTGGGGGAGTCGGAGGTGGCCACAGCCGACTACACCAAGCTCCTCAGAGACAGGATATCCGAGGTGGAGGTGGAGCTGGCTGGCCTAGACAGCCAGTTCAAGCAGGGGGTCATCAGCGGAGACGAGTACGTGAAGAGGCAGACCCAGCTGAAGAACGTGTTGAGCGTGTTGACCGAGGAGCTCCACCGTCTAGGCGTGGTCAAGTAGCACCCTTCGGGGGCCGGGGTCCCTGTGCCCTGCAGTAAACCCCCGGCCTCATAGACTCGGCGTCGCCGTGCTTGGCCGGGCTCTCTCAAATGCAGTCTGTCGGGTCCAGCCCCCACCCGTCTGTACCGCTTGTGGGTAACCTCGACTCACTGCCGGGTGGGCTCGGCGAGGTCCGTCGAAGCGGCTGCGTCGAGTCTCTACGGGCGGTTAAACCCACTCACTGGGAGGACTTATCTCTTCCGATCCTAACCCACTCCCCCCTCTCGTTCCTCCACCACTTGGCCTCATCGCCCTTGTAGAACCTCGACAACAGGTCGGCCACGAGCTCGGCGGCGTCCAGCTCCTCGAAGCGGGTGTCGAGGGTGAGGGACTTGGGCCACCCCTCGAGGGCCGGGCACTCGGGGGAGGTCACAAACACCGTCTTCCCCCCAGCCTTCCTCGCCCTGAAGGGGTAGCTACGGCAAACCAGGGGTCTCTGGTCGTGGATGGCGCAGCCCTCCCCCTGGAAGTGGATGCACCCTGGGCCCCGGTAGAGGTATAGGAAGACCTTGAAGCCCTCGCAGCCAGGCTTCTCACCCAGCCCCAGCGAGGGCTCCACCATATCCCTGGGGAAAAGATGGACCTCCCAGGGGAAGAGGGAGACCCCTCCATGCTCCTTCTCCAGCCTGGAGCAGCATTTACCACACCGCAGGCATTGGAAGGCAGCCATGGGAGGTGTTGAGGTAGCCCGGCTTAAATCCTTTGAGCATCCCCCAAGTAGGCTTTGAACCACCTGAGGATGTGTTGGAGGCGCTCCACCCTGTGTTTGGGCTTGCCGCTCCTGCTCAGCTCGTGGTTCTCCCCGGGGAACCGGATGAGCTCGGTGGGCACGTTGTTGAGCTTGAGGGCGGTGAACCATTGCTCGGCCTGGTCCATGGGGCACCGGTAGTCCTCCTCGCTGTGGATGACGAGGCAGGGCGTCTTAACGTTCCCCGCGTAGTATAGGGGGCTCCTCCTTATGTGCTCGAAGAGGTCGTCGCCCCAAAGGGTTTTGACGCCGCTGACGGACTCGGGCTGCATGAAGCCTATGTCGCTCACCCCCATCTTGCTCACCCAGTTGGAGATGCTTCGACAGGTGACGGCGGCCTTGAAGCGGTCTGTGTGGCCGATGATCCAGTTGGTGGTGTAACCCCCGTAGCTCCCTCCGGTCAGCCCCAGGCGATGCCCGTCTAGCCACGGATACCTGGCCAGGGCCTCGTCCACGAAGTCCATGAAGTCCTCGTAGTCCACCTCCCCATAGTGGCCCATGACGGCCTGGGCGTACTCCTCCTCGTAGCCCGCGCTTCCCCTGGGGTTGGTGTAGATGACGGCGTAGCCCTGGGAGCAGAGGAGGTGAAACTCCAGGTAGAAGCCTTCACCGTATACCCCCCGGGGCCCCCCATGCATCTCCAAGATGCAGGGGTATTTCCCGCCCTCCCGGAACCCCACGGGCTTCATCACCCACCCGTCCACCACCCGGCCCAAACGGTTGGTGAAGGTGAAGTGCTCGGGCTCGGAGAGCTGCAAGCCCTCCAACAGCCTCTTGTTGAAGCCGGTGAGCTTCTCCTCCACCCCCTCCCTCAGCAAGTATAGCTCGCAGGGCTCCAGGCTGGTCATGGCGTTGAAGGCCACCACGCCGCCCTCTGAAACGCTGAAGCCGTCCACCGTCTTCCCAGAGACCAGGACCTCCACACGCCGGCTCTCCACCTCCAGGCGGTAGAGGTTGCAGTAGGGGGTGTCGGCCGTGTTGAAGTATAGGTAGCGCCCACAGCTGCTCCAAACCGGCTGCTCGACTGAAGCCGACACCCGCATGTCGCTGCCCACTCCCATGAGGAGGCTCCTGTTGAAGCCTCCTGTCAAGAGCTGGGCCTCGCCCCCCTCAGGGGCCAGTAGATACAGCTCGTAGTCCACCGCCAACTCCTGGGGCCTGTGGTGGCCTATGAAGGCTACCTGGTCTCCGCCGGGTTGGTGGCTGTGGCACTGGATGTTGTAGGTGGAGTCGGTGAGCTTCACGGGTTCCCCCCCTCCCCTGGGGACCCGGTATATGTCGGCGACCCTGCTGGTGTCCTGGTCGGGCTCCATGTTGGCGATGAAGGTGATGGACTTCCCGTCGCTGCTCCACCGTGGATCGGCCACATCGAACTCCCCCTGGGTGAGCTGTCTGGGCCTCCCACCTCCAGCCCCCACGGTAAACAGGTGGGTCCTCCTCCCGTGGAAGTAGCCCACGTTGTTGAACCTGTACCTGAGGCGGGTTATCCGCTTCACATCCGACTTGGGTTTCTCCTCGGTCCAAACCCTCGACGTGAAGAGGATGCGGCGGCCATCGGGGCTCCACCTGGGGTTGGAGACCCCGTGCTCCAAGTCGGCCACCAGCCGGGCCTCCCCGCCAGAGGCCGAGATCACGTATAGCTGGGTCTTGGCGTCGGGCTGCCGCCCCGAGCCGAGGAAGAGGAGCCTATCCCCCTTCGGGCTCCAACGGGGGTTGGTGTCCCTCCCAGGGCCCGAGGTGAAGGGGCGTGCCCTACCACCCTCCACATCCCATATCCATATGTTGCTGAGGTATCTGTTCCCCTCGTAGTCCACCCGGGTGTGCACAAAGGCCACGTGGCCGCCATCGGGGCTTATCTGGGGGTCCGATACGAATTTGAAGCGCCTCAGGTCCTCGGCCTTTACTCTACGCTTGGCCATGGTTGAAGAAGGGGTGCCGGGTTAAAAACTATTTTAGGAGGCCGGCTGCGGCGAGGCGGTCAGCCACCGCCTCCAGCCCCAGGTCCACTAGGCATCGCCGGGTCTGAAGCCCCGTCTCGGGGTCCCAGCCGTGGAGCCCATAGTAGGCGTCCAGGGCTTCATCCCACTTGTCATGCTCTATCCGGTCCCCCTTGTAGGGCCCGGACTTGACTGGCTCCTCCCAGTACCTCTTAGGCGGGTAGTCGTCTTTCCGGGTGAACCCGCCGTGGAGGGTGTTGATGGCCTTCTCCACGTTGTGGAGCCTCCTGCTGACCCAGAGGAGCCTATCGACGCCTAGGTCCATGCCGGTGAGGGCTGAGGCCAGCTCAGCTATGTAGCCGACCGAGCTGGGGGCGGGCTCCGTCTCCCAGCTCAGCAAGCCGTTGTTGTATAGGCAGGTCCCCGTCATGTCCAGCACCCCCTTGAACTGCTCCTGCATGTAGACCT
Source organism: uncultured Candidatus Bathyarchaeia archaeon (assembly GCA_964462185.1). Classification (GTDB taxonomy): domain Archaea; phylum Thermoproteota; class Bathyarchaeia; order TCS64; family TCS64; genus RBG-16-57-9. The sequence goes on along the minus strand of CAYWWV010000002.1, from coordinate 20,135 downwards.
TGTAGGGGACGTCTCTCCAAGACCTAAACTCCTCGGCCTTGAAGCTGTGGATGGCCCCCCTCAGGTGCCTCCCCGCCGCGGGGCTGGTCACCACCCCGAAGCCCCAGCCCTTGCTGATGCGTATCCCGTCGACGCTGTCCTGGCCCTTGATGTGGATGGCGTACTCCTCGGATCCCTTCCCCAGCCTCTCCGATGCCGCCTTCACCCCGTCCGCCAGGAAGTCGCCGAAGCCCTCCCGGTGGGCTATCTTCTCCAGAAGGCTTAGCACGGCGTCGTGGTTCCCCCATGTGAGCTCTAGGCCGTCGGTGTCCTCGACGGTGAGGGCCCCCTTCTCGTAGGCCTCGAAGGCCCAGCCGATGACGACGGAGACGTTGTCCCCGTCCAGCCCCAGCTGGTTTGCCAAGAGGTGGGCCTTGATGGCTGCCTCCGGGTTGCTGCAGTCCACCCTCGTGCAGAAGCTGTTGCTGCTGTTGTTCCACCACCCCTCCCCCTCGGCCTTGTAGGGGCCGTCGGGGACCTTCATCCACGGCATGCAGCCAACGGGGCACCCGTAGCAGGCCAGTATCTTCCTCCTATAGGGCTTGATGGTGTCCCCTGCCACCCTCCTGATCTTCTCGGGCTCCCAGTAGTCGTCTTGGCCGTTCCGCACAGGCCTGAACCCGGCCTCCCAGGCGGGGCTACCGTAGTAGCTCTCCACCCCGTAGTATCCCTCGCTGCGGTATAGCCTAGCCTTGGGGAAGGCCTCCACCTTGGCCCTAGCGGCGTCCACGGCCTCGATGAACCGCTGGGGCTCGGCTACTGTGATGGGTAGGCTCCCCCGGGCTGCAACCGCTTTAAGGTTCTTGCTCCCCATTACGGCGCCCACCCCGCTCCCCCCCGCGGCTTTAGCCCTATCCGACATGATGCAGGCCGACCTCACCTGGTTCTCCCCCGCCGGCCCTATCGCCAACACCCGTACCCCCTCGTCCTTCTCCCTCTCCCGGATGAGGCGCTCGGTTTCCCAGGTTGTCTTACCCCATAGCTCGGAGGCGTCTCTCAGCTCCGCCTCCCCGTCGTTGAGCCACAGGTAGACGGGGGTGGGGGACCTGCCTTTGAACACTATGTTGTCGTAGCCCGCGTACTTCATCTCGGCTCCGAAGTGGCCGCCGCAGTTGGCTGAGCCCACTCCCCCCGTGAAGGCGTTCTTGGTGTCGATGCTAACCCTGCTGCAGAAAGGCGCCAGGGTGCCCACCAGGGATCCGGCGCCGATGGCTAGGATGTTCTCTGGGCTGAGGGGCTCAGCCTCCACGGGTAGCTCGTTGAAGAGTATCCAGGCGTTTATCCCCCGGCCCCCCACCCAGTCCAGGTAGTTTTCGATGGGCTCCTCCTCCATCTCCCCCGTGGAGAGGTCTACTCGGAGCAACCGGCCCCCGTATCCATGGGGCTTCACTTTGCGACCCCCCTTGCCCCGTAGGCGCAGTATTTGACGCATAGAGGGGTCTCCTCCCCGTGGCATAGGTCGCATGTGCTGTCGATGCTCATGGTGATGACCGCTGTGTCGTTGTCCCGGGTGATGTGGGTGCTGGACGCGGCGGGGTTGAAGGCTTTGTGGCCCGTGTGGTGGAACCCGCAGGCCGTCTCGCATATGCGGCAGCCCTGGCATTTCTCTGGGTTCAGTATAAGCAAGGTTTTTCGTATTCATAGGGGTTTAAACGAATAAAAAAACTGGGTCTAGCCTCGGGCTGGGTGGAGGTCTAGGCGTCGAGTAGCCCGCCTGCCCTAGCTGGGGGTGGTCTCGGCTTCTTCGCTGGTGGTTCCAAGGGGCTTCAGGTGTTGGTTGAACCACCTGAGGATGTGTTGGAGGCGCTCCACCCTGTGTTTGGGCTTGCCGCTCCTGCTCAGCTCGTGGTTCTCCCCGGGGAACCGGACCAGCTCCACCTGGCAGCCCACCTCCTTGAGGGCGACGAAGAACTCCTCGGCTTGCTGGATGGTGCACCGGAGGTCGTTCTCGCTGTGGATGAGGAGGAGGGGTGTCTTGGCGTTGGCCGCGTAGCGGATGGGGCTCTGGGCCAGCAGCTTCTCCTCGTCCCTCCACGGGTAGCCCATGTTCCCCGACTCGCCGTGCTTGAAGCCCAGGTCGCTGTAGCCGTGGTGGCTGTGGCGGTTGCAGGTGCTCCTGCAGGCCACGGCGGCCTTGAACCTGTTGGTCTGGGTGATGATCCAGTTGGTGAGGTACCCCCCGTAGCTCCCCCCCGTGACCCCCAGCCGGGAGCCGTCGATAAAGCCGAACCGCTCCAGGGCGTCGTCGACGAAGTCCATCAAGTCCTTGTAGTCGACGGTGCCGTGTCTCCCGTTGAGGGTGGAGGCGTATTCCTCGCCGTAACCGGCGCTGCCCCTGGGGTTGGTGTAGATTACGGCGTATCCCGCCGAGGCCAACACCTGGAACTCCTGGTATATGCCGTCACCGTAGATCCCCAGAGGGCCCCCGTGGATCTCCAGGATGCAGGGGTAGCTCTCCCCCTCCCGGAACCCCACAGGCCTCATCACCCAGCCGTGGATCTTCTCACCCCTCTCGTTGACCCAAAGGTATTCCTCGGGTTTGGATAGGGCGAGGGAGCCGAGGAGCCGGGAGTTGAAGTGGGAGGCCTTCTCCCCGTCCACGTATAGCTCGTTGGGCTCGGTGGCCGTCATGGCTACGTAGGCCAGGCGCTGGAAGTCGGCGGAGTAGCTGAAGCCGTCTACGGTCACCCCGCTGGTGAGCCTGGTGACCTCTCCGCCGTCCACCGCCACCTTGTATATGCTGCTGTGGGGCACCTCCCCCGTGAGGAAGTAGAGCGCCTCCCCCTGGGGCCCCCACACTGGGCCCTCGTTGGGGGTGGCCACACGGAGGTCGCTGCCTATGCCCCGGCCCAGGCTCCTGTCCCACGCCGACGTGAGGCATAGGGGTTCCTCCCCCTCCCTCAACAGCCAAAGCTCCTGGTTGGTGGCGCCCCGGGCGTGGAAGTCGTGTCCGACGTAGGCCAACCCGTGGCGGCTCCAGGACAGGGCCGCGATGTCGTGGCTCCCCCAGGTTAGCCTCCTGTGCTCTCCGCCCCTAAGCGACGCCACGTAGATGTCCTTCACGTGGGTGCGGTCTTGGTTGGGCTCCTTGTTGGTGGCGTAGGCCACCTCCACTCCACGGGGCCCCCAGTCGTAGGCGGCCACATCGAACTCCCCCCGGGTTAGCTGTTTGGGCTTGCCCCCCCGAGCGGGGACGGTGAAGAGGTGCACCCTCTTCCCGGGGAAGAGCCCCACTCCATTCAGCTTGTAGAAGAGCCTTCTAACCACCACCACGTCGCTCTTGGGCTTCTCCGGCTCCCAGGTCCTGCTGGAGAAGAGGATGCGGCGGCCATCGGGGCTCCACCTGGGCCCCTGGACCCCCGTCTCCACCTCAGCAACCAGCCGGGCCTCCCCCCCATCGGCTGGAATCACGTAGAGCTGGTTCTTGGCGTCGGGCCGCCGCCCCGAGCTGAGGAAGAGGAGCCTATCCCCCTTCGGGCTCCACCGGGGGTTGGAGTCCTTCCCTGGGCCATAAGTGAACTGGGTGTGCCTCCCCCCCTCCACATCGTACATCCAAATATGTTTGATGTAGTCGTCCCCCCTCATGTCCACCCTGGTGTGGACGTAGGCCACCCGGCTGCCGTCGGGGCTCACCTGGGGGTCGGATACAAAGACGAACCTCCCCAAATCCTCGGGTTTAACGCCTCTCTCAGCCATGCCTAGTAGTGGGCTCAAGTCGTTAAAACGTTTTAAGCCACACCAAGGAGCGGCTTTTAAATAATTCAAACTAAGTTAAATCATGTCTGAGACCATACCTTCACCCCAAGAGTTCTTCGGACACGAGATGGGGGCCGACCGGAGGCTGGCCCCATGGGACAGGATCGTGGAGTATTTCTGGCTGTTGGACCAGTCCCCCAAGGTCAAGGTGGAGGAGCTGGGGAAGAGCACCGAGGGCAACCCCTTCCTCCTCGCAGTCATAACCTCTGAGAGAAATATGGGGAGGCTGGAGGAACTCAGGGAGATAAGCTGGAGGCTGGCCCACCCCCGGGGGGCCTCCAGGGAGGAGATCGAGGATTTGGTGGAGCGTGGGGCGGCCGTTGTGGCCATGACCATGAGTATCCACGCCACCGAGGTGGGGGGCACCCAGATGGCCCCCGAGCTGGCATGGGAGCTGGCCACCCAGCCCCAGTACGAGGAGGTGTTGGAGAAGGTGGTGTTGCTCTTGTTCCCCTGCTTCAACCCCGACGGCCAGTTGATGGTGGTGGACTTCTACGAGAAATACCTGGGCACAGAGTACGAGGGGTGCAGCCCCCCATGGCTCTACCATAAATACTGTGGCCACGACAACAACCGGGACGCCATCCACAACAACATGGTGGAGAGCCAGATGGTCTCCCGAGTCCTCTACCGGGAGTGGAGCCCCCAGGCCTACATCGACTACCACCACATGGGCAGCTACGGAGCCCGGTTCTACATCCCCCCCTTCGCCAACCCCGTGGACGAGAAGGTGGACCCCCTGGTCTGGACGGAGCAGGAGCTATACGGGGGCCTAACCCACGTCCTACTGGAGGCCGAGGGGAAGACGGGTGTGGAGTCCAACGCCACCTACCCTGGGGAGTTCATGCCCACCTTCAACTACGTCCCCTGCTGGCACAACATCTGCGGGATGCTCACCGAGTCGGCAAGCGCCAAGCTGGCCACACCCATATACATACACCGCCACCAGTTGAGGCCCAGCAGGAGGGGCCGACCCGAGTACCGCACCCAGATGGGCTTCCCCCACCCCTGGCCCGGGGGGTGGTGGAGGCTCAGGGACATAGTGGAACAGCAGAAAATAAGCGCGTTAGCCACCCTGAGGGCTGCGGCCGCCTTCAAGCAGCAGGTGCTCTGGAATATGTACCTCAAAGCCAGCAACAGCATCAAGAAGGGGTTGGAGGAGCCCCCCTACGCCTTTGTGTTCAAGCCGGACCAGCACGACCCCCTCACCATGTTGAAGCTGGTGAGGAAGCTGGTTGAGATGGGGGTGGAGGTGAAGAGGAGCCTCAAGGGTTTCAGGGCTGGGGGGGTGGACTACCCCAGGGGCACCTACCTGGTTTTGGCCAGCCAGCACTGCAGGCCCTACGTGGTGAGCCTCCTCAAGAGAACCTTCTACCACCTGGGCCCCCACAGCTTTAGGCCCGACGGCACCCCCATAACCCCCTACGACCTCTCCACCTACACCGTGGCCGAGTTTATGGGGGTGAGGGTTCACGAGGTCTCCAAGGCCTTCGAGGGGAGCTTCGAGGATGTGGCGCAGGTGAGGCTCCCCAGGGGCAGGGTCTCCGAGGCCGGGGAGGGGGGCTGGCTCCTGGACTGCCGGCCCAACGCCAGCTTCGAGGCCGCCAACAGGCTCCTGAGGAAGGGGGTCCAGGTGGGGAGGCTGCGGGAGCCCCTTGGAGAGCTCCCGGCGGGGAGCTTCCACATCCCCCAGGCCGCGGGGGTGGAGGAGGAGCTTAGGAGGGTGGCCCGGAGGTGCCATGTCTCCTTCCAGCCCGCCCCCAGGGGGGTGGAAAGCCGCCCAACTCGGCTCCTCAACATAGGTGTCTACCAGCGGTACTACGGGGGGAACACCGATGAGGGCTGGACCAGGTGGCTCTTGGAGCAGTACCGCTACCGCTACCGCACCGTCAGAGACCAACAGGTTTTGAGGAGTAGGCTGGACAGGTTTGACGCCCTCGTCCTCCCCAGCGACGCCAAGGAGTTCCTCCTGGGCGAGGGATTGGAGGACTACTTTGAGAGGAGGTGGGGGGGAGGATTCACCATGCCCAACTACCCCGAGGAATACCGCAGCGGCTTCGGCCAGAAGGGTGTGGAGAGACTCAAGGCCTACGTGGAGGGAGGGGGAACCCTCATCTGCCTGGGTGAGAGCAGCAACTTCGCCATAGAGGAGCTGGGTCTGCCCATTGAAAACGTGTTGAAGGACTTGAATCCCAAGGAGTTTACCTGCCCTGGAAGCACCCTACACGTGGAGGTCAACAAGAGCCACCCCCTTGCATGGGGGGTCCAGGAGGACCTGCTCGTCGTCTTCCGCAACCACCCTGCCTTCGCCGTCAAGCCCCGGGTGAACAATGAGGACTACCAGGTAGTTCTGAGCTACCCTGAGAGGCACATCATGGAGAGTGGTTGGCTCACGGGCGAGAAGTATTTGGCTGGGAAGGCGGCCCTGGTGGAGGCAAAGATGGGTGGGGGCAGGGTGGTTCTCTACGGCTTCCAGCCCCAGATGAGGGCCCAGACCGACGCCACCTTCAAGCTCTTCTTCAACGCCCTCACCCCCCCAGCCATGGGGGAGACCGAATGGGTTTTATAATAAGTCTGTGTAGGCTAAAGGATTCGTGGTTGAGATGACTGTGGAGAAGTTCGCCAAGAAGGAGGTCTTGGACCTCCTCAAATCGGCGGGTAGTATGACCAGGGCGGCCGTGGGCCAGGTGGAGGGCTTGATAAACCTGGGGGCGGGGGACCCCGACTTCAACCAGCCCGAGTTCATCAACAAGGCCGTGTACGAGGCCATGAAGGCTGGGCACACCCACTACAGCTTCACTGGGGAGCCCGACTTCAAGGAGGCCATAGCCAAGTACTACTCCAAGTACGGAGTGGAGATAGACCCCTCCACCCAAGTCCTCATCACCAGCGGGGGGAGCCAAGCCATCTTCCAGGCCTTCGGCGCCATATTGAACCCCGGCGACGAGATCATAGTCTTGGACCCCGCTTACACGGGGTACTCCAGCCCCCTGGCATATTTTGGGGCTAAGATGGTGAGGGCCAAGCAGCTCAAGGACCGGGAGGGAAGGTTCCGCCCAGACATGGCCAACATCGAGGCGGCCATCACCGACCACACCAAGGCCGTCCTCTTCTGCACCCCCGACAACCCCACGGGGACGGTGTGGACCAAGGAGGAGCTGGAGAGGCTGGCCGAGATATGCGTGGAGCACGACATCCTGGCCATAAGCGACGAGATATACACCGAGTTCATCTGGGGGGGGCGGAAGCATGAGACTATCATCGACAAGCCGGGGATGTGGGATAGGACCATGGTTTTGATGAGCTTCAGCAAGACCTTCGCCTGGACGGGCTGCAGGGCGGGATACATCATCGCGGGCCCCGAGTTGATGAAGCTGGTTAATGCGGTGCCGGTGGGCATCTGCAGCGTCCCCGTCCCCTTCCAGAAGGCAGCCATCAAGGCCCTGGAGGAGGGGTGGGACTTCGTGGAGGAGATGCGGAAGGCCTACCAGAAGCGGATAAAGTTCATGGTGTCCAGGCTCAACGAGATAGAGGGCGTCAAATGCGTGGAGCCCGAGGGCGCCTTCTACCTGTTCCCCGACATCAGCAGCCTGGGCATCCCCAGCATGAAGTTCGCCATGGACCTCTTCATGAAGGAGAAGGTCAGATGCGCCCCTGGCTCGGCGTACGGCGAGATGGGGGAGGGCCACATCCGGTTCGCCATGGTGAGGCCCATCGAGGATCTGGAGGAGGCCTGCAACCGCTTGGAGAGGTTCATCAAGAACCTCCCGCCCCAGGCACCCCCAACCGTCCCCTGACCCCAGGGACCGGCTTTTTTACAACACCGGGAAGAACACCCCAGTTACGGCAGCAACCCCTCTACACACCAACCATAGGGTCTAAGCCCCCTTCCCCGGGTTTGGGGGCTCAGGGGGGTCTACAAACCTACGGCCCGCCATGTATGGGAGACCAGCCCGCCCAGCAACCCTAGACCCCGGGATAGGCTTGGTGGATGGGTTTGTGGGGCTCTGGGTCTACTCGACTCTTTCCAGCTTGAAGACCACGGGGCGGAGGCCGTCGGTGCAGCAGCTCACCATGCTGCCGGCTTTCTTTATCCAGGGGAAGTCTCCCCCCAGGGCCAGGTGGGCCACGTCCCTCTGGATGTCGGCCCAGGCCCAGCTGCAGAAGCCCTCCGGCATCCCCAGCCCCTTACTCACGTAGGTCCGCCCCGTCTCCACCATGTCGCAGAAGGGGTTCACCGAGTCGACTGCCAGCTCCTCGAAGACCTCCCCGGGCCTGAGCTTGGCCACCACCGTTATCCTAACATCTGATACCATTTTTGGCTCAGAGCATAGTGGGTTCACGGGTTTTTAAGGGGGGTGTTAAATAGGTGGGCTTCCTGGGTTTAACCGGTTTTCATGGGTAGGAGGAAGGTTTACCATGGCTACCAGGCCTACCAGTATTTGGAGCCTGGGAGGGACTACCGGGTCTTCAAGCTCCGCAGCCCCATAGTCCCAGAGTGGTGGGAGCCCGTTCCCCTCAGCGGCGCCGAGGAGGAGAGGTTCGAGGAGCTGATGGAGTCCAGCATCATCATCGACCTCCACGCCCACCCCGACATCAGCCCCGAGGACCCCGCCGAGATCAGGGAGATGGATCGGGAGGGCCGAAACTTTCTGGCTTACCAGGCCTTGGCCTCCAGCGGGTTGGACTGCGTCTTCGACAACATGATGGATGGCAGCAGCTTCATCAACACCAAGCACGGGTGGGACTGGAACAGCACCATTCACGACCTGGGGATGAGGCTCTGCGACATAGCCCACCAGGAGACCCTGGTCCACTGTAAGAAGGCTGGGGACATCGAGTTGGCCCACCGGGAGGGGAGGGTGGCCTGGGTGGCCGTCTTGGAGTCGGCCAGCTGCATAGAGAATGAGGTGGACAGGCTGGACATCCTCTACGGGTTGGGGGTTCGCAGCATGGGCATCAACTACAGCGAGTCCAATATGCTGGGGAGCGGCCTCAAGGAGCACCTGGACGGGGGGTTGACCGACTTCGGATACGACGCCTTGGTGCGCATGAACAAGCTGGGCCTCCTGGTGGATGTGAGCCACACCAGCGACCAGACGGCCCTAGAGGTCATCGAGCTCAGCAAAGACCCCATAATAATAAGCCACGCCGGCGCCCGGGCCCTCACCCCCACCCGCCGCATGTTCCCCGACGAGGTCATCCAGGCCTTGGCTGAGAGGGGGGGCGTGTTCGCCATCGAGGCCGCCCCAAACCTGACGGCCACGGAGAAGCACCCCCTCCACAGCATCGACAGCTACATGGAGCACGTGGAGTACTGCATAGACTTGGTGGGCATCGACCATGTGGGTTGCGGCCCCGACTCCAACTATGGGGACCATGTGGGGATGTACTTGGTGAACCTGGAGAGGAGTGGCTCCCTGGGGCTGGGCCACTACGAGAGGCCGGGGCAGGGGGGCGAGGGCAGGTATCTGGGCATCGACATGGATGTGGAGGCCTTGAGGAGGCTGAGGTATGTGAGGGGGATGGAGAACCCCAGCGAGTGCCTACCCAACGTGGTGCGCTGGATGGTTAAAAACGGGTACAGCGACCAGGAGATCAGGAAGGTGGCGGGGCTAAACGGCCTCCGCCTGGTGAAAAAGGTGTGGGACTAGCCCCCCGTCAGCTTCTTAGCCGTCTCCCGGGCCAGCTCCAGGGGGGGCTCCGAGGCCGGGTCCACCACCGGCTTGTAGGTCTTTCCGGCCAGCCGGCGCTTGTGGTCCTCCTTCACCTCTTGCAGTAGTTTGGGGTTGGTTAGGAGCTCTAGGCCCGCCCCGGCCATGGTCTTGGCTGCGAAGAGGAGGCTCTTGTGGCCCAGGCCCGAGCCGGCGCAGGCGACGAACTGCCAGCTGTGTCCCGGGGCCCCCAAGACGTTGCAGGCCGTCCCGAACTCGATGGTGGGCACCTTCCAGCTGACGTCGGCCACATCGGTGCTCCCAGCCATGGTCTTCCCCTCGCCCCAGGGGTCCAACACATCGTCGGCCATCACCTTGTCCAGGTATCTCTCCCAGTTGGGGACCTGGGCTTTTTGGAGGGCCGCCGCCTTCTGTTCGGGGGTCACCGTCTTGGCTATCTCCTTGGCGAACTCCAGCTCCTCCTCGGTGTACTTGGGGGGCCCAATCTCCCTCATGTTTTTGACCACCAGCTCGGCCAGGGGCCTGTTGGGTATGAGGTTGTAGAGGCCTCCAGTCTGGTCGATCTCTAGCCGGGTCTCCGTCATCAGGGCCGCCCCCTCGGCGATCTTCTTAACCCGTTCTATGATGGGGTCCAGTTGTTCCCTGGTGGGCGCCCTGATGTAGTACCAGCTGCGGGCGTAGTCGGGCACCACGTTGGGCTGCCCCCCGCCCTCCTCGATCACATAGTGGATCCGCGCCTCCTGGATCACATGCTCCCTCAGATAGTTCACCCCCACGTTCATCAGCTCCACGGCGTCCAGGGCGCTGCGGCCCATCTCCGGGTTCCCAGCGGCGTGAGCCGTCTTCCCATGGAAGTGGAACCTGATGCCCGAGGTGGCCGTGCTGGAGAAAAGGCTGGCGCCGTTGAGGGCTCCAGGGTGGTGGCTCAGCACGGCATCGGCGTCGTCGTAGAGCCCCCGGAGAACCATGAAGACCTTTCCGCCGAAGTTCTCCTCAGCGGGGGTCCCGTAGAACCTGATGGTGCCCGGCAGGCCCTCCTTCTCCATAACCTCCTTCACGGCTATGGCGGCGGCGAGGGCCGTGGTCCCGTGGATGTTGTGGCCGCATCCGTGGCCCATCCCCCCCTCCACCAGGGGCTCCTTCCTGGGCACCCGCTTGTTGCTGAGGCCGGGGAGGGCGTCGTACTCCCCCTGGAAGCCTATGATGGGCTTCCCCTCGCCCCACTCCGCCAGGATGGCGGTGGGCATACCCGCCACCCCGTGCTGGACCCTGAAGCCGTACTTCCTCAGCTTCTCGGCTATGAGGGCGCTGCTTTTATCCTCGCAGAGCCCATACTCAGCATACTCCCAAATCTTGTCGGCTACCTCGATGAACTCGTCCTTATGCTCATCGATCCAACTCCAAGCCTTATCCTTCATCTCTACCGTAACCTATAGGTGAATAGGTGTAAAATAAGCCTTCCAGGGGGTGTCTGTTATATCCGAGAGGGGGCGTCTTCTACCCATGGGTGAAAGGGTCTTGAGTCTGCCGGGGGCCTCCTACAGTTTGGAGCCTGGTTGGGGTAGGCTGCCCCAGGGGATGGCCTTCGGCCACGTGGTGGGCCTGGCGGTGGATGGGGAGGACAACGTGTATGTCTTGAATAGGGGGGAGAGGAGGGTGGTGGTCTTTTCCCGGGAGGGGAACTACTTGGATGCTTGGGGCGGGGAAGACCTCTTCCTGAACCCCCACTGCGTGTGCTTCGACAGCCGAGGCGACCTATACGTGGGGGAGACCCTGGAGGGTAGCCGAGTACAAAAGTTCACCAGACTCTGAGGGACGGTATGAGGAGGACACCCACCCGGCTGCTAGGACCGATCAGCTTGGCCCTAGGGCTGGCCACAATCCTGGTCTCAGCCAGGCTAAACCCCTGGTTCAGCCTAACCACCCACGCCTTCAGCGACCTGGGAGGCCCCAGGGCTTCTTGGCCGTGGGTCTTCAACGGCGGGCTCACCATCTCCGGCCTCACCTTCGCTGCTTACGGGGCGTTGCTCACAAAGCGGGCCCCCACCAAGGGGGAGGCATTGGCCTCGGCCTCCACCGCCTACACAGGCCTGTTCCTCACCCTCATAGGCCTCCTCCCCGAGGGAAACAAGAGCCACTTCTTCGTCTCCGCCTGGTTTTTTGCCCAGGCCTGGGCCTCCATGGTGGCCTGGGGACTGGCCTTAAGAAATCAGAAAGAGTACAAGGGGGTTAGCCGGACCCTGCTGGTGGGGGGATCGCTGGCCCCCTTGGGGCTGCTGGCCCCCTGGCCCAGCGTGGCCCTCCTGGAGGCCTACGCCCTGGCATTCATAGCCATCTGGGTGGGCGCCCTCTCGGCCTGCTACCCGCCTAAAGGTTAACCATTGAATCAAGCCGAAGCACAGTCAAACACTGTTTCTATTAGTCGGGCTCCTGGTGGAGTTGAAGAGGCTGGAGCTGGGCCATGTGGAGGCCCTCAGATCCAGCCTTGAGGGCGTGGAGCACCCTCTGGCCAGGGCCATGTTGGAGTCGGTGGTCCAGGACAGCTTGAAGCATGCGGCCATCGCTGGCGCTTTGGTGGAGACGGAGGGGGCGGCTTGGGGGCCAGCGGTCAACCTGAGGCAGAACATCAAGCAGCACATCCGGGTGGAGGCCCAGATGGTGGAGAGGCTGGAGTCCATGGCTGGCTCGGTGGAGGACCCCAGGGTGGGGAGGTTCCTCGCCTACCTGGCCGAGGAGGAGAGGCGCCACCACGGCCTCCTAACGGAGCTGTCAGGCCCGCTGGACATGGGGGAGTACCTGGGCCTCTTCCAGAAATATATGGTGGTTCCCCCAGAGGGGGGCTAGGCCTTCCCCCGCAGCCGCTTCCAAGCCTCCTCGGCTATCTCCAGGGGCGGCTTCACGTCCTCGGGTATGGGGCACACGTAGGTCTCCCCCCGCAGCCTCTCCCGGTGCTCCTCCCAAGCCTCCTTGAGGAGCCCGGGTTTGGTTAGGAGGTCTAGGGCGGCCCCCGCCATGGTCTTGGCGGCGAAGACCAGGCTCTTGTGGCCTATGCTCATGCCGCTTACAGCGGTGAACCTCCAGTCGTGGCCCGGCGCCCCCAGGACGTTGCACGCCGTGCCGAACTCCATGGTGGGGCACTGCCAGGAGACATCGGAGACATCTGTGGAGCCCTTGCTCACCTCCCCCTCGTTCCAGGGGTCCAGTATCTCTGTGACCAGGTTAACATCCCTGAACCTCTCGGGGTTGGGGACCTTGGCCTTCCTCAGGGAGGCCATCTTGGCCTCGGGGTCCAGAGTCTCAGCTATCTTTGCGGCGAAATCCAGCTCCTCCTGGCTCCAACCAGGGTGGCCCACCTCCCTCATGTTAGCCGTAACCACCTTGCTGAGGGCCTTGCTGGGTATCTTGTTGTATATGGCCGCTATGAGGTCCACCTTGAGACGGGTCTCAGTCATCAAGGCCGCCCCCTCGGCAATCTTGTTTATCCGCCTGTAGATCTCCTCCACCTGGCTGCGGAGGGGCGCCCTGATGTAGTACCAGCTGCGGGCGTAGTCGGGCACCACGTTGGGCTGCCCCCCGCCCTCCTCGATCACATAGTGGATCCGCGCCTCCTGGATCACATGCTCCCTCAGATAGTTCACCCCCACGTTCATCAGCTCCACGGCGTCCAGGGCGCTGCGGCCCATCTCCGGGTTCCCAGCGGCGTGAGCCGTCTTCCCGTAGAACTCGTACTTCACGCTGTTGACGGCGTTGCTGGAGGCTAGCCCCGCCACGTTCATGCTGCCGGGGTGGTGGCTCAGGCAGGCGTCCACCCCGTTGAAGTATCCCTCGCGGACCAGGTAGACCTTGCCGTCGTAGTTCTCCTCCGCGGGGCACCCGTAGGCCTTCACGGTGCCCGGCAGGCCCTCCTCCTCCAAGACGTGTTTAACGGCTATGGCCGCTAGGAAGCCGCTGGTGCCGTGGATGTTGTGGCCGCAGCCGTGGCCTGGGCCCCCCTCCACCAGGGGCTCCTTCCATGGGACGGGTTTGTTGCTGACGCCGGGGAGGGCGTCGTACTCCCCCATGAATCCGATGACGGGTTTACCGCTGCCCCAGGTGGCCACGAAGGCCGTGGGCATCCCCGCCACCCCGTGCTCCACCTGGAAGCCGTGCCTCCTCAGGGTCTCCACGTGGAGCTGGGCAGACTTGTGCTCCACCAGGCCCAGCTCGGCGTACCCCCAAACCTTGTCGGCTACCTCGGTGAACTCCTCCCGGTGTTCATCGATCCACCTCCAAGCCTTCTCCTTCAACATTCCAACCAATAGGATGAGGCCCTCCAAGGGGTTAAAACTAACGGCCAGCCTCAGCTGAGGGGAATCCTTAAACCGGGGGAGATATGATTCCCTGGGATCGGATTGGACACGGGTGTCAGCCTCCCCTCCATACTGTTGTTGAGCGTAGGCCTAGCCATGGATGCTTTCAGCGTGGCCACGGTCACGGGCTTCGGCCTGGGCAGGCTGAGGTGGAGGGAGGCCACCCGCATGAGCCTGGTCTTCGGGGCGGCCCACGTGGCCATGCCTGTGTTGGGTTGGGTGGCGGGGGCTACCGTGGTGGAGCTGGTCTCCAGCTACGACCACTGGGCCGCCTTCCTCCTCCTCGCGGTGGTGGGGATCCGGATGGTTCGCGAGGGCTTGGAGGAGGGCGGGGAGGTGGACGCCAACCGGATACTGGACACCCTGGGCCTCTTGTCTTTCACCGTGGCGGTGAGCATCGACGCCCTGGCTGTGGGCCTCAGCTTCCGGTTGGAGGGGCTGCCCATCCTGGTGCCCAGCCTATTCATGGGGGCGGGCACCCTGGTGTTCACCCTGGCTGGCCTCCTCCTGGGCAACCAGACGGGTAGGGCCTTTGGGGCCCGGGCCCAGATAGCGGGGGGGCTGGTCCTGGTGGCCATCGGGGGCCGGATACTCTACACCCACCTAGTTTAACAGGGCCTCGTCCAGGCCCATCCTCCCCGATTTAACGGTCTCCTCGTCGGGCCACCCCAGGACTATGTGGAGCCTGCTGGTCATGGTGGGGCTTAGGTTGAAGTGCTCCCTGAGCCTCCTCTGGGTCTCCTCGCCGTGGGTTAGCCAGCAGCCCCCCAGGCCCAGGCAGTGGGCCATGAGGCAGATGTGGTCTGCCACGGCGGCTGCGTCGTAGTAGATGTTTTGGGGGACCATCTTGTCGAAGCCCAGGGTCTGGTACATGGCCATCTCCTGGAGGACCACCACCATGACGCAGTTCTCCAGGGGTATGTCGCTGGAGACCAGGCGCTGCTCCTCGGGGCTGGTTAAAACCAGGAAGCGGGTGGCCCCCACGTTGCAGCCCTGGGGGGCCCAGAGGCCGGCCTCCAGGACCCTTCTAACCAGCTCCATGGGTATGGGCTCGGGCTTGAACTGGCGTATGCTCTTCCTCCCCCTTATGAGCCTCTCCACGGTGGCCGCCTCCTCGGGGGTGAAGGACTCCCAGGGGGTGGGCTCCAGGGGGGGTTGGCGGCCCTCCCTGATGGCCCTGGCCGCCTCCACCAGTTGTGCACACCACTCTATGTCGGGGGCGTCCAGGGGGAGCCCCCTCTCCCGCCAGAGCCCCAGCAGCCTCTCAGCCACCAGTCCGAAGCCCCTGGGCGGCTCCAGGCGGCCTTTTAGTATGCGGTAGATGAGGACCTCGATGGTGTGGTGGGTCCTCTCGTGTAGTATGGCCCTCAACTGGTCTTGGGGCATACTTCGCAGCTGGTCCAGGGTGTAGCCGTGGACCTTGAACTCCTCCGCCATGGGTGAAGGTGGGCGGGGCCTCCTGATAACTCCTCCGCCCCTTAGGGTAGGAGGCGGCCCACGGCCTGGGCGGCCTGGGCTACGTCCTCCTCGGTGTTGTATATGTGGGGTGACAGCCTCACCAGGCCCCTTCGGAGGCTGAGCTCCACGGGGCGGTTGAGGGCTTTGAGGGCCTTGGCCAGCTCGGATGGGCTCAGGGCCTTGGGTTGGAAGCTGTAGATGGAGCCCCGGCTGGGGGGCGTCACCTGCTCCAGGCCCCCCAGGCTTTGCAGCTCCTCCTCCAGGGCGCGCACCAGCCCCTGGGTGTGCCTGTGGATGCGGCCCACCCCCAGCTCCAGGAGGTATTCGATGGACTTGGCCAGGGCCAGCTTCACCCCGTAGGCGCTGGTGCTGTACTCGAACCTGCTGGCGTTACCCGGGTATTGGATGTGGGTGGGCTCCAGCCCCCACATGTTCTCGGAGGTCCTCCAACCCACGTAGAGGGGCTCCAATTCTTCCAGGAGGCGGGGGGAGAAGTATGCGAAGGCGGCTCCGAAGGGCCCGCAGAGGTATTTATAGCTACCCGAGACGTAGGCGTCCACCCCCAGCTCCCCCACGTCCACCGGGATGCAGCCGGCGGCCTGCACCCCGTCCACCACCACCTTGGCTCCCACCCTGTGGGCCCGGCGGGTTATGGCTTTGAGGTCGTTGAGCTGGCCCGTCAGGTTCTCCACGTGGGTGATGAAGACGGCTTTGGTGTCCTCGTTTATGGCTTGTAGGATGCTCTCGGTGGGGAGGCGCCAGCCCTTGGGCTGGACCAGGTGGGCCTCCACGCCCCTCCTCACCTCGGCCATGCGGAGTAGGGGGTAGGTGACGGAGGGGAACTCCAACGCCGTGGAGACCAGCCTGCCCTCCTCCACCCCCAGGCCCCAGGCCACCGCGTTCAGGGCCTCGGAGACGCTGTTGAAGACGGCCACCGAGTCTGGGCTACACCCCAGGAGGCGGGAGGCAGCCCCGCGTAGGGACTCGTAAACCAGGTCCTCCGTCTCCTCGTCCAGGGTCAGGGTTCCACCCCCCGCCAGGCGGGACTCGAACTCCAGGTAGTATTCCTTGACGGGTAGGGGGACCAGCCCTATGCTGGCTGTGTTGAGGTAGTTGACCTCCTCGGTGATGGGGAAGTCGGGGGCTAGGTCCCTCATCCCTCGGCCCCCCCTGGGTGGTAGCGCTCTAGTAGAGCCAGGGTCTCCTCCACGGGGAGGGCGTACCTGGTGTGGCCCTGGCGCCCAGTCATGGTCTCAGCCTTGAAGAGGGCGTTGAGAACCGCCTCCTCCACTGCTTCCACTGCGGCGCGGTACAGGGGGTTGAGGCTGGAGTCCCTCTCGGGGTCTCCCCCCACCGAGTCCACGTAGGCTTCCCAGGGGAGGGAGGCGTTGCTGAGGGCCAGGGAGAAGTCCCCGCTCCCGTTGCCCCCGTAGCTACCCGTCCGGGCCAGGCCCAGCACAGCCCTCTTGGCCAGCTTCCACAGCTGCCTGCTCTCCAGCTGGACATCTGTGGCCAAGACCATGATGATGCTGCCCCCGCTGGGCCGGGGTCCGCCGGGGTCGGGTAGAAGCCTGCCCACGGGCACCCCCAGGACCCGTAGGTCCTCCCTGGCCCCGCAGTTCAACTGGACCAAGGCCCCCAGGGTGGCCTCCCCAACCCGCCTCGAAGAGGTGCCAATCCCCCCCTTGAAGCCGTACCCCGTCATAGGGGTGCCGCCCCCCACGTTCCCCTCCTCCACGGGGCCGGTGCAGGCCTGGGCCGCCTCCACGGCCTCCCGGACCTCCCTGGGCCCCACCACCCTCCTATGGTTGTCGGTGAGGTAGCCCCCATTGGTCTCGGCCACCACGGGGTTCACACTCCTGGGGGCGGGGTCCCTGCCCTCCAAAACCAGGTCCACCAAGGCGTCAGCAACCCGGAAGGTGTTCAGGGTCTCAGTCAACAACACCGGGGTCTCCACCACACCCTCGTTGATGATCTGGCTCACCCCCACCATCTTACCATACCCGTTGAAGAGGTCCACCGAGGCCCGGGTCTTCTCCTCGAACCAGTCGCCCCCGTGGGTGGTGATGGCCGTAACCCCTGACCGGATGTCCTCCCCCTCCACCACGGTGGAGTGGCCCACCCCAAACCCAGGCACATCCGCAAGGGTGTTAAACCGCCCAGTGGGAATCACACCCACCTGATACCCATACTCCCTAAGCCGTCTCCTAGACAAGGCTACTCGAGAACCTTATTGGGGTGGAGGCTATTTGTGTTTGTATGCGGGGACGACCCTGGTTCCTCTCCAGGTACAGGGCCCTGGGTGCAACCCTATCGGGGCGGGAGAGGGCCCCCCAAGCCATCCGCGTCAACCCTTTGAGGGCTGAGGCAGGGGAGGTCCTGGAGGCCCTGAGGGGCGAGGGAGTGGAGCTGGAGCCGGTCCCCTACCTGGACCACGGCTTCTGGGTTCGCTCCACCCCATTCAGCCTGGGGGCCAGCATCGAGTACCTGCTGGGCATGTTCAGCCTCCAAGAGGCCGCCTCCCAGCTCCCCGTACAGGTCCTACGCCCCGGCCCCGACGACCGCCTACTGGACATGGCCTGCGCACCCGGGGGCAAGACCACCCAGGCAGCCGCCTACATGGAGAACAAGGGAGTCATAGTGGGCCTCGACCGGGACCGGCGGAGGCTTTACGCCGCAGAGAACCACTTGGAGAGGTGCGGGGTGGTGAACGCGGCCCTCCACCACGTGGACGCCCTGGACCTCCCCTCGAAGCCATCCTTCACCAAGGTCCTCCTGGACGCCCCCTGCTCGGGCAACTACGCCGCCGACCCCTGGTGGTTCAGGAAGCGTTCCATGGCCGACGTCGAGGCCAACGCGGAGCTCCAGAAAAGGCTCATCGAGAAGGCCTACCAGGTCTTGGAGCCGGGCGGCGTGCTGGTCTACTCCACCTGCAGCCTGGAGCCCGAGGAGGACGAGGCGGTGGTGAGCTGGCTCCTGGAGCGCCACCCCGGGGCTGAGACTGTGGAGGTGGAGGCCCCCGGCAGCCCGGGGCTGAGCCAACCCCTGGAGATGGAGCTGGATGAAAGGGTTAGGCGGTGCCGGAGGATTTGGCCGGGGCTCCACGGCACCCAGGGCTTCTTCATAGCCAAGGTGGTGAAACATGAGGCTTCTTGAGAGGCTCCTCAGAGAGGTGGGCTCCCAGATGGAGGTGGGAGAGGTCTACAGGCTGGGGCCCCGACGCTTCAAGGACCCCGTGGAGGAGCCCCTAGACCTACCCGGCCT
>CAYWWV010000002.1:0-1494 GCA_964462185.1 uncultured Candidatus Bathyarchaeia archaeon | reverse complement strand
CGCAAGGCTGGAACCCTACCCCAAGTCAGGTGAGGGAACCGGCTACCACACCATAGGACTAAGAGTGGTTCTGGAGGACAAGACGGTGGAGGAGACCAACAGGCTCATCAGAAGGATGAGGGAGGGAGACCCCGAGGTCTGGGTTCGCAACTGGGGAAACAGCAACGACTTCATCATCAACACCATCAACCTACGCCCCCACGAGGTTGACACCATCATAAACAGGTTCAGGGAAATCTTCGGTTGAACCACCCCATCATAAGCCGGCTGAGGGCAGGCTTCACCCGAGACATCACCCTCCTCACCTACAGCATGTTCACCCGCCGCATAGCCATGGGCTTCATACAGGTGGTGAGGGCCATCTACTTCGCCATCCTAGGATACACCCCCCTCGAGGTGGGCCTCCTCCTCAGCACCGCCGCCTTCCTCAGCGCCCTCCACCACATGGCCTTCGGATACCTCTGCGACAGATACGGCCGTAAACCCTTCCTGGTCCTGGGAACACTGTTCTCAGCCGCCCGAACCACCCTCTTCGCCGTCTCCACCAACTTCTGGGTCCTCGCCCTAGCCCAGGGGCTGGGAGCCATGGGGGAGGGCGTGGGAGCAGGCCAACCAGTGGTCTCGGGATACATAACCGACCGGGTGGAGGACCGCTACAGGGCCAACGTCTACAGCACCCTGGCTATAACCAACGGTCTAGCCACCTCTATAGGCCTAGCCCTGGGGGGGCTCCCCAAAGCCTTGGAAGCCCTCGGGTACACCACCGTCCAGGCCCATCAACTCCTCTGGTGGGCCTGCACAGCCATAAACCTCCTAAGCCTTCTCTTCCTCACACCCCTCGCCGAGAGCAACCACCCCAGGCCCCACAACCCCCAACCCCAGAGCCGCCGATCCACCTGGGGAACCATAGCACGCTTCAGCCTGGTGAGGGCCACCAACGGCCTGGGCTGGGGCCTGGTGGACAGCCTCATGACCCTATACCTCTACCAGAGGTTCAACGTGGGCACCGAGGTCCTGGGACCCATATACTCGGCAACCCGCCTAGCCAGCCTACTCACCTACGCAGCAGCCCCAACCATAGCCCACCGCCTGGGACCAGTTAAAACCATAGCCGCAACCCGCATCCTCTCAGCGGGGGCCACCCTACTCCTAGCCCTAGCCAACTCCTTCCCACTGGCAGCCACCATGCTGGTGGCCAACAGGATACTCATCCTCTTCTCCATGCCCATAAGGCAGACCTTCGCCTCCACCATCGTCCACCCCAGGGAGACAGCCACAGCCATAGGCATCAGCAACTCAGCCAGGATGGCCATGCAGTCGGCAGCCCCCACCATAGCCGGCTATATGTTTGAAAACCTCAGCATGGCCACCCCCTTCCTAGCCGGCGCAGCCCTCCTAGCCCTCAACGGAGGCCTCTACCTCACACTCTTCAAGCCCGGAGGGGGGGAGGGGGGTAACCCAAACCAGGCGATCCAAGCCTCCCCCAGCCCGGGG
>CAYWWV010000001.1:128053-131800 GCA_964462185.1 uncultured Candidatus Bathyarchaeia archaeon | reverse complement strand
AGGTCCTCCACCTCCACCTGGGACTCATCCAGGTTCCAGGTCAGCAGCAGGTCCTTCTCTAGGAAGCCGAGGAGGTCTTCCCCCAGCTTGCTGGAGAGGTAGGCGGCGTACCACCTGCCTGACTGCCTCCAAAGTCGTCGCAATGTGGAGGGGTCTTCGGCGTAGAGGGTCTTTACGAGGTCTTTGAATCCTGCCCTCTGGAGGGCTAGGTGGCCGGCGCCTCGGTGGACTTGGGAGAGGCGCACCAGGTCTACGGCCTCCCCCAGGGTGGCCCCCAATTGGTGGGCTTTGAGGAAGTTTCTAAGGGAGTCCGCTGTTATGGCTGAGACGCTTAGGCCTAGGCGGGCGGCTTGGTGTCTGATTTGGTCGGCCAGGGCCTTGGGCACGGGTATTAGCTTGGTGTCTGAGAGCAGCTCCTCCACCATCAGCGGCTCAACTCCATCTTGATGATTCCCCTGTTGATGTCCTTGGCCTTAAGCCGATACCCTAGCTCTGATAGGAGTTCCTCCACGAATAGGCTGAATAGCTCCACGTATCCCTGGGTGAGCTTCTCACCTAGGTAGCTGAAGGAGAGCTCGTCCCGGCCCACCTCCAAGGTGTAGTCGCAACCCCCCAGGGTGAAGAGCTGTAGGGCCTCCTCGAATGCCTTGAGGGGGGTCTCGCTCTTGGCTTTGAAGTATTTGCCGTACCAGTGACCCATAGAGCGGAAGACCTCCTCCAATCCCCCTGGGTCCAACTCGTAGGCCCTGTCCACCACCCGGTATAGTAGCTGCTCTATGGTGAAGGTGAACCCCGTCTCCTGGGCCCTCTCCAGCATCCACCGCTCATCCACCACCTGTCTCAGGTTCATCCCCGCCTCCTCCACCCTCAAGGCTTGGAGGAGGATGTCGTTCACCGTCTGGTACACCGTCATGTCCTTGCGTTTAGCCAGCTCCACAACCCTGTTGGCGATGTCCTCACGGGCGGCTAACATCTTTCGCCTACTGCTACTCGACACCAGCCCACCCCCACATGGTATCCGCCTTCCCCATAACCTTCTCCGATCCCCTCATATACCTTATGGGCCTCTAGGTTCAAGTAAAACTATGTTGAGGCTTCACCAGGGCCTGTCCTTCACCTTGAAGAGCCAGGAGAAGAAGTTTGCGAGGTAGTGGATGGGCACAGTCAGGAGGATTATGGTGGCTAGGTCTTGGTGGGAGGCTTTTGTGAGGGGTTGGCTTAGGAGAGCTGCCACCACTATGAAGTCTAATTGGTCGAGGAGGGGTGCGCTGGCTCCCGGCTCCAGGTCTAGGCGGCGCTTAACGAAGCTACTCATGAGGTCGCCGAGGATGGCCCCCACGCCTTGGACCACACCTACCGTGGGCCACCCCTGGGCCACTCCAACCAAGGCCCCCGCCAGCATCCCTACGGCGCAGCCCCTAATGGTTTTGTGGCTCCCCAGTAGAGGTTTGCCGTCCACCCAGGTGGCTCCCCCGTCTAGGGGTCTCCCGCCGCCCAGTACAACGGGGGCCGCGTTGGCAACGTAGGCGGGCAGGTATATCCATAGGACAGCCAAGAGTTGGTGTATCAAGGGGTTTCCTCCGTCAACCCTGATCCACTTATAGTCAGTATAATAGGCTTCCGAGCGGGTTGGGGTTTCTCTAGGAAGGCGTAGCGGGTGTTGGGCTTTGCTCCCCGCTCTAGCCTCAACAGGGTTGCGCTCCAGTAGCGGAGTAGCCTGGGGGAGACCGGCTCCACCACGCCCAGGCCAGGTCTGGTTCTGACCTGCCCGGTGGCCAGGGCTGTGGCACCACTGGTGGACACCTGCTCGACGAGGAGGGCCAGCTGCCAGTTCAACTCCTGGTTGACGCGGAAGACCTCCTCCCCCTCCCCCACCTCCCCCCGGTAAAGCCCTGTGGCGCTGTCCACCACCACCACGTCCAGGGGGTTTAGGGGGGGTAGGCTCTCCAAGGCTTGTCCCTGGGATTGGAAGCTGTCAGGGGTGTAGAGGTTTAGCCTGGGTAACACCATTCTTCGGGGCCCTGCCAGCTCCAGTAGGCGCTGGGTGTTAAGCTTGTTGTCCACATCCAGGTAGTAGGCCCTTGCAGAGGGGTTGCTCGCCAGGTGGTGGAGCAGGAAGGTGAGGCAGAGGGTGGTCTTTCCCGTGGTGGGTTCGCCGTAGATGGTGTTGAGGGAGGCCGCGTGGAAGCCTCCCCCCAGGAGCCTGTCCAAGCCTCTGAGACCCGTGGGCCGCCGCTCAAGCCTCCTCCACACATGCTCCACCCCTAACCCTCTCCCCCTGGCCCTCTATGAGCCGAGCCACCTTCCAAGGGCTGACCCCTGCCGTTGCACCTACCTGGGTGGCCGAGGCCGCCCCCATGGCTTGGCCCATGAGTAGTGCCTCCAAAGCACCCTGTAGGCTTTGGGCCTCCCCCTGCTCAAGGAGCTTGAGCACCACCCCCGCTGTGAAGGCGTCCCCCGCCCCGGTGGCATCCACCTCTCCCACCTGGAAGGCTGGGAGGCGTATGTTCCACTCACCAAGGGAGGCCCAAACCCCCTCCCTTCCCCCCGTCACCGCGGCGAACCCCGCTCCCGCCTCAACCAGCTGCCTGGCCGCTGCAGGGGGTTCACTGGACCCCGTAAGGCTTTGGGCCTCCTCCTTGTTCAGGTGTATAAAGTCTGCGTGGGGGAGGGCAGGCCAAAGAAAGTCCCAGCTTTGGGTGGGGGGAATCACGTCCAGTGCCTTGAGGGGGGCTTTGGAGGAATCCAAGATCTCTGTTAGCCGGCTCTCCACCTGGGGGAGGCCCCCCAGGGTCCCCAGGTAGAGGGCTTGGGGGCGCGTCAGCCCTATGGCCCGCAGAATGTGGTCGGGGTCTAGCAGGCTGTTGGTTCCAAACTCAGCTATGAAGCGCCTATCCTCCCCTTGGAAGACTAGAGCTATGTTTTTAGCGGTGGAGCCGCCCTCCACCCACTGGGGGATGGGGGTTACGCCCCGAGACCTCAGGGTTTCCGAGAAGACCTTGCCTAGGGGGTCTTCCCCCAGGGTTCCCGCTGCGTAGACCTCCTCCAAACCCATTTGGGCTAGGCTGAGGGCCACGTTGGCGGCGTGGCCTCCAGTCGAGAAGTGGATTCCCTGGGGGGCGTAGATCAGGCTCCCGGGCTCACCCAGCCCGCCCAAGCTGGGGACCACCAGGTCGACCACGAAGCTCCCGGCGCAGAGAACCGCCATGGATTCAAGGGGGGTTAAGACACTATTGTGGTTAACGCTGCCCCTCGCCGGGCCTCAGCCGTCGACCGCACCTACTACAGTAGACCGAGTCGCCTGGGTTGGGTCGCCCGCACTCGGGGCAGAAAACCCTGGAGGGGCCGCCCTCCTTTGAGCGCCCCACCTCCTCGCGTATCTGCTCCAAGGCCTGCCTTACGGCCTCCCTGGCGCTCTCCACGGCCTCCTCCAGCAGCGTGGAGGCGGTTTCCAAGGCCTCCTCCACCGCGTCCTCCCACTCGGGTCTCCTCTCCCTGGGGGTTTTTACGCCGCGTTTCTCTCCCTGGAGGGTTCTGAAACCGCATTTGGGGCAGAAGTTGTATTGGGGGTTTAACTCGTTTCCACAGGATCTGCAACGCTCCATACCGTTTATATCACTAGCGATATTTATATTGGTTTCCCACCTCTACACAATATAGCCCAGATCCCTCAGATACCTCCTAACAGCAGCCCTCACAAACTCGGGAATGCTGGTGTACCCGTGGTTGCCACTCTCAATAACCTCC
>CAYWWV010000001.1:101585-127953 GCA_964462185.1 uncultured Candidatus Bathyarchaeia archaeon | reverse complement strand
CTCTTATGAGGCGGGGCATGGTTAAGCCTTGGACCACGTTGGTGAGGAGGACTAGGCCGAAGGTCAGGGCCAACATTAGTTCCTCTTGGGCCAGGTTTAGGCCCGTCACACCTAGAACAAGGACTATGGAGACGGCCCCCTTCAAGCCGCTCCAAGTCATGCCATACCTCCAGTTGTAGGGGATTCTCTTGCCCCGGGCCCTCTCCAGGTACCAGGCTATGGCCACCACCATGGCGTGGCGCAGGAGGAGGCTGGCAGCACCCAGTGCCAGTATGGGGAGGGCGTACGCCCTTAAGAGGCCCAGGTCTAGGCTTACCCCTATGAAGATGAAGGCGAAGCTGCTGGCTAGGAAGCCCACGAACTCCCAGATGACCAGTAGGGCCTCCTCGGCCTCAGGTGGAAGCCCCCCATAGTTTTTGGAGCGGTAGTTCAAGAGGAGCCCTGATATGACCACCGCTATGACGCCGCTGGTGTGGAACTCCTCGGCCAAGCGGAAGACCCCGAAGCCTGTGATGAAGGTTAGGAGGGTTTTAACGTAGAGGTCTTCGGTCCAACACATGACCAGGTGGACCAGGTATCCCGCAATGTAGCCGATGACCACCCCCCCTAAGACGCTAACGATGGCGGTCTCCAGAATCTCCGTGGGGGTGAGGGTGCCCTGTACGGCTCTTAGTAT
Source organism: uncultured Candidatus Bathyarchaeia archaeon (assembly GCA_964462185.1). GTDB lineage: Archaea > Thermoproteota > Bathyarchaeia > TCS64 > TCS64 > RBG-16-57-9. The sequence goes on along the minus strand of CAYWWV010000001.1, from coordinate 127,277 downwards.
TAGGGTGTAGGCCACGATGGCCACGCCGTCGTTGAAGAGGCTTTCCCCTGAGACGATGAGTTGGAACCTCTTAATGACTCCCATCTGTTTGAATGTGGATATCACGCTGACGGGGTCGGTGGGGGCGAGGACCACCCCCATGATTAGGGACTCCAACCAGCTTAGGCCTAGGGCTGCTTTGGCCACTAGGCTTAGGGATATGGTGATGAGTATGGTTCCCGCGATGGCGTAGGATAGTATGGTGTCGCTGTCGTCTATTAGGCCGTATATGTCTGTGGTTAGGGTCTCTGTGAATAGTATGGGGGGGAGCAGTATGGTGAGGAATATCTCGGGGGAGAGGTGGGGGATGGGTATTCTGGGGACTGAGGCGGCTAGGAGTCCTGCGAGGATGAAGGCGATGGTGGCGGGGAAGTTGATCTGTCTTGCTATGAGGGTGATGGCGACGACGAGGATTAGGATGTTGTAGACAGCGTCGAACTGGCCTAATCCCCCGTTCATCACCCCTCCATTATTCTTTCATACTAGAGATTTAAGTAATTCTCTTTTTTAATATGTGTTTTAAACCAGATTTATTTTAAAATGGGAAAAGTGGGTTGTTTTTACAAACAGCATGGTTTTTTCGAGTTTTCCAAGATAATAGGCCAAAAACCAGTTATAATTGTTTGGGGTTTCAAGGTGTGTTACGCATCGAAGAGCCCACAACTCCCGCAAAATCGTTGAAAAAGATAAACGAGCAAACCCACGATCTACCCAGTAAGAAAGGATATGCGGTTTGAGATAAGTGGAAACCTCAACCTGGACCCCCCATTCTTCGAAGAGGTGGGGGAGTCTACCAGGGTGTTGGGGTTCAAGGTGGAGGAGGGGGAGTTCTTGAAGGCCCAATGGTGGAGGGGAAGGGGGAGGCTTTGTTATCTGTGCGACCCCTTTGGGCTGGTGTTCAACCTCTGGGAGGAGTGGTTGGGATGGTTTTGAGGGTTGGAGAGGTGGCTCCCACCTTTGAGGCGGAGTCGGTGAATAGGGGTTGGGTGAGGCTTGAGGACTATCGGGGGAGGAGGGTGTTGCTGGTTTTCGGGAGGTATTTTGGCTGTCCGGCGTGCTACCTGGACTTTAAGACCCTGGTGGATAGGCAGGGGGAGGTGGGGGAGTACGCGGAGATCATCTACTTCACCCAGTCTAGGCCGGGGATGGCCAGGAGAATCCTGGGGGAGTTGGAGGCGGAGTTCCCCGTGGTCCCCGTGGCCAGGGAGGGGGGCTACCGCATATACAGGGAGTATGGGTTGGGGAGAATGGGGTTGAGGGAGGCTGTGGCCCTCCTATCGAGGGCCAGGAAGGCTCGGGGGGAGGGGGTTCGCCACGGGGAGTATGAGGGGAGGGAGACCCAGGTGCCTGGGGACTTTGTGGTGGATGGGGAGGGGGTGGTCACCTGGGCGCATCGGGGGGTTCTAGACTTGGACCAGGTGCTGCGCCACCTGGAGGCTGGGGAGAGGCCACCTGTTTAAATCCCCGGAGCGTTTGATAAGCCGTGACCGAGCAAACCCTCCACCAACAGCTGAAGCAGGTCTACTCGGGAGACGGCGGCCTGGTGGAGGCCCAAGTCTCCGGGTACAGGGTGGATGTGCTTAAGGACGGGGTGATGGTGGAGGTGCAGACCCAGGGCTTCTACTCCCTCCGAAAGAAGATCAGGGAGTTGGCAGGCCTTGGGAGGCTTCGCCTGGTCTACCCCGTAGCCCGCCGGAAGTGGATAGTCAAGCTCAGCAAGGAACACCAGCTGTTGTCGAGGAGGAGGAGCCCTAAGAGGGGTCGGGTGGAGGACGTCTTCAACCAGCTGGTCTACGTGCCGAACCTACTGGTGAGCCCGGGGTTCGAGGTGGAGGTGGCCCTGGTGGATTTGGAGGAGGTGAGGGTGGAGAGGGGGCGTAGGCGTAGGAGGAGGCGTTGGAGCGTCTACGATAGGAGGATGCTGGAGTTCGTGGACTCCAGGCTGTTCTCATCCCCGGAGGAGCTGGGCGCCCTCCTCCCAGAGAGCCTCCCCCAAGCCTTCACCTCTAGGGAGCTCTCCAGGGAGCTGGGCATAACCGTGGGCCTAGCCCGGAGGATGCTCTACACCTTGTACCACATGGGCCAGGTGGATAGGTGTGGGAAGGTGGGTAGGAGCTACCTGTATCGGAATCCTCAGGGCTGAGGCCTAGGTGGGGTAGAGCCGTAGATAGATTAACATCCCCAGTATGACCTGGGCGGTCCAGGCCAGCGCCAGGGGCAGCATCCAAGGCTTTCGCTGCCAGCAGGTGGGCCCCGGCTCTTGGAGCCTCCACTCCACCAGTATGTAGCCCGCCAACCCCACGACAACCGCCCCCAGCAAGGCGTGGAACTTTATAACCAGGCCCAGGCCGGGCACCCCTAGACGGAACAGCCGCTGGGCCACGGGCACCATGACCAGCAGGGTGGAGGCCAGGTTGGCCAGGAAGGATAGGGCCACCACCAGGCCGTGGAGCCTCACCCTCCTACGCTTCACCAGTATAAACCCCACCCCCAGCCCGGCGAGGGCAAGTAGCTGGGCCAACATACTTATATCGCTTGCCAGGGGCGCCGTGGTTCCCAGGAGTCCACTCATAGGCCTAATCTGGTCTGGAGGCATTAAAAAAGTGGCTGTTGGTGCGACTGCCGGGATTCGAACCCGGGCCGTCTGCGTGGCAGGCAGAAATCATACCTCTAGACTACAGTCGCAGCCAAACCTATTGCGAGAACTGGGGGATATATTTCTTACTCTGAGGCGAACCTGGCGTAGCGGAGGGCGTGGGGAAGCTGGTTGACGCTCCTGGCCACCACTGGGCAGCCCTCCCCCATAAAGAAGCCCCGGGCCTCGTGGGGGAGGTGGGCCAAGCCGTAGACCCCTGCGAAGAGGAAGTCCTCCCCCGCGTCCCTGGCTGTTAGGAGGTCGGCCACCGTATCCCCCACGTAGAGTGGGGCTGCTGGTTTATGGGTGCTGGCTGCTGCCCTGAGGCTGAACCCGTTGGGCTTCTGCAGCCCCTCCAAACCCAGCCGCCTCTCCCAACGCTCCACAGTCTCAAACCAGAATTGGGCCTCAAGGGGAATCCTAGACTTCAAAGGGCCCAACAAAAGAGAGGCCGTGGCCTCCATGCTTCCCGAGGCCACCCCAAACCTGGGGCCTCCCAGAAGGCCCTCCAACCCGTCCAGCGTCTCCTCGGTGATGGCCCTCCTCCCCCGGCGGACGTATCCTTGGGGCTGGTCGGTAAAGCATGCCTCCCTCCCATGGACCTCCCTGAAAAGCTGGCACCCCAGGAAGAGCTCCTCGAACAAGGTGCTAACCACGCTCACCCCTACCCCGTTTAAGGGGTTTAATGCCTCGGCCAGGTGTTCCCCAACCCTTCGCTTGGTGAGGCGGTCCACCCCCTCCACACCGGAGGCATCCAACCTTGAGGAGAAGCTAGCTAACCAAGCATACAGGCCCGCCAAAGGTATGGAGGCCTCAACCCTATGGGTGAGGTGTCGGAGCCTCTCACAGGGCCCTGGGAGGCCCAGGCTCTCGGCTGCATACCGGTCTAGCTCCCTCAGAGCCCGCTCTGGGGCCTTGGATAGGATGGCCATAACCAGAGCATAGCAGTAACTCCAATCGCTGTTGAAGCCCCCCGTGCTCTTGTAGAGGTGGTTCAGCCTTCCATCAAACAAATCGGGGGATATGTGGGTGCCCGTAAGGGCTTCTACGAGCCTGGAGACGGTGGCACCCACACAGGCGTTGTAGGACTCCCGTACGTCGAGGAGCACGCCGTCGCAGTCGAAGACGATGGTGTCCACCTTTGCAAGAGCGTCCATGGAGGCCTCCTCGATGAAGAGCCCCCCGCCGGCTCCGCCCAGCTCCAAATAGCCCAAGGGCAGTCCCCCCTGCCCAATGAAGCCGTAAACAGTTAAACCCTTTTACCCCCCGACATCCTCCCACGTTGGAAAACCTTTATAGCCCTAAACGTGATTCACAGGGGTGCAAAAAAGCGACTCACGCCAATGATGGATGAAAAATGAGGGGCAGGACGGTTATCGACGGCAACGGGCTAATACTGGGGAGGATGGCCAGCATAGTCTCCAAGAGGCTTCTAGCAGGCGAGGCCATCGACATAGTGAACGCTGAGAAGGTGGTTGTTTCCGGCAAGAGGCTCATGGTGATCAAGAAGAAGAAGGAGTTTCTAGAGGTGGGGGGCCACGGGAGGGGGCCTATCCACTACAGGCAGCCCCACCGGATGGTTAGGAGGAGCATAAGGGGTATGCTGCCCTACCGCAAGACCCACGGGCGAGAGGCCTTCAAGCGGTTGAGAGTGTTTGTGGGTGTGCCTGAGGAGTTGGAGGGGTGCCCCATGGAGACCTTGGAGGAGGCCCACAAAGACCGGTTGGGAAACAAGTATGTCACCGTGGGGGAGATCGCTGAGAACATTGGTTGGAAGAAGTGAGGGGTTTGTCGGCCAAGAGGAAGAGTGTTTTGGAGACGGGTAAGAGGAAGACGAGCAAGGCCAGGGTTGTGGTTTCCGAGGGGAAGGGCAGGGTAAGAGTAAACAACATACCAATACACTTTGTTCAGCCCTACATCGCCCGGGAGAAGATCCTCGAGCCCCTAAGGCTGGCAGCCGAATACGCTGAAAAGGTGGACATTAGCGTTAAGGTGAAGGGTGGGGGAGTGATCAGCCGAGCCGAGGCGGCCCGCATGGGGATAGCCCAAGGCCTGGTGAAGTTCACGAGGAGCAAGCGGCTCAGGAACAGGTTCCTGGAGTACGATCGGACCATGTTGGCGGGGGATGCCCGGCGCAAGGAGCCCAAGAAGTTTGGTGGGCCGGGGGCTAGGCGTAGAAAGCAGAAGAGCTATAGGTGATCTCGTTGGCCAGGTTGATACGTCCCATCGTTGAGTCAGGCGGGGTTCCGAGGGAGGGCAGGGGTTTCAGCGTGGAGGAGTTGTCTGAGGCCGGGTTGACCCCTGGGAAGGCGAGGGCCATGGGCATACCTGTGGATACCAGGCGGAAGACCTCCCACCCCGAGAATGTTGAGGCTCTCAAGGCCTTCCTGGAGGAGGTTGGGGATGCTGAACTGAAGGTCCCCAAGCCCAAGAAAGCCCACAAACATCTCCCTGGAAGGGTTTTCCGGGGTAAAACCAGTGCTGGCCGCAAGATGAGGGCCCTGGTGCGGTAGGCAACGAAAGGGTTTAATCCCGCCCCTACAACGTTTTGTAGCGATACAGATGGGTAGTAGGGTTTACGTCATCACCGACCCCCAAGCTGTGAAACTCCTAGCCGACCCCACCAGGAGGGCCATACTGAGACTCCTCTCCAAGAAGGAGATGAGCGCCACAGACCTAGCCAAGAAGCTGGGGAAGAACCACAGCAGCGTGGTACACCACCTGAACAGCCTGCTCTCAGTGGGGCTCATCAAGGTCACCCGCGAGAAGAAGACCCGGAACATGGTCCAACCCTACTACCGCGCCATAAGCGAGGAGTTCCACGTCAGCTACAGGGTCACCGAGGACCTGGAGGAGGACCCCGACTACTCCCTCTGGACGGAGGCCTTCCTGGAAAAGCTGGTGGCGGAGCTGGAGAACTATGGGGTGAAGATACCCGAGGAGGAGAAGCCCAAGGTGAAGAGCCTCCTCAGAAAGATGCACCTCTACAACAAGAAGGCCTTCGAGGAGAGGCTTCAGAGGAAGCAGGGGGACGGAAAGGTGGGGAAACACGCCAAGAGGACGGTGGCACACATCCTCTCCCACGTCCAACTATTGGGGAACCCCTCGTACGTAGACATGGTGAAGGAGCTTAGGGAGGTTCTGGATAAATATAGTGACGCAAAATGGGAGGTCTAGGGAGGGGCCTGGGGGCTGGGCCACCCTCTCTAGGTTGCTGGGATACGTAACCCCCTACTGGGAGTTCAAAGCGGTAATCGCCCTCATCCTCCTAAACACAGTGGTCTCCATCATGTCCCCAGCCATAGTCGGTGGCATCATAGACATGGTGGGGTTTGTGGCTGGGGGAGGTTCTGCCCTGGAGGCCCCCAGGGTGGGGGGCCCAGCGGGGCTCATCCTCAGCCCCCTGACAACCTACTTCCAGAGCAGGGGCATCCAAGGCGGGAGAGCTCTCCTCGCTATCTACAGCCTCAGCCTCATAGTCTTCGCGGTCTTCGAGGGGGGGCTGAGCTACCTACAGCGCTACCTCCTAGAGGTGGTTAGTCAGAGGGCGGGCTACGAGATCAGGATGGATATGTATAACAGCCTCTTGGAGAAGAGCTTCAGCTTCTACGACAGGCAGAAGACGGGCCAGCTGATGGCTAGGGCCACGGGGGACATCAACATGCTGGGGAGGTTTATCAACTTCGGGTTCCGCATGTCGGTGAGCAACCTCCTCCTGGTTCTCATGGTGCTCTACAGCATGGCCTCAATCAGCCCTAGGCTAACGGGGCTGGCTCTGGTCTTCATAGCGGTGCTTCTGGCCACCACCACTAGGTACAGCAGGATGATTCGACCCCTCTGGCAGGCCATCAGGGAGCTTTACGGCGAGGTCACCTCAGTGGTCCAGGAGAGCCTGGCAGGCATAAGGGTGGTGAAGGGATTCCACCGGGAGAGCTACGAGGAGAAGCGCTTCAAGGGGGTTGCCCAACGCTACTTCGATGTGACTTTGAAAAGTGTTAGGCTGAGGTCTTTTTACCGTCCCTTGGTCTCCCTCATCAGCGAGGTGGGCTCCATAGTGTTGTTGGTGTATGGGGGGTTCTTGGTGGTGGAGGGCTCCCTCACCCTGGGGAGCGTGGTGGCGTTCTACTTCTACATGAGGCGGCTCATGGGCCCAGTTAGGATGCTGGGGTTCCTCACAGGCATGTTTGTCCGGGCCCAGGCGGCGGCTGAGAGGGTTTTCGAGGTGATAGACGCCCGGGTGGAGGTGAGGGACAAGCCTGGGGCCCTGGAGTTGGGTAGGGTGCGGGGGGACGTGGTCTTCGAGGACGTCTGGTTCAGCTATGATGGGGAGAGCATGGTGTTGAAGGGGGTTAACCTGGAGGTTAAGGCGGGGCAGAGGGTGGCCATACTGGGGGCCACGGGCAGCGGGAAGACCAGCATCATCAACCTCATCCCCCGTTTCTACGATGTCACCAAGGGCTCCATAAGGGTGGATGGGGTGGATGTGAGGGACGTCACCATCAAGAGCCTCAGGAGGCAGATAGGCATAGTCCGCCAAGAGCCCTTCATATTCAAGAAGACCATAAGGGAGAACATCGCCTACGGGGTGGAGGACGCCCCCCTGAGCAAGGTGGTGGAGGCGGCCAAGAAGGCCAACATCCACGACTTCATCGCCAGCCTCCCCCAGGGATACGACACCCTGGTGGGGGAGAGGGGGGTCACCCTCAGCGGGGGGCAGAGGCAGCGCATCGCCATAGCGAGGGCCATCCTCAAGGACCCCCGCATACTCATCCTAGACGACAGCACCAGCAGCGTGGACACCAAGACCGAGTTCGAGATCCAGGAGGCCCTAGCCGAGTTGCTGAGGGGCAGGACCACCTTCATAATCACCCAGCGGCTGAGTAGCGTGAAGGGGGCCGACTACATCGTGGTCTTGGAGGACGGGGTGATAAGGGAGGAGGGCACCCACGAGGAGTTAATGGAGCTGGGAGGGGTCTACCGCCAGCTCTACCAGACCCAGATAGCCGGCGCGGAGGAGGGGGTTTAATGGGACACGTGGCCCGGAGGTTCGCGGAGGCAGAGGAGGATGCCGTGCGAACCGTGCCCGACACCGTTCTGGCCAGGAGGCTTCTGGGGTATGTGGGGAGGCACCGGGGCGAGGTGACCAGGCTCTTGTTGGCGGTGGTGGCCTCCACCGCGCTGGGGCTTCTACCCCCATACCTCCTGGCCTTGGCCATCGACGGCCCCATAACCAGCGGAGACCTGAGGGGCCTAGTGGGGGTGGGAGGGGTCCTCATCCTCGTTCATTTAGGCCTATTCGCAGCCGAGTATGCCAGGATCTATTTCACGAACTGGCTGGGCTCAAACCTGGAGCTGGAGATGCGGGTAGACCTGTTCCGCCACCTCCAGAGACTCAGCCTGGACTTCTTCTCCCACAGGGAGACGGGGAGCCTGGTGAGTAGGGCCACCAACGATGTGGACAAGATAACCGAGTTGGTGACCAGCGGAGTGGCCAACGTGTTCTCGGACATCCTCACCCTAGTGGGCATCATGGGGGTTATGCTCTGGATGAACTGGTGGCTAAGCCTCATCTCCTTCACCATTATGCCCGTCATGATGGGGTTCCTCTACATCTGGGGGAGGAGGGTTCGAAGGGTGTACCGGGAGACTCGGAAGACCATCGCCAGCGTCTCGGCCAAGATGGAGGAGAGTGTAAGCGGGATCAAGGAGATCCAGAGCCATGGGAGGGAGGGGGAGACCCGGAGGGAGTTTCAAGACGTCAACCGCAGCAATATGAGGGCAAACATCCAGGCGGGACAGGTTATGTCTGCCTTCTGGCCCACGGTGAGCGTCTTCACGGCTCTGGGAAACTTCCTGGTGCTTTGGTTTGGAGGGCAGGCGGTTATGAGGAGGGAGCTGAGTGTGGGGGTCTTGGTGGGCTTCATGGGGTACCTCACCAGATTCTTCTGGCCAATCCAGGACCTCAGCGGCTTCTGGAACAGCGTTCAAAGCGCTCTTGCGGCTGCCGAGAGGATCTTCGACATACTGGACACCCAGCCAACAATAACCCAGCTAGAGGGGGCTAAACCACTGCCCAGGATAGAGGGCCACGTGGAGTTCAGAGGAGTCACCTTCAGCTACCAGGAGGGGGTCCCAGTCCTCCAAGACATCTCCCTCAACATACCCGCCCACACCACCGTGGCAATCGTAGGCCCCACGGGGGCGGGGAAGACCACCCTAATGAACCTCCTATACCGCTTCTACGACCCCCAAGAGGGGGCCATCCTGGTGGATGGACACGACTTGAGGGAGGTTGATCTGGGGGATCTGAGGAGCCAGATGGCGGTGGTTCTCCAGGAGAACTTCCTATTCTCTGGAACCATACTGGACAACATCAGGTATGGGAGGCCGGAGGCCAGCCTCGAGGAGGTAGTGGAGGTGGCCAAGAAGGTGGGGGCCCACTCCTTCATAGAGGCCCTACCCCAGGGCTACCACACCGAGGTGGGGGAGAGGGGGGGAAGGCTGAGCGTTGGCCAGCGTCAACTGGTGGCCCTGGCCAGAGCCCTACTGGCCGACCCCCGAATACTGATCATGGATGAGGCCACCAGCAGCATAGACGCCTACACCGAGCTCCTCATTCAATCGGCCCTACGGGAGGTGGTGAAGGGGCGCACCACCTTCATAATAGCCCACAGGCTAAGCACGGTTAGAGGAGCGGATGTAATCGTGGTCCTCGAGGATGGGCGAATCGTTGAGAGGGGGACCCATGAAGAGTTGATGGAGAGAAACGGGCTCTACCGAGAGCTATACGCACTCCAGTTCCAAGGGTAGGGGGCGGGGGCTAGCCCTGCTTATACTTGGACCTCTCCTCGATGACGGGGATGGCCTTCTCCATGCGGTCTAGCGCCTCGTTCATGATGGCCTTGCTGGTGGCCGTAAGTATCCGCATATGCCCCTCGCCCTCGGGGCCGAATGCGCTTCCCTTGTTGAAGCGGACCTTGGCCTCCTTCATGAGTATCTGGTCCAGCTCGTCGCAGGTCAAGCCGTAGTTGAACCTGGGGAACATGAGGTAGGTGCCCTCCAGCTTGGGGATGGTGAAGTCACCCATCTCCATGAGCCTCTTCTCCACCAGGTCCCTAACCTCTTGGAGGTATGAGTTGAGCTCCCGCACCCAGTAGTCGATCTTGCCGCTGCAGATGAGGGGCGCCATGGCCTTACCCAGGTTGTTTGTGCCCCTCAAAACCCCTCGAGCTATGCTCTGGATGCTCTCGAACATGGTCTTGTTGGTGCAGGCCAGGTATCCCGCTTGCAGGCCGGGTACGCTCCACGTCTTGCTGAAGCCCCACGCCGTGAGGGTCAGGTCCCCTATCTCGGGGCTCAGGGAGGCCAGGCTGGTGTGCTTCCTCCCATCGTAGAGTATGTCCTCCCAGAGCTCATCCACCATCACATATATCTGGTGGTCCACGGCCAGGTCGGCTATGCCCTTGAGCTCCTCCTTGGTCATCACCCGTCCCGCCGGGTTGTGGGGGTTGCACACCGTGATGAGGCGGGTCTTGGGGGTGATCAACTCGTTGAGCCTGTCGATGTCGAACCGGTATCCCTCCTCCAGCTTGAGCTTCCAGTAGACCTTCCGGACCTGGGCCACATCTGCGGCGGTGAAGAAGGGGAAGTACATGGGGTCGGTGACTATCACCTCGTCGCCGGGTCGGCAGGCGTGGACCATGGCCAGCCACATGCTGGGGAGGACGCCCTGGGTCAGCATGATCTGGTCCACAGGCACCTCCAGGTTGTTGTAGCGCTTCAGCTTCCCCTGGATGGCCTCACGGGCCTCCAAGTCGCTGGCATACACGGTGAACTCCTCCTCCACCACCTCCAGGAGGACCTGCTTCAACTCGGGGCAGAGGGGGTAGTCCTGGTCTGCGAGCCAGAGGGGTATAACGTCTGGGGGGTCCATGTGCCACTTCACCCCTCGGGCCTTCAACCTGCTCTCAACAGTTGGTTTGTCGAATGGACTGCTCATAACACCACTACAAACCCAAGGGTGGGGGACTACTCTAATATCACTTATGATCCAGGGGCACCAATCTGGCTCCCTCCGCCTCCACCCCCACCACCACGGGGTTTTCACCCATCCCCCGTAGGGCCTGGGCCGAGGCCTCGGCCTCCTCCCTGTATTGGAGGGTGAAGGCCACCTCGCCGAAGCAGGCCATGGTGTAGGTCCACCCCGCCTCATCCATGGCGTCCAGGATGCGGCGAACCCTGGGCCCCGCAAGGTCCAGGTGTTCGGTGAACCTGCGGCTAAACTCCATGAACCTCTTGGGGGTGAGTTCCCTGCCGAGTTCCTCGACGTAGACCCCGCCCAGCCGGTTCACCTTCTCCACCAGCTCCTTGTTGGAGAGGGCCTCCCGCGTCTCCATGGGTCCATAGTGGACGTATACCACCCGCAGGTCCTCCACCTCCTCGAAGAGCCTGCCCCGCCCCACCCCTGGGGCGCCTGGGTGGAGGAGGACGCCGAAGCCCCCGGTGTAGGCGGCGTATACGCTGCCCAGGCCCGTCTTGCACTCCAGCTCTGCTAAGTGAGCTATATGGGCGGCCTCCACCCGGCTCAAACCCACCCCCAAAGCCTGGTTCAGGGCCAGGCTAAGGCTGAGGGCTCCTCCCCCACTGCTCCCAAAGCCGGCGGTCATAGGGGTCTCAACTCTGTGTCTCACCGTTACCCTGAGGGGCTCAGCCATGTACTTCTGGTACCTCTCCAACACGGCCCTGCTGACGATGGCCTCGGGCGCCGCCTTATCGTTTATGTAGATACGGGTGGAGGGGTGGCTGGCGGGTTCCACCTCCACCGTTGTGGTTACTCCCTGCTTTATGGTGACGCCTGCCCCCCGGGCCCCCCACCTTAGGGGGTCGTCGCCCTCCAGGCAGACCTGGAAGAGGCCGGTGAGGTGGCCTGGCGCGTAAGCGGTTGCTTGAGCCATATCTGTCTCGGATAATGGGAGGGGTGGCCCAGAAAAGAATTACGGGGCTATTGGAGCTGGGAGTAGTCGAAGGGTTTACGGGGGTCGGCCACGGGGGCCTCCACCTGGAAGAGGTCGGTGTACTTCAACCCGCTGCCGGTGTTGAACAATACCACCCTCTCATCCCGGTCCACCCAGCCCTCGGCCACCAACCTCTTCAAGGCCGCCAGGGTGGCAGCACCCTCGGGGCAGGGGAAGATTCCCTCCAGCCTGGCCATCTCGCCAACGCAGGACATTATCTCCTCGTCGCTGACGGCTATGCACTTTCCCCCGCTCTCCCTGGCCGCCTTCAACACCAGGAAGTCGCCCAGGGCCTTGGGCACCCGGAGCCCCGAAGCCACCGTTTGGGCGTTCTCGAAGAAGACAGACTCCTCCCTGCCCTCCTCGTAGGCCTTGACGATGGGGGAGCATCCCTCCGCCTGCACCGAGACCATCCTGGGCCTCTCGGAGCCTATCCACCCCAGCTCCTCCAACTCGTCGAAGACCTTCCACATACCTATTATGCCCGTGCCTCCACCCGTGGGGTAGACGATGACATCAGGCAGCTTCCAATCCATCTGCTCCGCCACCTCCAGCCCCATGGTCTTCTTGCCCTCCACCCTGTAGGGCTCACCCAGGGTGGCCAGGCTGAACCAGTTCATGTGCTCCCGGCCCTCCCGCACCAGCTTACCGGCGTCGCTGATTAGGCCGTCCACCAGGACCACGTGGGCCCCCACCGCCTGGCACTCCACCTGGTTCACCTTTGGGGCGTCTTTGGGCATGAAGACGTAGACCCTCATCCCGGCCCGAGCCCCGTAGGCCGCCATGGCTCCGGCGGCGTTGCCCGCGCTGGGGAGGGCTAAAACCCTCACGCCCAGCTCCTTGGCCTTGCTCACCGCCATGCTGAGGCCCCGGGCCTTGAAGCTGCCTGTGGGGATGATCCCCTCGTCCTTGACCCAAAGCCTCTCCAGGCCCACGGCCTCCCCCAGGCGGGGGGTGCGCGTTAACGGGGTCCACCCCTCCCCCAGGGAGACCACGTTCCTCCGGTCCTTCACTGGGAGGAGCTCCCAGTATCGGTACATGGTGGACTCCCTACCCACCAGGTCCTCCTTGGTTAAGGCCTCCTTGACGGCCTCCAAGTCGTACCTTGCGAAGAGGGGTTTCCCACACCTTTTGCAGACGGTTTGAACCTTATCGGCCTCGTGCCGGGCCCCACACTTGGAGCACTCCAGATGTGTTAGATAGCTCATGGGATTTCACAGTATAGGGGGGAGAGGCCTGAATTAACTGTTGGGTATGGGGCAAGGTTTTTAACTCCGCCCCCGGTCCTACTAGGTACCTAACTGCGGGAGACAGTAACATGGGGTATCGCTTTGTCAACCCCCAAGGGGAGGGAAAGTAAATGGGGTATCGCTTTATTCTCCGCGAAGCCCAAAATTAGAAACCACGCCGTAGGCGTCTCAAAAACCCTTGTAGCCCTGGCCGTTAAGACTCTGGAGGGCCTAACTATTCACTTTGGGGAGGTGAACCGCCTTGGTTAGGATGACGGGGAGCCGAGCCTTTGTGAGGAGTCTGGAGAGGGAGGGCGTAACCCACATATTTGGCATATCTGGGGGCGCCGTAATACCCATCTGCGACGAGCTTCTGGACAGCGACATCAGGTTCATCCTGGCCCGCCACGAGCAGGGCGCCGCCCATATGGCCGATGGGTACGCCAGGACCCTGGACCGGGTGGGCGTCTGCCTGGCCACCAGCGGGCCCGGCGCCACAAACCTGGTCACAGGCCTGGCCACAGCCCAGATAGACAGCAGCCCCGTGGTGGCCTTCACCGGCCAAGTCAACAGGGCAGTCATAGGCAGCGACGCCTTCCAGGAGTGCGATATAATAGGGGTCTCCGCCAGCGTCACCAAGTACAATATGCAGGTCCGGGAACCCGAGGAGATACCCGTAGCCGTTAAGAAAGCCTTCCACATAGCCTACACAGGCCGCAAGGGCTCAGTGCTTGTGGACATCCCCAAGGACTGCACAACCCTGGAGGGGGATATGGACTTCGAGGCCGGCTTCCAACTCAGGGGCTACCAAACCGATTTCACCCCCTCGCCCCAGGAGATGGACTGGGCCGCCAAGGTCCTCCTGGAGGCCCGCCGCCCCCTAATCATAGCTGGAGGGGGAGTCATAGCCTCGGGGGCGACCAGGGAGCTGGTGGCCCTCAGCGAGGCCCTCCTCGCCCCAACAGCCAACACCCTCATGGGGAAGGGCTCTTTCCCCGAGGACCACCCCTTGAGCCTGGGGCTCTGCGGGATGCACGGAACCAAGGCCTCCAACACCCTGGTGCCGGAGGCCGACGTGCTGATGGTGGTGGGGGCCCGGCTCAGCGACCGCACCACAGCCAAGGTCTCCGAGTTCGCCCCCCACGCCAAGATAATCCACATAGACATTGACCGGAGCGAGATAGACAAGAATGTGGCCACCGTCACCAGGGTTGTGGGAGACGCGAGGCTGGCGCTGGCCGGCATCTTGGAGCGGGTTCGAAGGGCTCAGAGGGCGGGGGACCCGGCTTGGGTTGAGAGGGTTAAGGAGTTCCAGTGCGATTGGGATTCAGAGGCCGAGAGGCACAACGGCTACCTGAGGGCCCCCAAGGTGGTTAGGGCTCTCAGGGAGGCCCTGCCCAGGGACGCCGTGGTGACAACCGAGGTGGGCCAGAACCAGATGTGGGCCGCCCTCCACTTCCAGGCCTACGAGCCACGGACCTTCCACTCCAGCGGGGGGCTGGGCACCATGGGGTGGGGGTTCCCCGCCGCCATAGGGGCAAAGGCAGCCAAACCCCAGGTGCCGGTGGTGGACATCGCCGGAGACGGCAGCTTTGGGATGACGGAGAACAACCTGGCCACCGCGGTGGAGGAGGAACTCCCCGTAATAGTGGTGGTGCTCAACAACAATCTACTGGGAATGGTGGCCCAGTGGCAGAGGCTTTTCTACCAGCGGAGGTACAGCGCCGTTAAGCTGAACGGAACCCCCGACTTCGTCAAGCTGGCCGAGGCCTACGGGGCTGAGGGCGTGAGGGTGGACTCCTTAAAGGAGTTCAAGGCAGCGGTAGGGAGGGCGATGGAGGCAGACGTGCCCACGGTCATCGATGTGCCCATAGACCCCAAGGAGAACGTGATGCCCATGATCCCCCCGGGGATGGGTCTCAAAGACACCCTTTGGGAGGCCGACTAAGTGCTGCAAACCATAAGCTTCCTAGTGGAGAACAGGCCCGGAGTCCTGTTCAAGGTTACCAACCTGTTTAGGCGCAGAGGCTTTAACATCGAGTCCATAGCCGTGGGAACGGTCCAGGACCCCTCCTACAGCCGCATGACCATCAGCCTAGACGCCGACCCCCGCACCCTGGCCAACCTGGTGGAGCAGCTGGACAAGATGGTGGAGGTCATAAAGGTGAAGCGGCTGGACCCCTTGAGAACCGTAAGGAGGGAGATGCTGCTGGTGAAGCTCTCCACCATGGACCCCCTGGCCAGGGAGGACGCCTTGAAGGCCATCAACAGCCAGCACGGATTGGTCTTGGACATCGACGACGAGAACATCATGGCAGAGGTAACGGGCACCCCAGAGGAATTAGAGGGATTCCTCGAAGAGGTTAAAAGCATCGGCATAATCGAACTCTCCCGTACAGGTATAACTGCCCTGGAAAAAGGGCGACTAAAACTGTAGAGGTGAAGAAGTTGAAGGTTTACCACGATAAAGACATAGATGAGTCGGTCTTAGACGGGCTCACCGTAGCCGTCCTAGGCTATGGAAGCCAGGGGAGGGCCCAAGCTTTGAACATGAGGGACAGCGGGGTCAACGTTGTCCTTGGTCTGAGGGAGGGGGGGCCCAGCTGGAGGAGGGCGTTGGAGGACGGGTGGGAGCCCATGACCACCCTGGAGGCCGCCAACAAGGGGGACATAGTCCTCATGTTGATGCCTGACATGGCCCAGCCCACCGTTTGGGAGGAGGAGGTCAGCCTGGCCATGAAGCCGGGGAAAGCCCTCCAGTTCGCCCACGGGTTCAACATCCACTTCGACCAGATCAAGCCCCCCGAGTATGTGGATGTGATCATGGTTGCCCCCAAGAGCCCTGGGCCAGAGATGAGGAGGCAATACCTGGAAGGCTTCGGCGTCCCAGCCCTGGTGGCCGTCCAGCAGGACGCCTCGGGGAAGGCCAAGGAGAAGGCCCTGGCCATAGCCAAGGCACTGGGCTGCGGCAGAGCAGGCATACTGGAGACCACCTTCAAGGTGGAGACGGAGACAGACCTCTTCGGAGAGCAGGCAGTGCTCTGCGGGGGTGTGGACCAGTTGATCAGGAGGGGGTTCAAGGTCCTGGTGGAAGCAGGGTATCCCCCCGAGATGGCCTACTTCGAGGTCTGCAACGAGCTCAAGCTAATAGTGGACCTCATCTACAAGAAGGGCATCGGAGGCATGTACAGGGCTGTGAGCGACACCGCCAAGTGGGGGGGTTTAACGGTGGGCCCCCAAATCATAGACGACCACGTAGAGGAGAATATGCGCAAAGCCTTGGCGGCAGTCAGAGATGGGAGCTTCGCCCGGGAATGGGTGGAGGAGAGCCGGAGAGGGGCCAAGAGGTTTGAGGAGCTCATGGCCGAATGCGACGCCCTTGAGATCGAAAGGGTGGGCCGCGAAATCCGCAGGATGAGCGGCCTGGAGAAATAGGCCTCGGTTTAACAACCTCTCTTTCCGAGGTTTGCCCTGAGAACTGCTTGAGGGTCGGAGACGCCCCCCAGGGAGCCCACTCTTCAACCCCATAGAGCCGGTTATTGGTGAGGCGTCCACTGAGCCGAGCCGGGGTTGGCCAGGAGGAGCCTCCCTGCACCTAGCGGTACTGGAGGCCCAACCTCCTCTCCTTGGCATCGTAGCCTTTTATCTCCGAGCCGTCCGCAGCCCTTTGGCCCATCTGTCTGGCCACCTCGGCGTAACTGGTGCTGAGCCGGTACTCGGGATACATGCTGAACCGTGTGGGCACCGAGGAGGTCCCAGGCTGTTCCATTCCTTCAACCACCCGGCCAATCTGGTCTCGGGGGATGCTGAATATCATCTCGTGGTCCTGGGTGCCCGCGTAACCCCTGTCCCCCCTACAGGGCACCGAGACCTGGCACTCTCCCTTCAGCATACAGGGGACCACCGCGTAGACACACGCTGAGTGGCCTCCCAACACCGTTGTAATGTCCCTTCCGTCTTCGTATGCCAGGCCCAGCAGGAGCCTGAGAAGCTGGGCCGAGTCGCAGTAGACCACCGCCACATCCGGCTCGAAGCTCGCCTTGGTAAGGGGCGCGGATACGACGCCCACATACTCGCCCACTTTGAAGCGGGGGAACTGCCGGGCCCAGTTCGCGCCTGCCTCCAGCGACTTCACCCCATCTGGGTAGCGGGTTCGCCCCTCAAGGAAAAACTGGGGCGGCTCGGCCAGGCCAAACCCGATGACGGGCTCCGGGCACCACATATCCTCGAAGAGCTGGGCCACCGTCTCACCGAAGCGACGGCTTAGGGCGAAGGCTTGGCATGTGGACATGCACTTCCCAAAGTCCCTGACGGGCCTGAGGGCCTCACCTGGAACCTCGTCTGGGCTTCTCAGCATCCTGACCGCCAGGGGGTAGCTGTTGGGTCTGATCAGCTTCTCCAGCCGCTTCCCATACTCATTGTATATGGTCACAATCCATCAATATTAGAGAGGGTGAGTAAAGATAATATTATTGGGAAGGCGACGAGGGGTTTGGCCCTGTTGGAGACGCCATAACCCAGGCGGGCCACATTCCCGAGACCATTATCCCTGGTTAAGGCAAACAACTATTCCTCTGGGCGGGGTATAGGCTTTTCAAGGCGGGGGGAGGGGTTGGATTCGTGAGGAGGGTGGTGTACCTTTTGGGCGTTGTCGCGCCCGTCTACTTCGCGCTCGGGGTCTTTATTCTTGGGGCCTCAAGTCCTGGGTACAGTCACATCTACCAAACCATAAGCGAGCTAGGGGAGAGGGGGTCGCCAACAGCCCGGGAGGCGGCCATCCTCTTCATATCCACGGGGATTATGGTCACTGTTTTCGGGTATGGGCTTCACTCAGCCCTCAGAAGACCCAGTAGACGGGTCTGGTGTGGAGTCTTGGTTATGCTCTACGGCCTCCTCGACTTCATAGGCTCGGGGCTCTTCCCCGTGGGCAGTGGGGGGAGGGCCGATACGCCTGCCTCAGCGGTGCACGTCTACGCCACGGTGGTGGGGGAGCTGGCGGCCCTAGCCATGCCCGCCTGGTTCACCAGGGACACCGAGGGCCAGCCCCAATGGGAGGGCCACCGAGGCCTCAGCAGAAACACCTTCTACGCCGGCATACTCCTCAGCGGGTTCCTGCTTTACTGCATCGCCGGCCACACTCCGGGGGTGGCGGACACCCCCATAGGGCTCGCCCAGAGGCTTCTGGTGGGGCTGTTTCTGGGGTGGATCACCGCCACGGCGCTCAGGCTCCTAGCCAGGGAGCAGGCTATGGGTAATAATTGTTAATCATACTCTTTTTAAAAGGGGGCGCCCCAAATACCGTACCTCGTAGGAGTGAAACAAATGGGGTATTGCTTTGTTCAGTCCCAGAATCTGGGACTCGGCTGCTAGGGGCCCGGTGAAAGGTTTCTCAAAGGGTTTAGGGCTCCAGAGAGGATGTGTAGAAGGTTTGAAGGGAGGCTTCCAAGACCATGGTTTGGGCGAAGGGTAGCAGGGCCTACGTGGAGACCCTGGAGCGGGAGGGGGTTACCCACATATTCGGCATAACGGGGGCGGCCATCATACCCATCTGCGACGAGCTTCTGGACAGCGACATCAGGTATGTGCCGGGGGTCCACGAGCAGGGGAGCGCCCACATGGCTGATGGGTACGCCAGGGCTTCGGGGAGGCCGGGTGTGGTCCAGGTGACCAGTGGTCCGGGGGCCACCAACATTATCACAGGGGTTGCCACCGCCCAGTTGGACTCCTCCCCACTGGTGGCCTTCACCGGCCAGGTCCCGCTGGGCATGGTGGGGACCGACGCCTTCCAGGAGGTGGACATCATAGGGGTGACGGCCAGCATAACCAAGTGGAACTACCAGGTTAGGGAGGCCTCCAAGATACCCTGGGCTGTGAAGGCCGCCCTCCACATCAGCTCCACGGGGAGGAGGGGCTCCGTCCTGGTGGACATCCCCAAGAATGTGACCACCGAGGAGGCTGACTTCGACTACGATGTGGAGGTGAGGCTGGAGGGCTACAACCCGGTGTACGAACCCGACCCCAGGGAGGTGGAGACGGCGGTGGAGGTCCTCTCCCAGGCTGAGAGGCCTGTGGTCATAGCAGGCGGGGGTGTGATAGCCTCGGGGGCTGGGGGGGAGCTGCGGGAGGTGGCGGAGCTGCTGCAGGCTCCGACTGCCACCACCCTCATGGGTAAGGGGAGTATACCCAGCGACCACCCGCTGTGCTTGGGGCTGTGTGGGATGCATGGCTTCATGGCTAACCTGGTGGTTCCCGAGGCCGACGTGCTGCTGGTGGTGGGGGCACGGCTCAGCGACCGCACCACTGGGGCCCTAGCCAAGTTCGCCCCCAGCGCCAAGGTGGTCCACGTGGACATCGACCGAAGCGAGGTGGACAAGAACCTGGACAGCTTCAGCCGGGTGGTTGGAGACGCTAGGAGGGCTCTGGCAGCCATAAGGGATGGGTTGAGGATTCGAGGGGCCAAGAGGAGCCGGGAGTGGAGGGCCAGGGTGGAGGAACTTAAGGCCTCTTGCCAATGGCGGAACAATGGGGGGGAGGTGACCACCCCCAGGGTGATGAAGGCCATCAGGGAGGCCCTCCCCGCCCACGCTCAAGTAACCACCGACGTGGGCCAACACCAGATGTTTGCGGCCCTCCACTTCGACGTCTACCAGCCTGGCACTTTCCATACAAGTGGGGGGCTAGGCACCATGGGGTGGGGCCTCCCCGCAGCCATAGGGATAAAGGCAGCCCTCCCCGACACCCCCGTCCTGGCCATCTGCGGCGACGGGGGCTTCCACATGACGGAGAACAACCTGACGGTGGCCGTGGATGAGGGCCTCCCTGTGACCGTGGTGGTTTTAAACAACAGCTTGCTCGGCATGGTGGCCCAGTGGCAGAGGCTCTTCATGGAGGGAAGGCTCTCAGCCGTTAGCCGGAACTACTCGGTGGACTATGTGGAGCTGGCGCGCTCCTATGGGGCGGAGGGGGTGAGGGCAGAATCCCTGGAGGAGTTGGGGGCCGCCCTGCGGAGGGCGGTGGCCTCGGACCACACCACGGTTATAGAGGTCCCCATAGACCCCGGGGAGAACGTGATGCCCATGATCCCCCCTGGGATGGGTTTAAAGGACATTTTAACGGAGGGCTAACCATGGAGCTAAACGTCATGAGCTTCCTGGTGGAGAACAAGCCCGGGGTTCTCTTCAACATCAGCAACACCATAAGGCGCAAGAACTTCAACATCCACAGCATCACCGCCATCGCTGGGGAGCAGGAGGACACCACGCGTATAACCATCACCACCAGGGGAGACCCGGGGGAGGTGGACAAGCTGGTGGAGCAGCTGGAGAAGATGGTGGACGTTATAAAGGTGAAGCGCCTCAACCCCCTGGCCACCATCCAGCGGGATATGGCCCTGGTCAAGATCCACACCGCCGACCCCGCCGCCCAGGAGGAGGCGTTGAAACGCATCAACAAATTCAAGGGCCTCATCCTGGACATCAAACCCGACACCATAATAGTCCAGGTGACGGGCAGCGTGGACGAGGTCACCCAGTTCCACCGGGAGGTGGACCACATCGGCATCATCGAGTCGGCTCGCACGGGGATAACCGCCCTAGAGAAGGGGTGGCTCACCCTCATGGAGCCCTAGCAACCCATTAATAGGCTCACCCCCACTTTTCACCATGTGCCAACTCGCTGCCTATGTGGGGTCTGGGGACGCCCCCATGGTTTTGCTTGAGTCTCTTAGGGCCCAGGAGGCCTATTTTGGGGGGCAGGCCACGGGTTTGGCGGTGGTGGAGAACGGTTCTATCCAGTGGGCCAAGAGGCCCGGCCCCGTTGACTGGGAGCCGTCAAGCCTACGAGGGCTGGCTGGGGGGGTGGGGATGGCCCACAGCAGACTCAGCCAAGCCAGCATCGAGGACCCCCGACACAACAAAGCGGCTAACGCCCACCCCTTCCTAGACGAGGCCGGCCAGGTGGCCCTGATGCACAACGGCATTATATTCAATTACAAGGAGCTTTGGGAGGAACTGGCCCCCAACCACCGGTTCTCCAGCTACAACGGGGAGACGGGGGAGATCACCGACAGCGAGGTGGCTGTCCACCTGGTGGATGAGGCCCTAGCCCAGGGGTGTGGGCTGGGGGAAGCCGTGGCCGCTGCCGCCCGGAGGCTGGAGGGGATGTTTCTCTTGGTGGTGGCGAGCCCCTTGGAGCCCGATGCGGTCTACATAGCCAACTGGATGCAGGCCTGTACCCTTGGGTTGGGGGATGGCGAGGCTATGTTCTCCAGCAGCCCCAGGGGGCTTCAGGGGCTGGGGAGGCAGTTGGACGCCTTCCCTGGGCCGAGGAACTCTTTGATACGAATGACGGCTGAAGGCTTCCAGGTTAGACGGTTGGACCTCTGTAGGGCTGCCCCCAGGGTTGAGGTGGACCCCGCCGGCTTCCAGGAGGCCGTCTCGGAGCTGTTGGGGGGTGGGGAGTGGATGTGCTCTTTGGAGGTTTTACTGGGGCTCAGGGGGGAGCTGGGGGCCCGAGCCATGGGGCTGGGGTTGGAGGAGTGGAGGAGGGCCCAGCGCCAGGGCTGGGGGGACCAGAATCAGATCGTTGAGCCCCTGGAGGAGCTGGCTAGAAGAGGCCTCCTCAAGAGGAGGACGGTCTTTAGGGAAGAGGCGGGTGTGAAGGTGCCCAGAATAGAGTGGAGCCTGGGTTAACCTGGGCCAGCGTAGAGGGAGGGGTTTGTGGAGGCCTATGCCACACCCCACTATATTAGGGGCCTACTAGGGCGTGTTTTATGCCTTTACGGGCCTTAAGATTGTCCACCGCCTTCTGGGCCTGGGCCACGGGGTAGCGGTGGGTCACGATCTCCCCGAGGGGTAGCTCGTCCTTGGCGAGCCTCATCAACTCTAGGACGGTGCCGAACTGGGTGGGGGGGTATGTCCAGGAGCCCAATATGTCCATGTCCTTGTTGCAGATCACGTGAGGCCTTATGGCCACGGAGCCCGGGTCGGTGTAGTGGCCCACCTCCACATACTTGCCCCCCCTCCTGGTCATCTCCAGGCCCTCGGCGAAGGCCGAGGGAGCCCCCACGGCCTCCACCACCACGTCCCCGCCCAGCCCACCCGTAAGCCTCTTAACCTCAGCCACCCGCTCCTCCGACTTGGGGTGCTGCCTCATATCCACCACGTAGTCCGCCCCCAGCCGCATAGCCATCTTCAGCCGCTCGTCCACCATGTCCACGGCTATTATCCTGCCGGCTCCTGCCAGCCTGGCCGTGGCCACCACCAGGAGGCCGATGGCCCCCGCCCCCTGGACCACCACCGTCTGGCCAACCCCGAAGCCCTCCCCAAAGGTGGGCAGCCCAGGAGCGTAGGCCCTCTCCAAGGCCCGGCTGCTAACGGCCATGGGCTCACTGAGCACAGCCACCTCGGGCCCCACCTCCTGGGGGACCTTGAAGACCCAGAACTTCTCGGCGTCCACGTAGACCTTCTCCGCCCAACCCCCCAGCAGGTGGGGGGGCTCCGAGCTAGACATATTCACCCCCATAACCCTCCTCCCAGTGCAGAGGGTGGGCTTATGGGGCATGAACCTGCAGAAGTAGCACTCCCCGCAGTACCTGTTGGTTCCGGGGACCACGGTTACCCTGTCTCCAGGCTCCAGTGGAAGGCCTCTTGACTCCAAGCCCCTTGCCCTCTCCCCCAGCTCCTCCACCACCCCCACCCACTCGTGGCCCGGGATCACAGGGTAGGGTATACTCATCTTCCCATCGTATAGGTGCATATCTGTGCCGCAGACGCCGCACATCTCCATCCTCATCAAGATGCCTGTTGGGCCTACCTCAGGTTGGGGGTAGTCCACCACCCTGAGCTTCCCCACATCTTCCAGGATGACTGCTTGAACCATGTATTGGATTGGGGGGTGGGGGAATATTACACCATCGAAGGGGTTTGAGGCTAGGGGAAACCCTTATATTTTTAGGCATCCCTAAAAACCCGATTTATTTGAGCGGTGAGAGCGTCGAGGAATACCTGGAAGCCATCTACAAGATAAACGAGGAAGGAAGGCCCGCAAAAAACAGCGAGCTAACCAAGAACCTCAAAGTCAGCCCCCCAAGCGTCACCCAAATGGTGCAAAAACTATCAGACGAAGGACTAGTCGTATACGAACCCTACAAAGGCATCTACCTAACAGGGAAAGGAGCCTCCCTAGCCCAAAAGGTGGTGAGGAGACACCGCCTACTAGAGGTCTTCCTCCACGACGTCCTCAAGCTACCCCGGGAAAAGGTCCACGACCAGGCCTGCCGCTTGGAGCACGCCCTCAACGAGGAGACCACACAAGCCCTCTGCAGCTTCCTGGGCAACCCAGATAAGTGTGTGGATGGGAAGGAGATCCCCCACTGCGGCCTGGAGGTTGAAAGCTGTGAAGACTGTGAGCCGCAGAGGGTTGGAGGCTTGCGGACGGAGCTGAGCAGGCTGAGGCCGGGGGAGCAGGGGAGGGTGGTAGGGGTAAAGGGGGGCAGAAGGAGCTCCAAGAGGATCCAGGACATGGGGTTGACCCCTGGCACGGTGGTGAAGGTGGTCAATGCAGCCCCCTTCAACGGGCCTGTGGAGTTGGAGATACGCGGGACCAAACTGGCTTTGGGGCGGGGCTTGGCCTCCCATGTAATCGTGGAGTTGGAGGGCTCGGAGGAAGACTATAATAGGCCTTTCACACGTGGACCGGTCCACCGCTAGCAGGTGTTCCCGTTGAAGGTTAGGATGGCCCTGGCGGGTAACGCCAACGTGGGTAAAAGCGTTATCTTCAACGAGTTGACAGGGCTCCACCAGCACGTTGGGAACTGGCCTGGGAAGACGGTGGAGAAGGCCGAGGGAACCCTCAACTTCCAGGGCTATGAGGTGGAGGTGGTGGACCTCCCCGGCATATACAGCCTAAGCACCTACAGCATTGAGGAGTTGATTAGCCGCGAGTATATCGCCGTGGAGCAGCCCGATGTCATCGTCAACGTGGTGGATGCCTCCAGCCTGGAGAGGAACCTGGCCTTCACCCTCCAGCTTCTAGACCTGGAGCCAAGGATGGTGGTGGCCCTCAACCAGGTGGATGTGGCCGAGGCGAAGGGGATAATAGTGTACCCCGAGGCCCTCAGCCAGGCCCTGGGGGTGCCTGTGGTTCCCACGGTTGCCGTGAAGGGTGCTGGGCTCACCAGGCTCATGGAGGCCGCCATCCAGGCCTCCAAGGGGCCCAGGGCCAAGCCTTTGAGGCTGGGGGATGAGGTGGAGGCTTCAGCCCAACGGTTATCCTCCCAGCTACGCGTAGAGACGCCCTACCCGCCCCGCTGGGTGGCATTGAAGCTCCTGGAGGGGGATGAGGAGGTTGAGAAGCGGGTCTACCCCCTACAACCAGAGCTGGCCCAACAGGTGGAGGAGGAAAGGAAGAAGCTGGAGGCTCTCCACGGACACAGCGCCGACAGCATCATAGCCTCCGAGAGGTACGCCCTAGCCAACAAGATTGCCGAGGAGGCCACAAGAATTGTGGCCCCCTCTCGAACCTTCTCGGACAGGGTGGAGGAGGTGGCCAGCCACCCGGTTCTGGGCTACGTCTTCCTGGCAGTCTCCATCGGCTTGGTGTTCTACGGCGTATTCGCCGTGGGCGACTCCATCACAGGGTTCCTGGATGGAGTGTTCAAGCACCTGGAGCAAGTATACCTTGATTGGACAGGGGGCTCGCCTACCGCGGTCTTCCTTTGGAAGGCCCTAGCCGAGGGCTTCATAGGCGGGGTCTCGGTGGCCATCCCCTACATCGGCCCCTTCTACGTGGCCCTCAGCCTCCTAGAGGACTCGGGCTACCTGGCCCGCATAGCCTACTTGATGGACTCAGCCATGCACCTCATAGGGCTCCATGGGAAGGGCTTCATACCCATAGTGCTGGGGTTCGGCTGCAACGTGCCCGCAGTGATAGGGAGCCGGGTATTGGAGACAGACCGGGAGAGGCTTATCTGCGCCTTCGTCTCCTCCATGGTGCCTTGCGCCGCCCGCTCCATCGTCATCATGGGCTTGGTGGCCACCTACGTGGGCTTCAGGTACGCTTTGCTTTTATACGTCATCGACTTCGCCCTCATCCTAGTCCTGGGCAACATAGCATACAGGGTGGCCCCAGAGGAGCCGGTTGGGCTGATAATGGAGATCCCAGCCCTGCGGCGGCCCCAGTTGAAGACCTCGGCCCAGAGGGCCTGGATTCGCCTCCGACAATTCATAGTGGAGGCCTTCCCCATCATGATGGCGGGAAACCTGGTGGTCCATCTTTCCGACTACCTGGGGCTATTGGATGCCTTCCAGAGGGTTTTCACGCCTGTGACTGTGGGCTGGCTGGGCCTCCCGCCCCAGGCCGGGGTAGTCCTGGTCTTCGGCGTCCTCCGCAAGGAGCTGACCCTCATCCTACTGGGGTCCCTGATGGGGTCGATGGACTACTCGGCCATCCTCACCCCCCTCCAGATGGTGGTGTTCAGCTTCGTGGTGATGGTCTACGTCCCCTGCATATCCACCATAGCGGCGCTGGTGAAGGAGTTTGGCTACCGGGCTGCGGCTGCGATAAGCCTGGTGGAGATAGGTTTGGCGGTGGCCTTGGGCGGCCTACTTTTGAGGCTGCTATTGGCTCTGGGCCTGCCCTAGACGGCCCCGAACCTCTTAAAGTCCTCCACGGCCTCCCCAGCCAACTCCTTTGGAACGGCAACCACGCCGTCAGCGTCGGCCACCACCAGGTCTCCAGGGCTCACCAAGACCCCGCCCACCTCCACTGGACACCC
>CAYWWV010000001.1:84498-101485 GCA_964462185.1 uncultured Candidatus Bathyarchaeia archaeon | reverse complement strand
TGTGAACTGGAGTTGAAACGTGTCCCTCTTGTGTTGGAAGGTGTCCGCCATCAACGTGGTGGCCGCCCATCCCACCAGCTTGCCCCCTCCCCCCAACGGCGCATAGCCATGCGAAAGGGCTCGCCCATACACCTCCATCCCATCTAGGAAGTAGCTTAACAGGCTGCTGCCGAGCCGCTTGTAGACCTCACCCAAGTCAACCATGGGTACTATTTGGGGGGTGGGGGTAAAACACCCTCCAACAACAGCCTCGAACGCTTTAAATCGCCTACAAACACCCTCTCAAACATGGTGGTATTCGAGACCGTTTACTTCGAGGAGGGGGGCCCAGAGCACACTGGGGCCACTTTGGAGGCCAGCGTGAGGGCGGCGCGGGAGCTGGGGGTTGGAACCCTGGTGGTGGCAAGCACCACGGGGGACACAGGGGTTAAGGCGGCGGAGCTGTGCCGGGATGCGGAGCTGCGCCTGGTGGTGGTGGGGCACCAAATGGGGTTCCCAGAGGAGGGGGTTCAGAGGTTCAAGCCCGAGAACTTCGAGAGGATAACGGAGCTGGGGGGCGCCGTATGCCTGGGGACCGATGTCCTTACCAACAGCATCAGGAGGAGGCAGCGCCTGGGGCCCAGCCCCCTTAGCACCATAACCCAGTGCCTCAGCGCGGTAAAACTCAAGGTGAACGTGGAGATAGTGGCCAAGGCCTGCGACGCCGGCTTGGTGAAGCCGGGGGAGAGGGTGATAAGCGTGGCCGGGAGCCACTGGGGCGCAGACACGGCGGCGGTCTTCACGGCGGCCGACAGCGCCCACATCCTAGATGTGAGGCCCCTCCTGTTTATCTGCTACCCCATGAGCAGGGAGAAGGCCGACGCCGAGTACCTGGCCAGGCGCAAGGCCCAGCAGGTGTGAGGTGTGGAGCTTGCCGTTCCCAGTGCTTCTAACCTTCGACCTCGACGGGGAGACCGCCTTCGAGGAACTCCACCCCGGCGTCCCCTACTGGGTGACCCAGGGGGCGTACGGCCCGAGAAAGGGGGTTTACAGGATCCTCGAGCTCTTGGACCAATACTCCATCCAGGCCACCTTCTTCGTCGTTGGGTTGACGGCGGAGAGGTATCCAGAGGCCGTGGAGGAGATCGTCTCCAGGGGCCACGAGTTGGGTTGCCACGGCTACACCCACAGGGGGTACTGCGACCTGGAGGCCGCTGAGGAGTGGAGCAGCATCGAGCGGGGCCGGGAGGCCTTGGAGGAGTTCACGGGGGAGCGGGTGGTGGGCCACCGGACCCCCCGCTGGAGGCCCAGCGAGAGGACCCACGGATACCTCTGGGAGATGGGTTTCAAGTACAACAGCGACTACATGGGGGCGGAGGAGTGTTTCTACAACACGGTTGAGGGGGTTGAGACGGGGCTGCTGGAGATCCCGGTGGCCTACAACCTGGACGACTGGACCTATTTCTACGACTGGGGGGCCAGCGTGGGGGAGACCGTTGAGGCGTGGGTGGAGGAGCTCCACGCCCGCTACCGGGATGGCACGGTGTTCTGCCTCACCAACCACCCCCAGGTTACGGGTAGGCCCGCCAGGCTCCCCACCCTCAAGGGCCTCATAGAGGCTGCCCTCAAGCTCCCCGAGGTGGAGTTCCTAACGGCCAGGAGATACGTGGAGGAGTATTGGGGCTAGGCGTAGTAGAACCCGCACTCCAGCCCCGTGGCAGCCCTGTAGGCCCCCAAGACCCTCTCCTCGAACCCCTTTTCCCGGCCCCTCTCCAGCAGGGCCACGATGCAGCCTCCGAACCCAGCCCCGGTGAGCCTCGCCCCCAGCGCGCCTCCCTCGCACACCGCTGCCTCCACCAGGGTGTCCAGCGCTGGACTGGAGACCTGGTAGTAATCCCTTAAACTAGCGTGGCTCAGGTTCATCAGCAAACCCATCCTTGGGAGGTCTCCCACGGCCATAGCCTCCACGAAGTCCAACACCCTCTGGTTCTCGGAAACCACGTGGTGCGCCCTCCTAAAGAGGACGGGGGGCAGGGCTTCTCTCAGCGCCTCCAGCATATCTGGGGTAAGGTCTCGGAGGCTCTCCACCTGGGGGCGGTGCTCCCTCACAAGCCTAACAGCCTCCAAACACTCACGGTAGCGGGTGTTGTACTCTGAGGAGGCCAGGGTGCGGTCCGTCTTGCTGTCGACTATGGCTATGGTGGCGTTGGGGGGGAGGCGGTGGAGGGAGTAGGTGTTGTCCCGGCAGTCGATCAACAGGGCCTTGCCGGGTTGGCCCAGGGAGGCGGAGAACTGGTCCATGATGCCGGATTGGACCCCCACGAAGCGGTTCTCGCACTCCTTCCCCACGTAGGCCACCTCCAGGGGGGACAGCCCCAGGTGGAAGAGGCTGTTCAAGGCCCTGGCCACGGCCACCTCCAAGGCCGCCGAGCTGCTGAGCCCCACGCCTATGGGTATGTCCCCCGCTATGCACAGGTCTAGGCCTCCCAGGGTGTGGCCTCTCCTGGTTAGGGCGTGGAGGACGCCGTAGACGTAGTTGGCCCAAGGGTGTTGGGGGTCTCTCTTGAGGCTGGGGAGGGTTTGGCTGGAGGAGTCTTGGAGGTCGAGGGAGTGGAGGTGGATCTCTTGGTCGCTGCGTTTGGAGATGGAGACGGCCACGTGTAGGCCTATGGGCATGGGGAGGACGTAGCCCTGGTTGTAGTCGGTGTGCTCCCCGATGAGGTTGACCCGGCCGGGGGCGTGGTGGACGCCTTGGGGGGGTCTACCAAAATGCGAGAGATGGGCCTCGCCGAGCTTCTCCGCCAAGGCGCCCAGAGCCATCAACTCGCCCCCAAAGCCGAGAGAAAGGCCTCCACGGCCCCCAGGGCCTCCTCCTTCTCGGTGTACTCCACAAGTTTGAAGTGGGGGTTCCCCATGAGCATGGCCGAGGGCTTTTTGCCCGGCGTCTTCTTATACAACAAGAGGACGGGGATGCCCCTCTGCTCAGCCTTGGCTACCTCGTAGCCCACCCCCAGGCTGGGCGCTGTGATCTCGGCCACCAATGCGTCGGCCTGGGAGAGCCACCTCATGTCCCGGCGATAGATCTCCCCCTCGTCCACATCCATCTCGTCCTCCCACGGCAGCCCGAAGGCCTGGCGGGTGAGGACCTCCCCAAACCCCTCCATGTGGTGGATGAGCTGCCGGAACCAATCCCCATCGGGCTCCCCTCCCCTGATGCTCCCAGCGAAGTAGATCCTCATAGACGCCCTACTCGATGGTTCTCAAAACTATGACGGTGTTGGTCTTCTCCACCCCTGGGATCTTGCGGATGTCCTCTATGACCCTGTTGATGTGGTCTATGCTGGGCCCAGAGGATACCAGCACCACGTCGTACTCCCCCGTAACCTCGTAGAGGTGCTCCACCCCCTCCAGCTGGGAGACCCTCCTGCTCACCTCTATGGTGGGGGTGGCAGGGTTCACAGAGATCATGGTGAGGGCCCTAACCCCAGGGTGCTGGGACCGCTCTATGGTGAAGCGCTTGATGACCCCGCTGTTCACCAGGGATTGAACCCGGTTTCTCACGGCGGCCTCGCTGAGACCTACGCGGCTGGCCATCTCCACGTAGGTCATCCTGGAGTTTTCCTCCAGGAGGGAGAGGATCTTCTCGTCCACCTCGTCTACCATCAGTATTGGATAGGGTTGGAGAGTTTATAGCTGTTAGACCCCTCTACTCTAGGAGGCCCAGCATCTCTTCTCGGATGAACTCGATGAACTCCTCCACGGTGCATTTGGAGAAGTTGGTGACCACGGCGCTCCGTGTGACGCCCACGGTGTACCCCTTGGACTGGCTTGTGAAGACCACATACCAGATCAACCCGTGGTCCATATACTCCCGATAGAGCCCTGTGTCGGCCAGGCCCTCCCCGCTTAGGCACAGCTTGTTTACTCCAGGGATGTCCACGTTGTCGAACCAGATGAGGTTGGTGGCCTTGGGGTTGGACTCGTGGAGCCTCTGCAGGGTCTCATGGGTTATGCGGGCCTCCCTAACATCCGCCCCCAGTATCTCCCCCAGAGCCACGGCCACATGGTTGCTCAGCAGCTTCTTCACCCCCCGGGCCACGCTGGGGGCTAGGACCACCAGGAACACCCGCCCCTCATGGGGGATGAGCCAGAAGGGGGCCTCCTCCGTCTGGGGTGTGGAGACCACCCTCCTCCTGTAGGTGTGCTCACGGTAGAAGTCTTTGGCGAAGACCCCTGAGACCACCCCTCCCTCCTCCGAGACCTCCAGGACCTCGGTGACCAGCTCCAAGTCCTCGCCCTCCACGGGCTCCACCCTCCTCCAACCCCTCAACCTTAAAACCGGGTCGCCCTCAAGGCCTCGGACCTCGAATATTTTTACTGGAAGAACCATGGTTGCTCTACCAAGGCTTGGCCCCTAAACAATAAAAAGGCTGTTGACGCCGCGGCTCGCCAAGGAGATACCGCCTTTTAACAACTTGGCCCAATTGAGGGTTGTTCTACTCGTATGTGTTGGCGGGGCCCTGGTGCGGGCCTTTGACCTCCCGAGAGTGGATTGGAAGTCCCTGGAGGCATTGGGGTGGAGAAGACCACAGGCCACTACATCTCCAAGCTCCTGGAGAAGGGAGACCCTTGGACCCCTCCAGGCGGCTACAAATACCACGACAAACCCAGAGTCCCAATAGAGGAGCTAGGCAAAAGATAACCCTCTGAGAAGAAGCGGGTCTGGAGGGATTCGAACCCTCGGCCAATGGCTTAAGAGGCCACCGCTCTGACCTTGCTGAGCTACAGACCCTTTCAGCCTATTGGTTAGGCAGGCCCCCATTAAAAAGGTTTCACCGGTGAGACAACCATATATAAGCTGGCCCCCCATAATCACGGGATAGCCATGGTAAAGGTAGAGGGATTCGATTTCCCCGACGATCTATTGTTCCACAGGGACCATATGTGGGTGCGTTTGGAGGGGGACAAGGCTCGGGTGGGATACAACGCTTGGGCGGCCGACGCCGCGGGGAAGCTGGTATCCATAAAGACCCGGCCCGCAGGCCGCTCCGTGAAGGCAGGTAAGACCCTGGGAAGCATTGAGTCGGGTAAGTGGGTTGGAAGCTTGAAGGCCCCTCTGAGCGGGGAGATATTGGAGATAAACCCCAAGCTGGCTGAAGACCCAAGCATCATCAACCAAGACCCCTACGGAGAAGGGTGGGTGGCCCTACTGAAGCCCACCAACCTGGAGGCCGAGGTGGGTGAACTCATCAAGGGCTCCGACAAGGAGGCCTTGGAGGCCTGGCTCAAAGAGGAGATGGCCAAAACAGGCTAGGATTTACTTTATTATCCTTATCTTGCTGGGCTCCACATTGGAGGAGGCCAGCTCCAGGAGGCCAAGGGCCTCCCCCCCGGACTCCAGGATTTTCTCCCTCGCCGCCTCGCTGAAGGCGTAGGCCGCCACCTTGACGGGCTTGGTCAGCGTCCCCGAGGCTAAAACCTTCCCGGGGACCGCGGCCACCTCTCCCTCGCCCAGGTGTCTCTGGATCCTGCTTAGGTTGACGGAGACCCTGCGGCGCTTGGGCTTGTCCAACTCATCGGCCAAGGCCCTCCAGAGGGGCCGACCCGTCTCCTCCGACAGCCTCCTAAGGGCCTCCACCGTCTCCACTAGCAACTGGTTCCTCACTCCTCTACATCCTCCTCAAAGTCCTCTCCCAAATCCTCATCCTCTTCCTCCTCATCCACATCCCCCGAGCCCACGCTGTAAAGCCTGGTCTCCTCGACCTCGGGGGCTACGAAGCCTGTGATCTCGTCGTGTACCTCACCCTGCTCCACCTTGGACTTGAGCTCCGAGACCTTAGCCCGAAGGACCTTTACCGCCTCCTTCACGATGCGCTCTGGGGGGAGAGCCCCCGTGGACTCCACGGTGAAGAGGAACTCATCCTCCTTGAGGTGGCCGATGATGGCCTCCCTGGGGATGGCCTCGCGGCACCTCTTGCAGGCCTCGAACCGCTGGATGTCCAGGATCCTAAGGGTGTTGCCCACCACCTCCGCGGCGTCGCCGCAGTCCTCCAAGCAGCCCTGGGGCAGGGGGTTCTCCAACTCCATCTCCGAGATGTTTTGGTAGACGCACATGGACACGGGGCTCCACTTGGAGTGGGTCTTCCCCCGGCCCAGCTGTGCGTAGGCCTCGAACCGGATGGCCTGCCCCGGCGCCAGCTTCGCCAGTATTATCCCATCGGAGACAGGCTTGACGGCCGTGTCCTCCGACTCCAGGTCTCCGCTGTATACGGTTCTAACGTCGTCCTTGGCCTCCACATCCAGGGTTAGAACAGCGCGGCACTTGGGGCACCCCAGGTCTGCTCCGCAGTCGCAGTCCTCAGGTAGAACATATCCGTCTAGGTCTGTGGTTAGGGGGACCATGCCAACCCTGTTGGCCAAGACCTCGTCTGGGATTAGGCTGCTGTTGTCGAAGAAGAAGATGTCCTCGATGGCCATGGTGGGGACCTCGGCCATCATGGCTCTACGTAGGGCGTTGGCAAAGCTGGTGTCCACCCCTGCCAAGAGGAATCGGATCACCTCACCGGTGAGGCTGAGTATCCGGGTCTCCAAGGGCTCTAAGGCCTCCTGCCTCTCCGGCCCCCAGGCTTACGTGTCCCATCGTGGGGGATGGGGGTGGTCTCCTCTATGCGGCCTATCCTAAAGCCGCTTCTTGCCAGTATCCTGATGGCCGACTGAGCCCCGGGGCCAGGGGTCTTGCTCTTGATCCCTCCGGGGGCCCTCACCTTAATGTGGAGGGCGTTGATACCCTTGTCCCGGGCTGTATTCACTATTTGCTGGGCCGCCTTCATGGCCGCGTAGGGGCTGGGCTTAAGCCTATCGGCCTTCACGAACATCCCCCCACTGGCTATGCCCAGGGTCTCGGCCCCAGTCAAGTCGGTCATGTGGATTATGGTGTTGTTGAAGCTGCTGTATATGTGGACTATGGCCCACCTTTCACCCTCACTCAACGCCTGATCCCTCCGCCATGGCTGCCTCGGCCTCCAAGGCCTTCCTCAAGGGGTGGTCTGGGCTCCGGTAGGGGCTTCCCTCGGCATACTCTATGGAATCCTCCTCGCTCACCAAGACCTGGTAGCTCGGGGCCGTGATCTTTCTCCCCGCCACAGATATGTGTCCATGGGTTATGAGTTGGCGGGCCTGGAAAAGGCTGGAGGCCAGCCCACGCCGGTAGACGATGGTCTGGAGACGCCTCTCCAAGAGGTCCTCCACGCTGAGGGTTAACACATCCTCCAAGCGGCTGTTCTCCATAACCAGCCCCCTCTTGGCCAACTTGGCTATGAGGCCCCGCTCCCTAGCAGCCCGCTCCTCGGGCTCCAGGCTTAGCAACCCCCGGGCCCGCCCCCTAATGGCGCTCAGCTCGGTCTTGGCCTTCCAAAGCTCCCGCTTGTTTCTCAGGCCGTAGGCACCTATGGTCTGAAGCTCCTCTAATAGGGCCTGGGTGTCGTAGGGCCGTTTAGGGGTGTGGTAGGTCTTATGCTTCTTCTTGGGGTCACCCATTTACTCTGCCCTCCTGCTTCGGCTCACACCGATGCTGCGACCGGTGCGGCCTGTGGTCTTGGTTCTCTGGCCCCTAACCTTCAAGCCCCTAGCGTGGCGCTCCCCCTTCCAGCTCCTGGTCTCCCGCATCAAGTCTATGTCCTCCTTCACCCTCAAATCCAGTTCAGAGGACAAGAGGTGCAGGTCTACACCAGCCTCTGGAGCCTTCTGCCTGTTAAGCATCCACCTCGGCACACCCACCGATAACGGGTCCTCCAAGGCCCGCTCCAGCTGCCGGACCTCCGCCTCGCTTAGGGCGCCCAGCCTTTCCGTCTCATCCAGCCCCAACTGCTTAACGATTGCTCGAGCGAGTCTTATGCCCACGCCTTTTATCTCGCTGAGGGCATAGGGCACCATCTTCGTCCCATCTATATTGGTGCCGTGGAGCCGGACTATGTAGTTGAATTCCCTTGACATTTATGCTTCTCCGATTATCGTGCTTAGGGCTTAGTCGATACATCTTATTAAAACATTATGTTGGGTTTACTTGGGATGGTCATGCTTGGATGAGACATGGGTGTGGTGAGGGCAGAGTCTTTGGAGGGGGATTAGAATAGGTGCTCTGCTCCTCAACCGGAATTTGAGGGCTTGGGGTTATATCGCTTTTGTCACCAGGGTAAATATTTTTGGGTTTACTCGTTGTAGACGGGCTCGCCATAGGTTAGAAGCGTAATCGTACTCTTAACGCTCTTCAACCGGCGAACCTTGTTGAATACGATGTCCTTCACCGTGTTCATGTTCTCGGCTTCCAACTCTATTATCAAGTCGTAGATGCCGTAAAGGCTGTGGATTTCTTTGATCTCCTCCACGTCTTTCAACGCGTCTTTTATGCTCTGCTCCTGGCCCAGCTCCGAGTTGATTAAAACGAAGGCTTTCATCTCCACCACATGATCCATTACGTTTCAATAATATATTGTTTCTAGTCCTCAAAGGGTTAAAGGAGGTAACGGGGCTCGCCTTTGATGGACTTGACCAGTTTCAAGGCGGCCTCCACCTCCTCATCAGAGCCGTCAACCAGAAGCCTCACTGAGCCCTCGGCCCCTGCTACCCCTCCAGCCGAGTACAGGTAGGCCTCGACCCCTGTGAGGATGCTGAGGGCTTCAATCTCGGTTATGATGGTCCCTGTGATGGGCCAAAGCCGGGGGCCCTCATAGTCCTCCTCCGCTGCCAGGAGGTGCAGCTCGTTTATGTCTTCGAATGTGAGTTTCTCAAGGCCCACGGGTATGATGAGGTGGACCTGTTTGCCGATGATGTGGCCGATGACGTTTCCTATGGTGGCTCCGTCTAGGCCTCCGATGAGGATTCCAGCCATGTTGTCCTGGTAGTTGAGGGCGTTGGCGCCTTTGATGTAGACGTCTCCCTTTTGGAGGTGGGGGGCGATGGTGACCCGGTCGTATTGGGGGGCCACTTCGCCTTTGATGAAGACCTTGTCTGGGATTTTCTCGGGGGGTGGCTCGGGGCTTCTCTCGGGTTCGTCTGGGGTGGTGAGGCCGCTCCTGTAGGCTCTCTTATCTATGCGCTTGCCCCAGAGCTCCTCCAAAACGTAAGCGTTGGTGGTCCCTGTGGCCACCACCACCGTCCTGTTCTTCATGGCCTCCTGGACCACGTCCATGGCTGCCACTGCTTTGGCTATGAGTCTCTTGGACTCGGCCACCGTTAAGACGAATTGACGTTTCATGGTTTGGAATGTATTACTCCACTTATAAGAGATGTAGTTGGGCGGGGGAGGAGAGAATCTATGTGGATTGGGGAAAGCGCCGTCTTGAAGTTGGATGGTTTAGCTGAATTATCCCCATGTCATTCGCCTTCTCAGGGGGCTTCCTTTAGTATACCTTCCCGGCCCTCCAAAGCCAACTCTGGGAGACATTTTCTTCTAGTCGTAATTGGCTCAGTTTTTTACAGATACACAACAATGTAAGGGAGAGCCTTCTGGCTGCGATATTGCCCCCATATCTCGGTCGATTTCTCATTCCCAGTGTTTCCAGTTCGAGAGAACGTGGTGGGGGTGTTATTTGTTGGTTTCCGGCATATTGGGGTTGCGTACGCTAATAGGGGGGTAATTCCCCAGACTAGGTTTGGAGGCGGGGGGTACGGGTTCTCTCGCTCACCCCTTTGAAGACTAGGAAAAGGCCTGCGGCTATGAGTATGAGGGCCCACCAGTCGCGTAGGTCGAAGAGTATGCCTGCCCCCAGCAATGCCAAGACCCCTCCCCCGGCCAAGTATCCCGTGCTCTCGGCCCCTTCCCCCTCCACGTGGGCCAAGAGGCCGCGAAGTATTAGGATGGCGCCGATTCCCAGGAGGAAGTATCCCCCCATGTCCTCTGGTCCTATGAACCCCCTGCTATGGAGGAGGAGGAGAAACCCGAGCCAGGCGACCACCATGCCTCCCACTATGGCCCCATATCCATCCTCATGTTTTTCTGGTTTCACCGTTGGAGTGCGCTGGCTTCCTCGGAGCTGCTTGCCGCAGTGGGGGCATACCTCGTCTTCCTCTTCTACCTCTTTACCACAGTTTGGACAGAACGGCACGTTTACCACTGGGGATGGAGGGCCTGGGGGTTATTTAATCTACCTCAATCCTGGTGGAGGCGATGGCGGCTGCCAGGCTGAGGGCTGCCACCAAGCCCCATCCCAACGCATAGCTTTGAGTGGTGTCCCTTATGAGGCCGAGGGTGAAGGGCATAGCCAGGGCGCCCAGGGATGCGAAGGTGTTCAAGACGCCTGAAAGACTCCCCGCTTCTTCAGGGCCGTAGAGCTTGGGTATGATGGTGAAGGAGGGGCTGCGGTGGAAGTTGATGAACCAGCCCAATACGAAGACCTGGAGTAGGAGGAGTGGGCCTTGGCTTCCCAGGGCGAAGAGGGCTACGCTTAGGGCCAGGAGGGCGAAGCCGGCCGCCAGTGTTTTGGTTTCACCCACCCTATCAGACAGCAGCCCCCCTATGGGGTTGGCCAGAATCCCTGCGGTGCTCAGCAGGGAGACCGCTACGCTGATGGTTGCCGGGTTGAGGCCGGCTTCCTCCCTTAGCAGGAGGGGGAGCCAGGCCACCACTGTGTAGTAGGTGCCCAGCCGGATGAAGTGGATTATGGCCAGGGTGGAGAGGCTTCTAATAACCGTTTTTTGTGGCAGCCCCCCCGCCTTGGGTTGGCTCGGCTTGTCCTCCAGCAACAGGTAGCAGACGGGGCTCAGGGTGGCTCCCACCCATCCTATGGAGGCGAGGGCCCTCCTCCAACCCAATGCCCCCGCCAATAAGGGAGCAGCCCAGGAGACGACTATTAGGCCAAGGCTCCCACCCACGCTGAGGGCGCCCAGGGCAGAGCCCCGGTTCTCCTCGTTGAACCAGGCTGAAACCAGCTTCACGCTGGGAACGAAGACCCCTGCCCCCAGCAGCCCTCCAATGAAACGGGTGGCAGCGGCCTGGAGGGGCGTGTAGGCCACAGAGAAGAGGGCGGTGGAGAGGCTTATCCCCAAGACGCTGGCGGCCATGATTCTCCTGGGGCCCCATCTGTCGGAGGCCACCCCCCAGGGGACCTGCCCCAAGGTGTAGCCCAGGAAGTAGCTGGACATGAGCCCCCCAGACCAGGAGTATGAAAGCTCCAGCTCCGACTTGATCAAACCCAAAACATTGGTGTACCCCGCATTCATAGCGTTGAGGAGGGCCAACGCGAGAACCCCGCCTAAAACCACCCTAAGACTGGAACCCTTGGCCAACTAAACACCTAGACTAATACCTGGGAGCGTAGAAACAAAAAAGGGTAAGGGGTAGGGCCTTAAAGAATCAGCTTTCCCTTCTCGTCTTGGGCGAGGAGAGTCTCCCACCTACGGGTGGCGAACTCCTGTATCTCGTTGATCTCCTCTTCCGTCATGTGCCTGAAGCGGGCCTGAGGCTTCAAGTACTCGGTGACAGGCTTCAACTCTTTTGGCTTGTAGTTGAGCCTAAAGTCTTCGCCGTACTCGATCTCCATCAGCGGCCAGATCCCTGTCTGGACGGCCGCCCTGGCGATCTCAATGGTCTTGGAAGCGTCAAACCTCCACCCAACTGGGCAGGGAGACTGGATGACAATCATCCTGAACCCCTCCAAGTCCTTGGCGTACTTCACCTTGGCTATGAGGTCCTCAGGGAACCCAAGGCTAGCCGTGGCCACGTAAGGCACATAGTGGGCTGCAAAGATGAAGGGGATGTTCTTCTTATGGGTGTTCTTACCCCTGCTCTTGGGGCCCACAGGAGTGGTCGAAGTAATCGCATACTTGGGCGTGGCACTGCTCCTCTGGTTACCCGTGTTCATGTAGGCCTCGTTGTCCTTGACCACGACAAGGATGTCCTCATTCCTCTCGGCAGCCGCGCTCAAGCCCTGGAACCCGATGTCGTAGGTGCCTCCGTCGCCGTAGAAGCCCACCGCCTTCACATCGGTCCTACCAATGGCCTTGAGGCCCCTGGAAGTACCCGTCAACATGGCGC
Source organism: uncultured Candidatus Bathyarchaeia archaeon (assembly GCA_964462185.1). Taxonomy (GTDB): domain Archaea; phylum Thermoproteota; class Bathyarchaeia; order TCS64; family TCS64; genus RBG-16-57-9. The sequence continues at coordinate 89,475 of CAYWWV010000001.1, read as the reverse complement.
CTCCACCCTCGAACACCCCACCAACCCTGGGCGTCATGGTGACGCTGTCGGGGCAGCAAGGGATGCCGTGGCGGATAACGTTGGGTCCAAGGGCCTTGAAGGTCAACCGAGCCGCCAAAGCCGCGCCGCACCCCTGGCAGGCGCTGCCGGGGGTGATGGTGTACTCCTCCAACGGTATCTGGGGTCTGGTTAGTCTTGCACTCATATCATATCTCTCCTTTTTTGCACCTCTTAAACCCATGTAACTAGATCCACTTCCTTGCCTGCGGCGGCCTCCAGTATCCTGTCGCCCACCATCTCGAAGTCGTGGGTCCTCACCTCTTTACCACCTAAACCAGCGTGGAACTGGAGTATCTTGGGCCGTTCCTCCAAGTCGTAAAGGGAGTCTCTAAGCTTGCTGAAGGCCGGGCCGCCCTTGCCGGGGCAGATGCTCCGGTCAACTACGGCGATGCCATCTAGCTTCTTACCCCATTCCTGGAAGTCCTTCACTGGGAAGGGTATGAAGCTCCTCAGCTTCAGGAGACCCACCTTCTTGCCCTCGGCCTGCATCTTCTCCACGGCAGCCTTGGCAGTCCCAGCGATGGTGCCCATGGCCACTATGGCGCACTCAGCGTCCTCCATCATGTAGGGCTCAATCATACCGTTCCCGTAACGCCTTCCGAAGGTCTTCTCGAAGCTGTCCATGGTCTCCTTGAGGACTTCCTCCACTCTGAGGACGGCCTCGTGGTGGGTCTTCCAAGGCAGCTGGGGGTCTCCGCCGCCCCAGCCCCGTGAGAAGGTCTCCGGGTCCACCTGGTCTGGCAGTATGGGTGGGATGGCTTTGTTGGGTGGCAGCCACTCGTCAACCAATTCCTGGTCGGGGATCTCAACGGGCTCAGCCGTATAGCTCAAGACGTAGCCGTCGTAGCCCACTGCGATAGGTATCCTGACCCTCTCGTCCTCAGCCACCTTGTAGGCCATGAGGATGGAGTCCAGGACCTCCTGGGCGTGCTCCACATACCAGTGGCTCCAACCCGTCCACTGCTGACTCATCAAGTCGCTGTGGTCAGGCTGCATACCCTTGTAGCCCCTGTGCACAACGGCCATGACCACGGGTAGCCTGCTGCTACCCGTCACCTGCATGGGGTGGTGCATGTATAGGAGCCCTGGACCTGAGGTGCAGGTGAAGACCCTGGCACCCACCCTGCTGGCTGCTTGGACCACTACTTGACTGGTGAGCTCCCCCTCCACGTTTACGAAGTCGAAGTCCCACTCCCCGTTGGCGTACATCTCGCTCAAATACTGGGTGATGGTGGTCTGGGGTGTGATGGGGAAGGCGCTGGCGACCTGGACCCGGGCCAACTTGACCGCGGTGGCCGCCGCCTTGTTTCCAACCATTACTTCATACGACATTTTTAAGCCTCCACTCTAACCATCTCGATTGCTTTAACCGGGCACTCGTTGGCGCATATTCCACAGCCCTTACAGGCGTTATACCTAATGCTGGGCTTGTTGGTCTCGGTGTTCCACTGAATAGCTGTTTCAGGGCAGAATATCCAGCAGTTCTTGCACCCGATGCACTTGTCCAAGTGTATCTCAGGGGTGAATACCCTCCAACTGGAGACATCCTTCAAGACCCCGTAGCCCCCCACGTGGATGTCCACGGTTACAGGGGGGGCCTCCTTCACAACAGCCTGTATGGGCCCCTTGACCTCCTCGTAGCTTCTCTTTATGGCGGCTATGTTCATCTCTGCAAGCCTGCCTGGGAAGGTCTTCCTCAAAGCCTTCTCTAGGGACTCAACCTTTACGAGTCCGGTTACCTTGGCGAAGGCTCCCAGGATGGCCGTGTTGGTGATTGGCCTACCCAGGGTCTCCAAGGCTATGGTGGTGGCGTCCACGGTGGCCACCTTGAAGTCTCCCCCCAGCTTAACCTCCTCGGGGGAGTGCATGGTGTTCAAGATGACCAGCCCACCTGGCTTAATGTTCTCCACCACAGCCTGCTGCTGTGCGATCAGGGGGTCCAACACGATAACGATGTCGGGGTTGTGGACCAGCTCCCTCTCCCTCACCCTCTTGTTGTCGATCCTGACGAAAGCGGTGAGGGGCGCGCCCCTCCTCTCTGTGCCATACATGGGGATGGCCTGTGAGTACTGGCCCTCCTCGTAGGCTGCTATGGCGATGAGCCTAGAGGCGGTTACCGCTCCTTGGCCCCCTCTCCCGTGTAGTCTTATCTCGATCAAAGTTTTCCCTCTTGAATCGTTAGTCTTCACCTTCATGGTAATTAAGAATAACGATTTCAAGAGTTGAAGTATCCCCGCAGATTTAAAGCATTCCCAAGCCACCAGGTAGCCGAGAGCTGCATGAGCGCCGAGGCGACCGCTACAAATATGTTTAAAACGGTTAACGCTTAAATCGGGCAATGCGGTAGAGGAGTGGAAAACAATGATGGCCGAGAGGGAGATGGGTTTCCGTAAGATGCTTGAGAAGAGCATCGTGGACAACATAAAGATAGAGCATAAGGTGGTTCTCAAGGGACAGTACAAGAGGGCTTATGATCTGTTGAGGGACAGCTTGGACACGGGGATAACCCCCTGCCTGGTTGGCCCTCCAGGGGTGGGTAAAAGCCTCTTGGCGCGGAAGGTGGCTGAGGACACTGGGAGGAGCTTCCACGAGGTTTTCTTCGATGAAAACGTGACCCCCAGCAGGCTCATTGGTAGCTTCGACCCCGCCCTGGTGGTGAGAAACGGCAGAAACATCAGCAGCTTCGAGCCGGGACCCCTCATCAGAGCCATGGTGGAGGGGGGGCTCTTCGTTGCCCAGGAGTTGAACAGGGCCACCGAGTTCTGCCAGAACAGCCTCATCTCCCCCTTGGAGGAGCGCCACTACCACTTGTTCCCCATTGGAATGATCAAGGCGCACCCGGATTTCGCCTTCGTGGCTACCCAGAACCCCATCGAGACCGCTGGCACCTATAGGCTGAGCAAGGTCTTGGTGGACCGCATGGGTAGTTGGATAAGGCTGACTTATCCCTCCAAGGAGACGGAGTTGGAGATCATAAAGGAGAACACTCCTGCCTTCAGCCTCCCCAACTCCGCCCTGGAGAAGATTTACGAGATCGTCAACGACACCAGGCACAATCCTAGCCTGGAGATACCTGCCTCCCCCCGCTCGGGGATATTCCTCACCCGGCTGGTCAACAAATACTTGGACCGGTTCGAGGACGAGGACGCCGCCATCCGGTTCTTCGCCCCGGCAGTCCTGGGGAAGGAGATGCGGGTGAAGGAAGAGGGGAAAACCGTAACCATGATTGTGGAGGAGATCGTGGAGAAGAGGTTGGGGTAGGTGCCCGAGAACCTCTATATGACCTATCCTTTCAGCTACGCCCACTGGTTCATACCCGAGTTCATCCAGAGGATGAGGAGACACCCCGACTGCGAGGAGAAGCCCAGCCCCCGCCAAGGCATCAACATGGGCCGCCTACTCCTACCGGCCTACCTGAGGAAAGGCCACCTAACCTTCAGCGACCTGGTTAACGCTGCGGTGGTTACAAGCCATGTGGAGTGCCAGGGGCTGGCCGAGAGAATAGCCGCGGAAATACTGGTGAACGTGGACACCCAGGAGCAGCCCCCCGAGCCCTCCCCCACAGGAGAGGACTTTCTGAGCCTCTTGAAAAACGCTGCCGAGGAGGAGTTAACCGTCTCCCCCTTTGGGAAGGGCTTGGAGAACGAGCTGGGCATCGCCTCCGATACAAGCGATGTGGAGTTCAAGCAGTACACCAACAAGCCTGACCTGGGGGTGGGACCGGGAGAGGACGAGATCATCAAAACGGGGATACGCACCCTCAAGGGGATTAAAAACAAGGAGACCCGGAAAATCCTCTTGGAGTTGCTGAGGGAGAAGCTGCTGAAGCTGGGCACAGAGTTCGAGAGGAAGGAGGATTGGAACAAGAGCAAAAGCCTCATCCCCTACCAGCCTGGGGAGGACACCGACCTCATCGATGAGGAGAGAAGCCTGGAGAACATCCTGGACCTGGGTCGGAGGCTGGATGAGATTAGATGGGACGACTTCCTCATGCGTCAGAGGGAGCGCCAGAAACGCCACATAGTATTCATCCTGGACATAAGCAACACCATGTTCTACGACCTGGAGGGATTGAACAGCATTACCTACAGCGTCATGGGGTTGGTCCCCCTCATGTGGGGGCTGAGGAGGGAGAAGTACGCCCTCACCCTCTACGAGTCCAACAGCCACGTCTTGAAGGACTTCTACGATGAGGCAGACCTTTTCCCCCTGCTGGAGGAACTCCTAGACCTAATGTTCTGCACCACCACCGAGCTTGAGAAGAGGTTCAACAGGGGTTTCACCAATATGACCTGGGGGGGGACCGTGCCCGGTAAAAGCCTTAGCTGGGCCTACGACGAAATAACCTCCATCAACGATAGAAGTGAACGCATCGTCTTCATCTTCAGCGATTTCGTGTTGAGCCAGCCCGGGCAGGAGGCCCAGGACTCCGATGAGAACTATGAGATACTGGGCAAGATGCTGGACCAGGGAGTGAGGGTCTGCGCATGCGTCTCCCCCCTCGCCCATAAATCCATCTTCCAGCCCTACACCAGAAGCAGCTTGTCGAAGCTCCGCGAAGTGGGCATAAGATTGATAGACACATACAGGCCCAGCCTGTTCCTGGAAGAGGTAAACGATTTTCTAGCAGGGGAGTAACCCCCAGCCATTGAGAAATACTCCCCAGGCCTCCCCGCATTTTTAAGTGCTTGTTTCTCTCATTTTAATTAATTAACTAGATTGAATTACTTACTATTACCAGTGTTCCCACACGGTTACGAGGATATGAAAACCGATTTTCTCAAAGGTGGATCGATAAGCCTTTGTCACAAATCTGTGTTATAGGGCTGTTTTTCGGGTAAGAGGGTGTGGGGTTGGGGGTTTTGCTTCTTTGAACGAACAAGGTTTGGGGGCTGGGACTGGTATGAGGGTTTACCA
>CAYWWV010000001.1:82467-84398 GCA_964462185.1 uncultured Candidatus Bathyarchaeia archaeon | reverse complement strand
CCCCGCTTTAGCAGGCTCTTCAGCGTCTCAGCGTTGAAGTAGTGGGAATGAGCGTCCACCACGGGTATGGCCACCTTGCTCAACATGGTAACAGGTTCAGAGGCGGGGGGCTGAAATATATCGTATGGGACAGGTTTTTCTTGGCCTCCTCCCCCTTTCCAACCATGGTGGGAGAGTCGGAGGGCTCCCAGGTCTTCGCCGTCCAAGGGGAGGGGGTTGAGGATTGGGGCTTCGAGAAGCTTTTAGAGTCCATGGCTATGGGGGGTTTGAAGTTTTACCGCTCCTCCAAGGAGGGTCCAACTTGGGGCCCCGAGGGGTTGCTGGGCCCCGAGGACCTTGTCTTGTTAAAGGTGAATTCTCAGTGGGATGAGAGGGGTGGGACCAACACGGACCTGGTGGCCTCGGTCATAGAGGCTGTGCTGGCACACCCGGAGGGGTGGAGGGGAGAGTTGGTGGTGGTGGACAACGGTCAGGCCCAATACGGGGCGACTGGTAGGGGCGGCAGCTTCTCCTACGCCCGTAACAACGCCAAAGACCGCTCCCAGAGCATCGAAAAGGTGGTGAACCGGTTCCAGGACCGAGGCGTCTCCTCATACCTGTGGGATAGGATAACGGAGAACGCTGTGGGAGAATACGCCGAGGGGGACTTGGAGGATGGGTATGTGGTGGAGACGGCCTTGGTGGCCCGCACCGGCACCGTGGTCTCCTACCCCAAGTTCACCACAGCCCTGGGAACCCTGGTGAGCTTCAAACACGGCGTCTACGACCCTAAAACCGAGAGATACCACCCTGAAAAGGTGAAGCTCATCAACATCCCCGTCTTGAAGAGCCACATGATTTACGGGGTGACGGGGGCTGTGAAGAGCTATATGGGGGTTCCCAGCGACAAACTCTCGGCGGCTCTAGGCCACAGGATCCACTCCGCCATAGCCAAGGGCGCATTGGGCACCCTTATGGCCAGCACCCGCACCCCAACCCTAAACCTCATGGACGCCGTCTACGTGAACGCCAGGCCCCGGGACGGCCCTAGAACCCCCTACAGCCACGCCACCAGGGCCGACACCCTGGCGGCCTGCACAGACCCCTTCGCCCTGGACTACTGGGCCTCCAAGAGTATTCTGTGCAAGAAATGTGTGGAACAGGGCTTGGACCCCTCCACCATGGATCCAGACAACACCGGCCCAAGGGCCTTCGGAGAGTGGCTCAGGCTCAGCCTGGAGGAGCTTAGAGTAGCCGGCTACAACTTCACGTTGGACCCCGAGCGCATCCAGGTTCACATGTCCTGAGAGTCAGGCAGGCTCCAACACATAAAACCCACAACAGGGCCCAGCGTCTTACCCTGAATAGACCCAGCTCCATCAAGAGGGCTAGTACGGTGAACCCACGGAATACCTATTAACCCAGCTAATAGAGATGACCTAATGGGGATAGCTATCCCTCTCGCCTTGGGGCTCCTGGTTTTCTGGGGCGTTAGCCTACGAAACACCCTCATGCACAAGGAACCCAGCCAACCCCCTTCCCCTGGGTTCCCCATGAGCCTTTGGCCCCTCTTGGCGGGGGCAGGCTCTCTCGCAATGTTTGCGGAAGCCCTAGCATTGATCGCGGGAGATGTAACGGGATCAGTCAAGGTATCCCTCGACGCTTTAACAGCGCTGGGGCTAGCAGGCTTTGACGCCGGCTGCATCCTCCACGCCTGGAGTGTGGAGACCCGTGGACGCTACGCCACCTCCTGGAGCATGGGCAGCAACCACAAACTCATAACCTGGGGCCCCTACGGCTTGGTGCGTCACCCCTCATACCTCGCCTACTTCCTCATGATAATAGGTGTGACCCTGGTCTGGCGACGCTGGTTCACCCTCCTCCCCTGGGCCGCCATCCCCGGCTACGTCGTGATCTCCAGGATCGAGGAGGAGATGCTGGTCAACAAATTT
>CAYWWV010000001.1:77471-82367 GCA_964462185.1 uncultured Candidatus Bathyarchaeia archaeon | reverse complement strand
TTTTGGTGCGTTCGCCGGGATTCGAACCCGGGTCTTTGGCTTGGAAGGCCAATATTCTACCACTATACCACGAACGCGCAAAAAGACTCAAACAGAGCCTGGTTAAAGAGTTTACTCCTCCACGGGGATCATCAACTCGTTACGCCAATACTCGGGCGTGTCCTCGTCGATTAAGCTCCCCACACTCAGGTTAAACTCATCCGGCTGGTATATGGCCTCGATGGAGTAGAAGGCCTCCCCCCTCTTCAACCCCCTACCCTCGATATATCCCTCAAGCTCGCGGTAATAGTGGTCCACCGACTTCTGGGCCCCAATGTAAACCAGGAAGGCCACCCTGAGGGCAGGCATCATCCTCCAATCAACCCCCTCAACAGGGTTCTCTATGGGGATAAGAACCTCCTTCCGCGTATCCCCCTCCCCCGGGGGCCCATAGTAGACCACCATCTGGGGGTCCCGAGGCCCAGCACCCATCCGGTAGAGGAACCCGCTGAACCGAGCCGCCTCCGCCGTTTCATCCTCCCCAGGCTCCAAGGCCTTATAGGCCACAGGCTCCTCTATGAGGGTCTTAACACCTATCTTTTCAATCATAAGAAACCAAATATTGTTTGAGGCTTATTAACGATTAGTAAAACCGTTTCGGCTTCTCCACCCTCCCCAGGAGGACAACGCTGCTGGGCCAGTGGCTGTCCAACAACTGGTACCCGGACTCCTTGGCCAGCCTCTCCGCGAACTCCATAACCTCCGGGAACCGTGCCATCTCCTCGTAACCGAAGCGAGCCCGCGCCGAGCCCACACTCATGGCTGCCTTCACCTCGATATAGGTGGGGTTCCCCAGCTCCGCGAGCCTGGCGTATCCCTCTACGTTGCACATGTTGGCTTTGGGGAGCACCGTGTGCCTTAGGACCGTGGGGCAGCTGAAGGACTCCAAATACTCCAGGGTCTCCAACAGCCGCGCCCAGCCATCCCCCACCATGGGCCTGCAGGTCCTCCTGTAGGTCTCCTCATCGGGGGCGCAGGCGCTGATATACAGCTGGCTGGGCTCGCGTCTCAGCCCTGACAACACCCCGGGGCGGGTGCCATTGGACACTATGAAGACGGTTTTAAAGCCTCTACCGAGGAATTCCTCCACCAGTTCCCCCAGTAGCGGGTAGAGTGTGGGCTCCCCCTCCAAGCTGATGGCCGCGTGCACCGGGTTTAAGGCCTCCTCCAGCATCCCAGGGTCCACCCTGGGGTTCCCCCCAAACCCCGATAAGAGCCCCCTCTGCTCCTCCAAACAACCATCCACAATCTTACTGGGGGGGTCGGGGGCATCCACCGGCTGGGTCTGCTCCCAACCCACTCCCAGCGTCTCGGGGGTGGCCCTCCAACAGAACACACACCTCTGTGTGCACCTCCCCAGGCTGGGGGTCATCTGGAGACACCTGTGGCTCGGCACCCCGAAAAACCTGTTCTTGTAACACTGCTCGGCGCCCCCAGTGTTCAGGCTCCTCCTCAACCAGTGGCAGAGCTTGACGGCGCTGTGCCTCCCCGCAAAACGGTATTTCTGCTTGAAGTAGCTTGCCCTCAAAGCGTCTGGGAGCACCATCCCGGGGAAACCACCGCTCCCGAGAAATATGAAGCAATTGGTTTGAGTGGCTAGCCCTCTTCCCCGTTCTCCGCCTGGAACTTGGGCTCAACGCTGAAACTCCAGGGGAAGGGCGAGGGACGGCTATGGGGATAGTGCTCGAAGACCAGCGCCCTCAAGGCCATGTCCCGAGCAGTGAAGGCCCCCTCCTCTACCTGGGTCAAGTTGGCGCGCCTGGCATTCATATGGGCCACCAGCCTATCGGCCTTCACAACCAGCTCCGTCCTCTCGTTCTTGAATAATGCTATCTCCTCCTCAGACCCAGGGTATTCCCTCCGACTAACCTGGAACTCTCTGGACACCCTCTCCTCAAGGGCGTCCATGTCCAGGTTTGCCTCCCATCGAAACCTGGTGTGGGCGTACTTCACGATGAGACTTGACCAACCCCTGTTAATATACGTATAATATTAGGGAGAGGTAAAACCTCAAGGCGCTAGGATAGGGGGCTCAGCTGTAGAGCCTGTTAAACTTCTCCTCCAGGTAGTTGATGAAGGGGGCCACCTCCAAGCCCTTGCCCGTAACCCTCCTCACCAAGTCCTCGGGGTCGTAGAGGTTACCATAACGGTAGACGTTATCAGTCAACCACTCTTTCACCGGTTGGAAAACCCCTTGGGCCACCTCGCCTCTCCAACCAGGCAAATCCCTGTTCAGCTTCTCCAGCCACATACCGTCGTAGATGTTGCCCAAGGCGTAGCTGGGGAAGTAGCCGAAGCTCCCCCCAGACCAATGGGTGTCCTGGAGCACACCCTCAGCATCGTTCTCCACCTCCACCCCCAGATACTCCTCGTACTTATCGTTCCACACCTGGGGAAGCTCCCCCACCTCCACGCCACCCGAGAACAGGGCCCTCTCAATCTCAAACCTGATGACGATGTGTAGCCCGTAGGTGACCTCATCGGCCTCTATCCTGATCTTGCTGGGGGTCACCAGGTTCGCCGCCCTAGCCATCAGACCCACATCCACATCCTTGAAGCGATCCCCCGTCAACCCCTGGAAAACGGGGAGGAAGAACTCCCAGAACTCAGGGCTCTTCCCCACCAGGTTCTCCACAAACCGGCTCATAGATTCGTGGATACCGTAGCTGGCGCTAGACCCCACCGGCTGGTACATCCACTCCAAGGGCAACCCCTGCTCGTAAAGGGCGTGCCCCCCCTCGTGAAGTATGCTGTATATGCTGCTTAGAACCCGGTCCTCGTGGTACTTGGTGGTAATCCTCACATCTGTGTAATAGCCAACGGTGAAAGGGTGCTCGGTGGTGTCGATCCTCCCCCCCGCCTCCTCCGACTTCACATCGTACAACATAAACTCGGCCAGCTTCTCCCCAATTCTTTCCTGGATCTCCACGGGCACAGGGGTTGAGAGGAAACCCACATCGGGCTGGCCCTGGGACAAAACCCAATCCATAACCCTTTGAAGCCCCCTCCGCATCCCTTCGAAAACCCTGGCAATCTGTTCCGCCCGCATCCGAGGCTCATAGTCATCGATCAAAGCATCGTAGACGTCGCCAGTGCCCTTCACCTCCATTAGAAGCTCCCCCTTCCTCTCCATCAAGGCCTTGATCTTCTCCAACTCGGGCTCGAAGAGAGACCAGTCGCTCTTGGCCTTAGCCCTCTTCCAAACATTGACCCCCACAGCGCTCTGCCTCGCGATCTCCACCACCAGGTCCTCCGGCAGCCTGGTGGCCTCCTCATACGCCTTACGGGCCAGGTAGACATTCCTCCTCTCCACCTCCCCCAACCCCTCAAACCCTGGGTGCTTCTCCACCTCCTTGATGGCCTTATCAGTCTCGGGGCTGGTCAACATCTGGTGGGCTATTCTCTGCAGCAAGGCCAACTGCTGGCTCCTCAGCTCCACGCCTTTAGGCGGCATCTTGGTCTCCATATCCCAGTGGAGAATCATGCCCGCGCTCTGCAGCACCAAAAGGTCCTTGGCCCGCTCCAAGAGCCTACTGTAACTCTTCTTCAAATCCTCCATGGCATCCAAGAGAAACCTGGGGGTAGGGGGTTTAACGTTTTCTGGCCACCGGCTCCAACAGGAAGTCGTCCAAATGGTCCCGCGCCTCCCTACGCCTAGCCTGGAAGTCTCTCAGGAAGACGGCAACCCGCCTAGCCAGCTCCTGCTTGCACTCCCCGCAGAGAAGCTCTCCCGACCTACACGCGTGCTCCCGATCCACCAAGGCTTTGTCCTCTTCCTCAAACAGGAAATAGTAGTAGGCGTAGATGTTGCAGACCTGGGGTCTTCCGCCTAGCTTTCTCTGCTCCTCCACCGTGTCCCGTCCCCCGGTGAAGGCCATCATCACCTTCCTCTTGGCCACCTCCGGGGGGTCCACCGTGAATATGGCCGAGTCGGGCTGGCTTGCGCTCATCTTCCCGCCCTCCCCCAGCCCTGGGAGGAACTTGGCGTGGATCTGAGCCGGCTTATAGTAGCCCATCTTGTCGGCCACATCCCTGGCCACCCTCCAATAGGGGTCCTGGTCTATGGCCGCGGGTATCAAACAGGGAATGTTCTCCCCCTCCCTCTCCGATTGGAGGAAGCAGACCATCATCTGCAACGCAGGGTGCCAAATGGCCCCAATGTTCACACTGTTGTCAAAGCCGAAGACCGCCCTCACCGTGCTGAAGGTAATCCTCTTGGCAACCTTCACCCCCAGCCTGTAGAGGTGGTGGATGTGGTCCACATCGCTGAAAATATGCGTCTTTTCCGGGTCCAAACCACAAGCAATCACATCCAAGGCATTATCGTAGGTGAAAGCAACGGCCTCCTCCAAGGTCAAATCTGGCCGGTGGAGAAACTTCTCGTCGTCAGTCATCTGAAAGTATAGTTCTGCGTTGAAGGCGTCTTGGAGGTATTTACAGAAGAACCAAGGCAGCAAGTGGCCCAGGTGTACGTGGCCTGAGGGCCCCCTCCCCGTGTAGAGCCCCACACGGTTCCCCTTCTCGAACTCCCCCAACCACCAGTCAAGGTCCCTGTGGCTGATATATACTCCTCTACGCAGCTGCAGGTGCTTGAATCCTGCATGCTTGGCTATGCGGTCCTCCAACTCACGGGTCATGGGTTCGACCCCGAACTGGTCTATCAACCGGTTATAGTCTATGTCCCCGCTGACCTGCCACGGGGTTACAACCATCTCTTTCCTATCCGACATTGTGCCTTCTCCTCAGAAAACTCATGGGGACCCTTGACTGGGTGTTTGTCGAATCTTTTAGATTACCCGCCTGGAGGCGGGTTGAACCCAGTCCCGCTGATACACTCCTTGGCCCCAAAACCGAATA
>CAYWWV010000001.1:69865-77371 GCA_964462185.1 uncultured Candidatus Bathyarchaeia archaeon | reverse complement strand
CCTCTATATATCTTCCACAACGATTACATAAAAACCTCTAAATTTATATAACTCAAAAGAGGCTTCACCAACAAATGTCCAAGCTCTCCCACGAGGAAAGAAGAAAGATCCAACTCACCGGAGGCTCCACCTATATAATCTCACTCCCACGAAACTGGGTGCGGAGAACAGGCGTGGAAAAAGGCAGCACTCTGAGAATAGTTCAGAGAGACGACCTCTCCCTCCTAATTTTTCCTGACGACAGGGAAACCAACAGCTCCTCCAAGGAGGCGATGATAACCTCGACCACCCAAGACACCCCAGAATCCATTGTCAGACGCATGGTTTCCGCCTACCTAATGGGATACAACATCATCAAGATCCGCAGCCTGGAAGGCCGACTGGAGCGCGATAAAAGGGTTACCCTCAAAGAGTTCACCCGTAGAAAACTAGTTGGAACAGAGATCCTCCTAGACATCCCATCGGACCTAACCCTGCAGGTCCTTCTAAGCTACAAAGAACTATCGGTGAAGGACGCCCTGCGGAGGATGGGCATGATAGCCACAAGTATGCACCGGGAGGCCTTGTCAAGCCTCATAAACAACGACCTGGACCAGGCCCGGGAGGTGGTGGCAATGGACAACGATGTGGACCGATTCGACCTCTATATAATCAGGCTGCTGAACGAGGCCGTCTTGGACGATAGGATTCTACGTAGCATAGGCTTGGCTTCTCCCCGGGAGTGCCTGGCATACAGGCTCATCACCAAGTCGGTTGAGAGGATGGCCGACCACGCTGTGAACATAGCCATGAACAACCTGGAGTTGACTCTGACCAATGTGGATGAGGAGCTTATGACTCAGTTGAGGTCCCTTAGCGAGTTCGCCCTAGGAATATTCGAGGATGCGATGAAGGCGTTGTTCAACGAGGACTATATGATGGCGGACGCAGTGCTCAACAGAGCCCAAGAAACCCAGTATAGGGGTGTTGAGACCATTCAAACCCTGGTGAAGCACGCCACCCCCGACGAAGTATCCGTTCTCAGACTGAGCGTGGAGAGCCTAATAAGGACGGCTGATTATGGGTCTGACATCGCTGAGGCTGTTTTGAACCTTATGGTCAAAGACGTCGTTACGGAGACCCGGCCAGAGTAATCTTTTTAGACAAAGCCGAGAGGTGAGAATACACTGGGGGACCGTGGTCAAGCTTGGTAAGATTCGCGGTTCGGGTCCGCGCGATCCCCGGTTCAAATCCGGGCGGTCCCACCAATAAACCCCTTACTCCACCTGTAGCTCCCAGCTGCTTTCCCACAGTCCATGTATGTTACAGTATGAAACCGCTGTTAGGGTACCCGATTCCTTGGCCTTGAACTTGAATACCCCAAAGCTCTCAGTGGCCACAGGCCCCTCATCATGGCTGTTGAAGTTGATCCTTCCCAAATCGAAGGCAAACTTTCCCTTGTGGGCCTTGAAGTAGAGCTGTATCCACCTTATGTGGTGCTCCACTGTGTTGGGGTGGGGTATCTCCTTCCCCACCTGGACCTCGACTTCAACCACCTCCCCCGCAGGCACCTTCTCGGGTGCTGTTATTACGGGGACGTGTTTCTCGCTCTTCCAATCCGCGGATTGGATCCAACCACCTAACCCCTTCATAAGATCAATGGGATAGGGGGAGGGGGGGTTAAAAAACGCGTTTATTTTGGTAAGTATTATAGCGCTTTAGGCGGCTTTCACTATTGGATTGTTATGATTCTACTGGATGAGGATACACAGCGTCTTTTAGAGGAGGCGGTTGGGAGCATCGACAAGGATGGGATGCTAGCCAATTGGGAGGCCTTGATGGAGTTGGCTCCCATCCATAGTGGGACAACCAGGGAATTGCAGGCCATGGAGTTCCTCAAGGGGCGTTTGGAGGCTTACGGTTATGATTGTAGGATGCACTGGTTTGATGCGTATCTCAGTGAGCCCAAGTATGCCCGCCTCAGGATACTGGAACCAGTAGAGGAGGAAATCCAGGCTACACCTTACCGCCAGGTGGGCACCACCACTCCCGAGGGATTCGAGGCCGAGATGGTGTACCTCCCTCCCGAAGAGTTGGGTTTGGTGGATTGCAGGGGGAAGGTGGTTCTCTGCGAGCAGAGGACCTCGGGGGATTGGATGGGGCTGCGGAATGGCTTCCTGTTGAGGCTCCAGGAGATGGGGGTCAAAGGCCTGGTGGTCATCGAACAAGACGACTATGTGGACACCGTCTGCCACCAGAGGGCAGACTTCAGCGTCTCGGGGAACCCCACATCTGACAACATCCACCTGGTTCAAACCATCCCTGCCATACTCCACGTGAGCAACCGAGATGGCCAGAAGCTAAGGCAAATGGTCTTAGGGGGTGGAGTAAGGGTCCACATAGTCTCCGTTGTTGAGACTGGTTGGAAGCGGGTCCCCCTCGTGGAGGCCGAGCTCAGGGGCTCGGTAGAGCCAGAGCGGTTCATCCTGGTTAACGCCCATGTGGATACCCCGCCCTTTAGCCCTGGGGTGGTGGACAACCTCTCGGGAAACGTGGCCCTCCTCGAGGTGGCTAGGATTCTGAAAAAGTATCAACACCGTTTGAGGAGGAGCATTAGGTTCGCCTTTTGGCCGGGCCATGAGATTGGTAGATACGCTGGCAGCACCTGGTACAACGATGCCTTTTGGATGGACCTAAGACACAACTGTGTGGCCAGCTACAACATCGACAGCCCCGGGGCTGAAGGGGCTACAGAGTTTAGAAGCCTCCAAATCACAGAACTACTCGAGGCAGCCCAGGAAAGCGTTGTAGCGGTTCAGGGAAAGCCGGTGGAGACGCTGCGATGGGCCACCAGGGCGGGGGATGGCAGCTTCTGGGGGACGGGGGTCACCCATGTAAGCATCACCACAAGCAGGCCTCCCCAGCTCTACGACCCCCACGTAAACTACAGCGGTGGGGGTTGGTGGTGGCACACGCCCTACGCCACCATGGAGCACGGCGATGTGGATGTTCTCGAGAAGGATGTGCAGGCCGAGCTAAACTTTGTTATTCGGGTTGCCAACTCGGTGGTTCTCCCCTATAACTTCAAGCCTTTGGCCGAGCGGCTTCTGGAGGTTTTAAGGGGTTACCAGGAGAGGGCGGAGAAGGTTAGGCCCTACTTCAACCTGGACCCCGTCTTGGAGAGGGCTGAGAGGTTCCTGGAGCTGAGCGGGGTCTTGGAGGAGAAGCTCAGAGAGAATGCCTCTAGGCTAGGTGAGGAGGAGCTTTGGGAGGTTAACGAGTGCCTGCTCTGGGCCTCTCGCCACGTGAACCTGGTGGCACACAGCAACGCGGGTCCCAGCGAGCAGATGTCCATGGAGACCTTCGGGGCCACACCTCTGCCTAGGATAGCTGAGGTGGTGAAGCTGGCAGAGATGACCCTCCACCAGAGCCACCAGTTCAAGCTGTTGAAGGCCAAACTACTGAGGCAGAGAAACGCCGTGGAGGAAGGCTTCTACCAGGCCAACAAGCTGATAGAAAAAGCCCTGGCAAAGCTGGGATGAAACCCCGCTTAGCCAGGGTGGGCTTACTCCTCACCCTCCAATGCCCCTCCCAGTGCAGGCACTGCTTCTTCCAGGCGGGGCCCCATCGCTCGGAGGAGATGCCTCGAGAGCTTGGGGTGAAGGTGGTGGAGGAGGCCAGTGCGCTGGGGGCTGGGTGGTTGAGCCTCACTGGGGGGGAGCCCTTCACACGAGTGGAACTAATGGAGTTCTTCACCCGTCTGGGTGTTGAGAGGGGTATGAGGGTGGAGGCGGTGACCAACGGGTTCTGGGCCTCAGATATGGACACCGCTGTGTCAATCTTGGAGAGGCTGAGGAGGCGTGGTTTACGGTTTTTAAGCATTAGTGTGGACGATTTCCACCAGGAAAACATCCCTTTGGAGCGGGTTAAGACCGCCTACCATGCAGCGGTCTCCCTCGGGTTGAGGGTTGTTCTACTCGTATGTGTGGGGCAGGGCTCCAGGTTGAACGCCAAAACGGTTCCCAAAGCCCTGGGTGCGGGCAGGGTCCAGGTAGTCGGTGGCCCACCAGTGGAGCAGCCAGAGGCTCTACTAATCGAATCCCCCTACACCTCAACCACGCCTCAAAACCCCAAACCGGGAAGAGCCCAACCCCACACCTTGAGGTGCGAGGCTTTGTTAACCGATATTGGGGTTGACCCCCAAGGGAATGTGTTGCCTTGCTGTGGGCCCCTCGCATCCCAGGTCTCATTGGGCTCCCTCCGGGAGGAGTCTCTGGAGGAGATTCTGGTCAAGGCTTGGGGGAACCCCCTCCTCGCGCCCCTACGCCGAGGAGTAGAGGTGGACTGGGGGCCCCGCTTCAAGTGCCAAGCCTGCCTGGAATGGTTTGGAAAAAGGAAGGATGAAGCCCTTGAAACGGGCTCCAATGGCGTTTAATCCGTTCTCCAGGCCTCGTTTAAGCCTGTGACTGTTGCCTGGAGAAATCCTCGATGCTGTGGTGCTCTCTCAGGAAATCGATGCACCCCAAGTAGGTTCCATCCAGAAGGAAGGCCTCAAACCCTCCCAGATCCACTATGTGCTCCCTGAAGAGGGGTCCCAAGAGGCTCTCAGGTGGCTCCAGGTTCACCGGCAGCCCCCCTAACAACTCGTTAAACATGGGCACAACTATGATCTCCCGGAGCCTAGGGTCAACCCCGTACTCCGACCTAAACAACTCCAAGGGATCGGAGTCCTCCACCTTAACCCCCTCCCACTCCAAGACCGCCTTCACAATCCCCGCTGGGTTGAGGCTCCCCCTCAGCCAGACAGGCCTCTGGAATCTCACTCCCAAGGGTGTGGAGAGAGATACCGTTGGGTGGTTGTGGCCAATCAATAGGGTCTCGGCTGTGAGGGACTGGGGGTCGGGCCAGGCGTGGCCATGCATGGCTGCCACCTGTAAGTCTTCCCCCAACAGAACCCCCTTGGAGGAGTGGAGGGTTACTTGGGGCGGTAGAAGGGCCTCGATGTTGGAGTCGTGGTTGCCTCTACACACATCTATGCGGGGGACCTCCTCCAGGAGGGCTTTGAAGAAGGTGGGGATGGCCTGCTTCTCCTGGAAGCTGGTGGCCGGGACTCCGTGCTTCACATCCCCCAGTATGAGTAGCCTTTCCGGGGTGTGTTCCCTCACCAGCCCCAGAAGCCTCTCAAGGATAACCCCCCACTGGAAGGGGATGTTGATGCCCTGCTTCGCCAAATCCACCTCCAGCCCAAGGTGGAGGTCTGCCACCACGAGAACCCTCTCCCCCACATCCACCATCAGAGCCGGGTGGGGGGAGAGCAGAGTGATCACGGACGCCACCGCAGAATTGAGTAGGAGGGCCAGTTAAATCCCTTCTCCCCAAGGGAATAAAAAGAGAGGCCCCACCCTTTAACTGTGGTGCTCAGAGAACAACAGGCTCTGGAGGAGGCTCTAAGGGGTTTGAACCCCAGGGAGGGCCTCACCCAGCAGGCTTGGGAGCTTCTGAGGGGGGTTTTTGGAGAAAGATTTGAGAAGGCTTGGGACCTGGTTCGCCAGGGTCGGGTGAAGAAATACGTTTTCCAACCCAGTGGAAGGGTTCTATGGGTGGTGGTGGGCCAGGAGGCCGAGTACCTGGTATACAGATACGCGGGATACTGTAGTTGCAGCGACTTCTATTTCCGAGTCCTAAACCAGGAGACGGCGTATTGCTACCACCTCTTGGCCCAGCGCCTAGCAGAGTCCCTGGAGGCCTACCAGACGGTGAAAGAGGAGGACAGGGTATACCCTGCGTTGATGGAGGAGTGGAAGCGGGTCTTCGCAGGGTAAACCATATAGTATTGCCAGGCGGAGAGTATGGTTGTGACCCTTAGAATACTCTTCGAGTTCACCAAGACCTCCATCCTCCTCCTCCTGTTCACGGCCACCGCCCTCGCCTTCTACTACCTCTACACGTATAGCAAAGGTGAGGGGTGAGCCCCTACTCTTATATCCCCTCGCTGGGGAGAGTCTTTTGAAACCCTATGGCAACCCAGGAGATCGTGAAAAAGATTCTATCCCTAAAGCCGGATTTGACCGAGGAAGCAGTCTACGAGATGATCCAGGAGGAACGCACTAGGGCTGCTGGGCTTTTAACCGAGGAGGCGGCGGCCCACCTAGTGGCCAGCAAGCTGGGGGTTCAGGGAAGAGATGAGCGGGTGAGAGCTAGGCTTAGGATCGCGGATTTGACTCCTGGGCTCAGCGATGTCAGCTTCACGGCTAGGGTCATCCACGTGTTCCCAGGCAGAGTATTCGAGAGGGGGGACGGTAGGAAGGGCAAGGTTCTGAGGGTGTTGATGGGGGATTCCTCGGGTTCGGTGGTGGTTGTTTTCTGGGATGAGAAGGCCGACCATGTGGAGGCGGCTCAGCTGGGGCCTGGGAAGGTGGTGCGGGTGGTCCACGGCTATACGCGGGAGAGGCGTGGAAGTGTGGAGGTTAACGTGGGTGGGCGGGGAAACCTGGTGTTGGAGCCCCTTGAGGCTTCCACCATCGAGTTGCCTGACGTAGGCGCCTTCTTCAAGTCCCCCGGGGAGGTCTACTCGGAGGGTCCCACCAACCTTGAGGGAGTGGTGGTGGATTCTTATCCTCCCTCCTCCTTTGTCCGGAGCGATGGCAGCGAGGGGAAGGTTTCCAGGCTGGTCTTGGAGGAGGGAGGAGGGCGGATAAACCTGGTTCTTTGGGACGACAATGTGGACCGCTTCGGCCAGTTGGAGAGGGGCACGCGGATCAGGGTTGTCCAGTGTAATGTCCGGCTTAACAACAGGGGTGTGTTGGAGGCCCATGTGGGGTGGGCCACCCAGATATTGGTGGTGGATAGGGGTGTAAAGCCTGTGGAGCCCCTACCCTATTGGACGAAGATTGGGGACCTGGAGAGGCGCCGGGGCAGGGTGAACGTGGTTGGCCTGGTGGCCAATATTGGGGAGGTGAGGGAGTTTACCCGGGGGGATGGCTCCACTGGAAGGGTGGCTAACATCCTTCTCGAGGACGAGACGGGGGTGGTGAGGGTTAGTCTTTGGGACGAGGACGCCGATTTGGTCGGCCAGTTGAGGGAGGGCATGACTGTGGTCGTGGAGAACGGGTACACCAGGGATGGCTTGGGATCGGTGGAGCTGAGCCTGGGCAGGGATGGGAGATTCCACATCGAGCCCGAGGACCTGGAGATGGAGGTCCCCGAGGTGGAGAGGCGGATCACCGAGATAATTGACCTGAGGGAGGGGATGAGGAACGTTACCATACGTGGCCAGCTTTTAGACGACCCTGTGAGGAGGGAGGTGGAGACCTCGAGGGGCCCGGCCTCGGTGACGAGTTTCCGAATAGACGATGGGACGGGGGAGGCCAGGGTTAGCCTCTGGAGGGAGTTGGGGGATGAGGCCATGGACCTTTCAGCGGGCGCAGTAGTAAGGCTGGAATACGTCAACGTAAGAGAGCCCTTCGACGGCGTCATCCAGGTGAGTAGCGGTGCTTTCACCCGGATGATAGTGGAAACCCCTTGAGT
>CAYWWV010000001.1:66876-69765 GCA_964462185.1 uncultured Candidatus Bathyarchaeia archaeon | reverse complement strand
TCATCCAGGTGAGTAGCGGTGCTTTCACCCGGATGATAGTGGAAACCCCTTGAGTTCGAGGGGCTGTCTCTTCCAGGTGCGTGAAGACCTTGTTAAACCCCCTTACGAGAAATCGATCTTCAGTCTCAACGACTAATCCTAACAAGAGGGAGTTGAAAGTCAATCTAAAGGGGGTTTCACCCCTTAGATTAAAGTGGGATACTGGGGCAAACCCATTCCAAAGAATACTATTCCTTGGAAACCTGGATCTCTAGAACCGAGACGAGGGCAGGCTTACCATCTCTACGAGTGAGCTTATCCGTCTTGGTCATGGCCTTCACAACCCTCAACTTGGGCACAAAAGTATTCCTCAGGAGGGTGACCGCCTCCACCGCCTTGGAGATGTGTTTTCCTCGGGCCCGAATGAGGATGGTCTCCTCCCCCTCGTTGAAAAGGGTTAGGCAGGCAACAACGTAGTTCATGAGAGGCTTCAACCCTACTACCACTGTTTTAATGGCGGATTCCTCCAAAGCAGCACCCCCCATGCAAGATCCTTCTAACTAGATTATAGGAAACAACATCCTAGCCAAGACAACCGTGGCGACGAGCAAGACTGATAGCCCTAATACAACCTCGGGCGGAATCTTCACCCCGTTGGTCTCATCTTGGAAAAACCTCATAAGACCAGCGCTGCTCTGGGGCATACCTAGGCCCTGCTGCCTCTTCTTCTTACTCATCTCCTCCACTCGAAAGGGATAATCCCCGCCCCCTAATTAAGTCTTATAGTCACTCTTTCCGGGGTTTCAGGAAGTCAGTGAGGTGGAACTGCTCCTGGGGCTGGGGTTCCTCCTCCTCCCCTTGGAATAGGGAGAGGATCTCTTTCTCCACCAAGTCTACGCGGTCCACGTAATACTGGCCCAACTGGTATTGCTCGATCAAACTCCTAGCAGCATCCACATACTTCTCAATACCCGCCTTGTACACCGTCTGGAGGAGGGGCCCCCCACACCTCGTGCAAACCCCCACCAAGGGTGGCCGCCTATACTTCTTGTTGCACTTACTACACCTGAAGGTCTGCCTGGTGAAGGCCCTCAAGTTACCCACAATGTCCTTCATGAAGTGGCTGTTAAGGATCTTGAGGCTCACCACCTTTCCGTCCACGCAGTTGAGCTTTCTGGTGAGGTCTAGTTGGCTCTCCAGTTTCTCGAGCATTGTCGTCAGGGTGGTGTAGGCCCCTTTGTGGCTTCCTTGGTTGATGTCGCTGCATGGGTGGGTGTAGCCGAAACCCGCGTATTGGGCTGGCTCCCCCAGCCTGTCTCCAAGGGTATCAATGATAATGCTGAACTCGCTGGGCTTGGCCCCCTTCAGGCTCATCTCGTAGAACTCTCGGGGGTACCTGTACATCACATCCACGTTGTGGCTTTCCTTGTCTACCTCGGTGGGGTTGAGGTTAGGTATCACGAATAGGGGTGCGTCCATGAGGCCCCCGCTTTGCTCTGGTAGGAAGTGTTTGCTGAAGTTCAGTAGGGGGTCCAGGGCCAGCATTATCGCGTCCTCGTCGCCGTCGCAGTTCCTCCTCTTGGCTGCGTGCCAGTAGGGGTGGGCATAGCAGTTCCTCACCTTGGTCCACCCAATTATCCTCCCCACGATGGCTGCGCTCGTGTGGGGCGCCAACCCCAACACGATCTCACCCACCAGCTCATCCCTATGGGTCTTTGAGTATACTGGTTCCATCTTGTAGAACTGTTGGAGTTCGTCATCGAGGAACTTGGAGACCTTCACCAGGTAGTCCCCGCAGAACTCGGGGATGACTATGTCCTGAACCATGAGTTCCAGCATCTGGTCCTCGCTTTCAAGGGGCTTCCCCTCCACATCAAATCTATATCCCAACTCCCTAAGCCTCTCCACAGGGGTTCCCACCTCCCTGGGGGTGAAGTGGGTGAGTGGGATGTCGGTCAAGTCAAACCTCAAAGTCCCGTCTTTAAACACGCTTAAGTCGTACTTGGCCCTGAGAATCCCCTTCCCAAGGTGTTCGGGGGCCCTCTCGGCGTTCATAAGCCTCTTAACGCATTTTATTCGCTTTGGTATCTGGCCCCCAACATAGCTCCTGGCTTTTTCCAGCTCCTCCCTCAAATCCAGCTCAACTGAGGAGTAGGGCTTGGTCGAGGTGTTGCAGCTTGGACAGGAATCCTCCAGGGTCCTGGCCCCGCATCGAGGGCATACACGCTGGACCTCTGCGCGCACCTGGCACTCCGGGCAGAAGATTGAATGAAGCCTCTTCCCACAGCGGGGGCAGTAGTAGTTGGCCATCTCGACGGAGACCCTTTCCCTCCGTTTGGGCTTGGTTATATCCCTCTGGGGCCCACCCCCCTCGCCCACTGGGTAGAGACAGTGAACATAGGGGCTCATACGCCTCTCCTTGGCCTTCTCAGGCCTCCCCATCCTGGCCCCCACATATGTAACCGCCTTGCGGCGAATAGTGAACCCAGCCAGCTGGTTCACGATCTCAAGGGTGTTACCCTCAAAGGGCTTTGCGTAGGCCTGTCGGAGGGCTAGGCATCGCTCTAGTATGGGGGCTGCCTCTTTGAAGTAGACCTTTCCTTCTTTCACCTGGTGGGGGACCAGTATTTCTTCCAGTGCGTGTTTTTGGTTTGGGGTTAGTTTTACCCCGTTCTCCCAGGCGGCCCATTGCTCTGCCAGGGCTTCTCTCAGCTCCCAAAGGGCCTGGGGCTCCAACACGTGCCAGTGGTAGGTGTATCTGGGGTGGAGGGGGGTGTCAGACTTGGTGAGGTTCAGGGCCTCCAGGGGGGCCGGGGTCTTGGTGGGGTCCTCTGCAAGCTCCAGCAATCTTTCTTTTGTTATCCCCGTTAGCTCGACCACGGTTTTAAGGCCCAGTGTTTCCAGCCTCTC
>CAYWWV010000001.1:12810-66776 GCA_964462185.1 uncultured Candidatus Bathyarchaeia archaeon | reverse complement strand
TTGTTATCCCCGTTAGCTCGACCACGGTTTTAAGGCCCAGTGTTTCCAGCCTCTCCCCCAAGTCCAGAACCCACTGGTGCTCATCATACCCGCTTGGCAAAAGGGGATGGTTAAACTGAATAAAGTCTCCAGCATTGAACAATATGTCGCCGTTGAATAAAATCTTGTCAACCTGGTCGGCCAAATCCCATGCCTGCTCCGTGGTCTCAACCCTCACCACCGAGCCGTCCTTGAGTCTAACCACGGGGGGTTCCAGGCTATCCACGGGGCAGACGGCCGCGGATTTCCCCGGGAGCTCCACCCTGAGCTGAAGACCGGTGTTCATAAACTGGTTTAAAACCACCATGGTGGCCGGGTGTATCCCGCAGGCAGCCAGCCCAGTGTTTCGAGCCCTCCCATATCTAAGCCTGAACCCCCCCTCGGCCCCTGGGAAACTGAAAACAGGGCGCCCCACGATGATCTCATCCATGAACTGGGCGTGGGATGAATGGTTATCATCCTCCCCACCCGAGCTGTGGTCCAACCTGTTTAACCATTCCCAGCCCTCCACCCCCACCTTCTCGCAGATCCCGCAGAGCTTTCGGGAGCGACCCACAACGCCATCCACCACCACAATTAGAGCACCCCCCCGCAGACGGTTAGTCTCGATACCAGGCACATCCCGGTAGTTTGAGACCTCGAAGGGGTCTGTGGAGACCCCTGTGGGCTCCACGGGCAGGTTTTCCAGGGCAAACTCCAGGTCCTCGTCTGAGACATGGTATTGGAACCTCCTAACCCTCTGCTCGTAGAGCCGCACCTCCTCGATGAATCGGTTCACAGCCTCCTTGCTTGGCTTCCACCTGTCCAGGTTCAAGGCTTTTCGAACCACATCGGCGACCACCAAGGTGAGAGCTTGGGCGGTTCCCCCCGCTGGCCTGATAGGCCCTGCAAAGTATAGGGCCAGATACTGGCTCCCATCTGGGTTTGACTTGATCTTAATCTCGGGTATCCCCTCGATGGGGGCTATGGTCACCCCCTCGGTTA
This sequence comes from uncultured Candidatus Bathyarchaeia archaeon, assembly GCA_964462185.1. Taxonomy (GTDB): domain Archaea; phylum Thermoproteota; class Bathyarchaeia; order TCS64; family TCS64; genus RBG-16-57-9. Next base: position 65,753 of record CAYWWV010000001.1, on the reverse strand, counting down.
AGATAGCCAAAGCGGTTCTAACCGCTTGGTCGGCGGCCTTCTCCCTCTCCATCACGCCGAACCTGCCCAGGACTATCTCCCGCGCTATCTTGAAGCTCATCTCCCTCCGGTCCAGGCTCTCAAGCTCCCTCATTCGCTCAGTGATGCCCTGGGGGCCGATGAGCTTCTCAATCCTCTCCGCTATGTCCGAGGTGATGGCCACCTCCACCACCGTTGCGGGGTCCAACCCTTTGGCCCTGGCCTCCGTGGCTACTTGGTAAAGCTGGTTGAGTTTATCCTCCAGCTCTTGGAAGTAGTCAACGTAGTGGGGAGGCATCTTAACACGGAGCAATGTACACACCCAGGGTTATTGGGATTGTATAAGCTCCTACTGCTTTAAACACTGTTGGACGGCCATTCAACGCTTTGCTGCGGCCACTATCTCGGCCACACGGCTTCTAACCTCGCCCCCGTCCTCCACCAATGTGCCTGTAACAATAATGCTAGCCCCTGCCTCACTGGCCTCCCTAGCGGCCTCCGGGGTTCTTATCCCACCGCCCACGATTAGAGGGATGCCTATGCTCTTAGAAACCATCCTAACCATCTCGGGGGGGATGGGTTGAGGGGCTCCGCTTCCCGCCTCCAGATAGAGGAACCTCATCCCAAGGGCCTCCGCTGCCAGGCCATATCCCACAGCTAGCTGGGGGTGTTTGAAGCTGATGGGCCTGGCATGGCCCACGTAGCCGGCAACACACCCCTCCCCCGCTATTATGTATCCCATGGGGATGGCCTCTAGGCCTGCTCTTTTAATGTAGGGCGCGGCCAACATCTGGGCCTCTATGAAGTAATAGGGGTTGTCGCTGTTGAGGAGGGACATGAACCAGACGGCGTCTGCCTTGGCCGTGACCCCCATGGGGCCGTTGGGGAAGAGGATAATGGGGACTTTAACCCTCTTTTTGATCTCGGAAATCGCTGTTTCCAGCTGGATCTGTGACCCCAGTGTAGACCCTCCAACCATCACCGCCGAGGACCCCCCCTCCACAGCGCTTTGAGCCATTCGTGCGCACTCCAAGGGGGCTGTCTTCTCAGGGTCGACTAGGGCTAGGTGGATGCACCCTTTGTCCTCTATCTCTTGGAGGAGGTATTTCTCCACGGGGCCCCTCATGGGGCTCTGATCTCCTGGGCGCCGTAATACCGGTCTACGAAAATGCAGTAGGCGTCGACGGGGTCCGCTGAGGCGGGTATGGGAAACTGGCTTTTAAGGTTGCAGTTGGTGCAAATGATCCTCCCATAACCCTCGTCCTTGTGGAGGGCTATTGAAATAGTGTCCTTTCCACACTCAGGGCAGAGGTACTGCTCCGGGAGCTTTTTCCTGATTACCTTGACTACTTTCTGTCTTTTACGCCCCATCCAGCATCCCACCTACCTTTTACTTACTTTCACAATATAGGGGAGCCGCCTCTTATGTTCGTTTTCCTCCACCCTTCGCAGTATTCTGCGTACCAGACCGGGGTCAAGCCCAAGGCCTTCAGCTATCTCCCCCGCGGTGTACCCCCTCTCCCAGGAATACAACATCAAGTCGATATGGTCGTAGGAGCAGCCCAGCTCCCCCTCATCCGTCTGGCCCTTATAAAAACCCGGGCTCGGCGTCTTCTCTACAAGCTTCGGCGGTAGACCCAGGTGCCTCCCCAACTGCCTTACATTGTACTTGTACAGGTCCCCCAGGGGGGCAACATCGCAGGCCCCGTCCCCAAACTTGGTGAAGAAACCCGTCAACAACTCTGTTTTATTGGAGGTTCCTATGACCAGTTTAGACTCGGTGTTAGCATAGAAATAGGACACAACCATCCTAATCCGGGCCTTAAGGTTTCCCAGGGCAACCCTGTCCCCCTTTAAACCAATTGATCCCTGCATCACATGAAACACATCCGTGATATCCACCAGGTTACACGTAACCCCAAGCCCCTCACACAGTGATATCACATCCCTGATATCACGTTCTGGGGTCACATCCTTCTCAGGCATGGTTAGCGCTGTAACTCGGCTTGGACCCAGCGCCTTAACGGACAAGCTCAGGGTTACTGAGGAGTCCACCCCCCCGCTAACAGCTACCACCCCTCCTTTTAATCCCGATTTTTCGACGTAGGAGCGTAGCTGTGAGGTGATGCGGTTTTCCACCTCTTTGTAGTCAAGGTCTAGGTCTTTTAATGTGAACATGGGTTAGATTCTAGTAGTGGTTTTAAAACCCCTTTCTTTCCTCTATCTGTTAATTTTTCAAGTGTTTTAGGTGGCTTTTTATTGGTTTCTATAAATTTTACTTGTTTATTCCAATTATTGGAAGAACCACAAGCGGTATACAACTTTGGTTACACTTTTATTGTTCAACGCGGAGCCTCTAATATGGAACCCCAGATTAGAGTGCGTGAATTCGTCGATTACTACCTAAAAGACGAAATAGCTCAAACGTTGCTAAAAAACAGCTTTTTAACAGAAACACAATTTGAAACAATTTTAATTGATGAATCATTTCGCGTTTTAACCGAAAATCAAGCCACAACTAGTGAAAAAGCGAAAATAAGAAACACATATGTAAGCAGAGCCTCTTTTAGCAGGACTCTGTCCCAGGCTAGGAGGAACCTGGTGAAGAGTTTTATGACCATTCTTTTACTCAGATACGTGGGCATCATTCAAGACGAGGTCTTTGACGCATTCGACCAACTGGGAGAACAGCTAAGGCAGCTACAAGATTTGAGTGATGCTGAGGTCCAAGGCCTTGAGACTGAGTTGATTGCTGTAATAAATGAGCTTTCAAAGCCGACCAGCATTAAAACCCTGTGATATCACGCTACGTCACAGAGTTTAACGCGATAAAGGCCTGTCCTAACGCTGTTCCCCCATCGCCCGGTGGAACTAGTTGATTTCTATAGGTCTTATATCCTCGGCTCTGTAAGCTGTTTGAGACTTTGCTGGTGATATAATCGTTCACAAACACTCCCCCAGATAAGGCGAATGTGTTTATGCCTGTTTCATTGGCCAGTGTTATAGCTAGTTCCACCAAACCATCAACCAGGATTTTCTGGCCCATATGGGCTATATTTTGTTTTTTCTGAGTTTTTATCTGTTCCAGTAAGAAATATAGTATTTCTGAGGTTTTTAACTCGTATAGGCCGTTGGTTTTTCGTATTTGGGGTTTGAAACTGGTTTTAAATTCTTTGCCTTGTTCAGCTAAGGCTTCCAGCTTGATGGCTGGCTCCCCTTCATAAGTCCTCCGGTAACAAGCTCCTGTAAGCGCTGCTATGGAGTCAAGAACCCTTCCGAGGCTGGAGGTTTGTTTATAGTTTCCTTTACTGAGGCTGTTTAGCAGTGTCTCCAGCTCGGTTTCCCCATATTCCAAGGCTGTTGATGTGTGATTTTTTGTGACGTCACGTAGTTCTTGTTCGGTTAAAGTCTTTGAAAGCGCAAGTATTAGCATTCTGTAGGGGAAGTAAGTGTTGCGGTCTCCCCCTGGAAAGGGAAGATTTTCTAGCCTCCCTATTCTTTTAAAGCCAGTAGAAGAGGTTAAAAGGAATTCTCCGCCCCAAATATTCCCGTCTACTCCAAATCCTGCGCCATCTAAGGCTATTCCAATGGCTTCTCCCTCGATATGGTGTTCGGCTTTCACGGAGGCTATGTGTGCGAAGTGGTGCTGTATTTCCAAAACTGGTATGTCTTGTTTCTGTGATATCTCCCTGGCTAGACGTGATGTCATGTAGCCTGGGTGGAGGTCACAGGCTATCACATCTGGGTTACGTGTGATGTTTAGCAGTTTAAACAGCCTGTTCATGGCCTTTTCCTGGAACTCAAGGGTTTCCAGGCTGTCTACGTCTCCCAGGTATTGGGTGGGGTAGACTCTCCTGTCCACGCCAACGGCGGCGGCGTTCCTCAGTTCCGCCCCAAGAGCCAGGACGACGCCCTTCCCCTGTGAGAGTTTGATTGGATCGGGGACAAATCCCCTGGACCTACGAATCATGGCTGGGGCGCCATTTATCACTTTCAAGACAGAGTCGTCGGCGCGGTTCACAATTCTCCTATTGTGCAGGAGGAAGTAGTCAACTAGGTCTTTTAGTTCTCGGAAAGCTGTTGGATTGTCTATGGCCATGGGGAGTCCCCGCTTGTTGCCGCTGGTCATAACCACGGCTGGCTCGTCGATGTGTTTCAAGAGGAGGGTTTGGATACCTGTGTAGGGGAGCATAACCCCCACAGTGTTCAGGCCGGGGGCTACCAGGCTTGAGAGGCCTTCTCCCTTCAACCTGAGAACAACTATTGGCTTCCTCCACGATGTTAACCAGTGTTCCTCCGCCTCTGACACCTCTGCGAAGCTCTTCACCGATTTCAGGCTGGGTGACATGAGGGCGAAGGGCTGCTGGTCGCGGTGTTTTCTTTTCCTCAACTCCCCGAGTACTTGGTCATCGGTGGCGAGGCAGGCAATGTGTATCCCCCCTATGCCTTTAACGGCGACTATGGATCCCTGTGTTATTAGGTTGGCCGCCTCTTCTATTGGGTTTTGGGTGTGGATGGGGTTGCCGTGTTGGTCGTATAGGCTCATCTTGGGGCCGCAGAATCTGCAGGTTATTCCCTGGGCGTCAAACCTCCTGTCCAAAGGGTCCAAGTAGTCCCGCCTACAGCTTGCGCACATGGGGAACTCCCTCATGTGGGTGCGCTCCCTGTCGTAGGGGAGGGCCTCCACAGCCGTGAACCTTGGGCCGCACCAGGCGCAAGCCGTGAATGGGTATTGATACCACCGGCTACCGGGTCTCTCCATGTCGGCTAGGCATTGGTCGCATATTCCTATGTCTGGCGGGTAAATGCCCGAGGCCACGCTGGTTCCCCTCCTGCTCTTATCAATAATGAACTCCTTGAACTCCCCCGTGGCCTCCCCCCGTTTCACATGAATCTCCTCAACCTCAGAGACCGGTGGAGCCTCCTCTCTAATTGAACGTATGAATGCCTCGATGTTTTGGGCGTCCCCCTCTACAACCACCTCCACCCCTGCGTCCCCAAGATTGATCACATACCCCTTCAACCCGTGGCGAACGGCTATGCGGTAGATGAATGGCCTGAAACCAACTCCCTGCACCCTGCCAGTGATGTTGATCTTGGCCCTTTGGAGCCCCAATTCAATCACCTATTGGTCGAACCATGGAATTTAAACGCCTTGCAGCAAACGGCTCCCCGATTTCTACGTAAGTATAATTAACCTCCAAGCATTCCTCATATCTAGTATGGAGCTTGCTCTGATTAGCCTCTCCCTTTTAATAGTGCTAGTCGCGGCAAGCTATGTTTTTCACCAGAGAATCAAGTTGGCCGCATCAGAATATGAGGCAAGCCGGGAAATGGTGGAAAACATAACGCGGGGCTTTACCCGGCAGCTTCTCAAGACTGAGGCGGGTCTGGATAGGCTTGAGCGGGAGACGGATCAAGCCCGAGAGATGGCTCTGGAGGCCCTAAAAAAGATTGATGAATTAGGGGCCTCTGAGGTTTCTGAAGACTTGTTGGGGCCTGTGGTGGAGCGTATCGAGGCTATTGATAGCTCGCTGGAAGAATTGCGTTCCCAAGTCCAGAAGATAGCCGCCCAGCGTATAGCCACGGTAAAGGCTTCCAACGTGGCTCCCCCCATCCCAATCAAGGAGGAGGACGTTCTCCAGTCTCTTACAGAGACTGAACTCAAGGTGTTGGAAGTCATACAGGAGCTGGGGGAGGCCTCCGGGCCGGACGTTCAGAAAGTCATTGGGAAGACCAGGGAACACACAGCTAGGCTCTTGAAAAAGCTCTACGAGAAGGGCTTCATAGACAGGAATACTTCCAGCATCCCCTACCGGTATAGCCTTAGGAAGGAGGTTCAAGGCTTACTCTTGGAGCGAAGCATGGGCCTCCGTTAATATTCAAATACCCTGACCCCATACATGGTTCCATGAAGACTACAGAGTGGGATAAGGCCCCAAGCTTGAATCCCGTCCCCGGCGTGGAGATAAGCATTATCGGAAACGGGATGCACGCCACTATGTGTTATATTGTTATACAGCCAGGGGGGGTAGTTGACTGGCATACTCACCCCCATGAACAGATGGGGACCCTGATCGCCGGCTCTGGCGAGTTGACAAGCGGCGATGAAACCGTGCGGGCCACCCCGGGAGCAGCGTGGTATATCCCTCCTGGCGAAAGACACAGGTTTGTGGCCAACGGCGAGGAAGCCGCTGTGATTATAGAGACCTTTGCCCCCGCGAGGGTCGACTACGTGATCCAGGCCAGGTAACCGTGTGTGCTGTGAAAGAGCCTCACAGGAAGGCGATTGAAGAGGTTATCAGCCAGGGGTACCAGATATCCCCCCAGGCTTACAAATTTTTACTCTCCCAGCCAAGCGGGGATGTGGAGAGGCTGGTATCCCTTGCCCTAGATCGTGCTAGGCGTTTGGGGGGCGTCTTTGTTTTGGAGCCCCACCACTTCACACCGGAGTTTGAGGTTGTTGAAGCCAAGGCTCCCGTGGATTCACAGATGGTTATCCTCCCCCAGCCAGAGGCTGTGAGCATTGGTAGTGCGCAGGGGTACCTCAGGTTGTTCCAAAGTAGGTTCCAACAGCTTGAATCCATCATGAAGAGCAGGATGGACCTGAGGGATGCGGCCCCCTTAGCCCAGGTCTTGAAGCTTCCCTTGAAGGTCCGGTTTAAGACCATCGCCATGGTTGCCGATAAATACACCAGGGGTGGGCGGCTCTTCTTGGAGTTAGAGTCGCCTGAGGCCTCTGCCACCGCTATGGTCTCCGGCCAAGAATTGGTTTCCAAGGCCTTGGAGGTACTTAAAGACCAGGTGATCTGCCTGGAGGGCATCCGCTACAACCAGGGGCTACTCATAGCCAACGACCTTATTTGGCCCGACGTTCCCCTCCACCAAGCTAGTAGGAGTGAGAAGGACTCCCTAGTGGTCTTTACAGGTGACCTCCACATTGGCAGCAACTACTTCAGGCGCGATCTATTCCAGAAGCTGTTGGACTGGTTGAACCAGAGACTTGGCCCCAGGCCAAGCAGAGAGCTGGCCTCTAAGGTGAAGTACCTGGTACTAGTGGGTGACACCGTCGACGGCATAGGTGTCTACCCCGAGCAGCTGGGTGAGCTGACCATCTCCACCCAGCTGGGCCAATACGAGGAGGCGGCTCAACTCCTAGAAGGCCTGCCCAAACACATAGAAACCCTCATCATACCTGGCAACCACGACGCGGTGAGGCGAAGCCTCCCCCAACCCCCCATCGACGAGCACTACGCCCCCAGCCTCTATGAGAACCCCCGCATACACCTAGCTCCCAACCCCACCTACGTCAACATAGAGGGCGTGAAGGTGCTGGTGGCCCACGGCACCGCCCTCACAGACATACTGGGGTCCACTCCTGGACACGACTTTCACAACCCCATCACAGCCATGGAGCTACTGTTAAGGTGTAGACACTTGGCACCCACCTACGGCCTCAACACCCCCCTGGCACCAGAGTCCACCGACCGGCTTGTTATCACACAGGTACCCGACGTTATGGTTATGGGCCACATCCACATATATGGCTCCAAGAGGTATAGAGGGGTGACCCTGGTGTCAACAGGGTGCTTCCAGGACCAAACCCCCTTCCAGCGGAGAATGGATCTAAAGCCAACGCCAGGCATCGTCTCATTGTTTAACCTTAAAACCCACGAGGAACTCCCCCTCGACCTTGAATCACTGGGCTAACCCCCTTAGCCACAACATCAGCTATGCGCACCGCCTCAGGTGTCCTGCCAAACACCATTTGGTCTAAGAGTATCCTCTCAGCCTCCTCCCTGCACCCCCCCACCACCTCGAAGAACACCGAGCCGAAGGGCGACTGCAACTCGAATAGCTCCCCCAAGGCCTCATACCGCCTCCAACGCTCCCTCCAATCGGGGAAGTGTTTAACCAACGCCTTCCGAGTAGCCTCCATATCCGGCCTCCTACTGCTAAACACGATCACAGGAACCCCCAGCTCCCCCACTAAGGCCAGGGGGTCCACCACGTTGAAGCCAGCAAAGGTGGCGCCCCCCAACACCAGGGCGTCGAAAGACCATCCTTCCACCAGGCCTAGGAGCACCTCGGTGGAGTCCAATCCATCCACCAGAACCGCCCCAACCCTCAAATCCTCCAAAACACGCCCCCTCAAAAGAGATGCACAAAGAGAGGTATACTGCCTGGGCCCACCCATGCTCCTATCGAATGCCCTGAAGCTACCCCCCTGGACCCCAACAACCCTACAGGCTAGAGGACTCAATACTTGTCGAGTTTACCTTGGATCTTGCATTTAATTAAGAAATGGGCGTAGGCGCTTCGCGGGACCTTCACCGTCCCCGATTTAACCCTTATCCTTGTGATGTAGGAGAGGGCGTTCTTGTCCACATCCCTCTCAAAAATCAGGTGGCCGTTGCTCTCGATGGCGAAGGGGCCCATCTCCTTGGCTATCTCCTTGATGTCCTCCTTGGAGAGGCTGACCTCCCCCTCGTCGTCTATCGAGAGAATGAACTCGGCTGACTTGGTTGGTGTGGGCTCTCTCTCGTAGTCGCTGTGGATGAATTGCTCCAATGCTTTGTTGACTACATCTGCCACAGTCTTACCGTCTTTCTTGGCCATGGCGAAGACTTCTGTGTATAGCTCCGTGTCCAGGCCTCTGATGGCGACGGTTTTCCGTGGCATGTTTACTGTTCCACCAGTTTATTTGTTTACTTGTTTACTTGTTAACAAGTATACTTATAAACATATCGGCGTTGATAACTTCTCAACCCCGTATGGGGATCCGGAGTTAGATCCAAGTGTCAAACACGGTAGCCCTAGATAGAACTACTAATAAGAATAAAAAGCCGTCGATCAAAGGCGCCAAACACACCGAGCCCAACTTCGCCAAATACGTAGACGTTTTCCGAAAACTCCTGCTCCTAAACGAGAGAAACGACCTAGCAACCACATTGAAGAACATCCAGGAGCTCATGTGTTTCAGCGAAAAGATTTTCAGCAGCAGCGCAGTGAGCGAGACCTTCCTATATTTCTGTCTAAATGGCGCTGCCACCGCCTGGGTTCTCCAATGTGAATTGAAGATGCCTGAGGCCACGGTCTACAGGGCTATCAAGAGGCTTAGGGCTATGAATGTCCTGGTCCCCGCGCTCAAGGTCAGCAAGGTCAAGCGGAGCAAAGGGGGCCCCAGGCCTACTGTGTGGGCCATCGAGAGCGCAACCCCAGAGGAGGTGGCACGGGCTTTGAAGCACCACTACCGTATGCTGAGCCCCAAGTTCCGTGTGGCCGAGGCGGTGGCTCAGACCATATTGGAGGAGTACCAGGAGAAGGGGAAGCCCTTGGAGATCCACTACCACGAGATCATGGGGAAGGCTCGGGAGTTGAAGATTCCCTTCAAGGGCCCCGACATTGCAGACCTTGCGGCCCAGTATCTCCACGAGCGGGGAATCAAAGTCTGGAGGTAGAACGCTCCCCCATTTCCCTCCCCCCGGTTTTCTGGGGGGAGGGATCCTTTTTCCATTCTCTATAATGCTGTGAACCTTAGGGTGTTGTTTTTAAGGGTGGAGTGGGCTTTTCCCAGGTTTTCCAGGTGTTTTAGGTGGGCGTAGGTTTCTGCTGCGGCCATCCTCTTGGTCCAGAAATCCATCTGCCTCCAGGGCCTGCTCTCCCAGTGGACCTGGCTTGCCACTTGAAACACGGTTCTCTCTTTCCCCTTAATGGCCCTGTGGATCTCCTCTAGTCTTTGGCGGTGGTGTTGCCGGAGTTCCTTGACTCTTTGGGCGAGGTTTTCGAAGGACCATTGGTGGCCTGGGTGTACTATTCTGGCGTCCAAGCCCTCGACCTTCCCCAGGCTGTCCAGGTAGTCGGCCAGGGGGTCTTGGTCTTGGTGGGGGCGCAGGGAGATGTGGCTTGTTATCTTGGGGAGCACGTGGTCCCCTGAGAAGAGTATTCGCTGGCTCTCCCAGTGGAGGCAGAGGTGTTCGGGGGCGTGGCCGGGGGTCCAGATGGCTTTGAGGGTGGCTCCAGGGAGGTTGATTGTTTGGCCGTCTCTTATGGTCTGGTCTACCTCCAGGTTTGGGGGGGTGGGGGGGAGAAGGTGTCTTAAGCTGTCTACGTATGCCAGGTATTCCTGGGCTCCGAAAGCCTGGGCCTCCTCCACCAGCAGGTCGAAGAAGCGCTCGGACTCCTCCCTGAGGACTTCCAGCCTTTCACAAGCCTGGGCGGAGGCCCATATCTCAACGCCCAACGCGGAAAGCCTCTCAGCCAGCCCCATGTGGTCGACGTGTAGGTGGGTGAGGATCACCCTTTCGAGGCTCCCAGGTTTAAAGCCTTCTCGCTGGAGCTGTCTTTCTAGGGCTCGCATAGCCTCCCTGGTGGGCACCCCAGTGTCTATGAGGGTTGCGGATTCCTTCAAGAGGTAGCTGAAGGTCTTCCCCAGGGGGTTTCTCCTCATGGGGATCTCCAGCTTGACGACAGGCTCCGCCTCCATCTGTGGGTTCACGGGGACCCTTAAGACGTGCTCCTCTTTAAACCCGCGGCCGATCTCTTATACCCTGGTTTAGACCATCACTATAGGTGGAACTTATGGGATACGCAGAAAGGACCAAGGGGTCTTATGGGTTGCACCAGAGGGCCCGGAGGGTGCTCCCCGCGGGCGTAAGCTACAGCATCAGGTCGCTGCCGCCCCACCCCTTCTACGTGGAGCGGGCCCAGGGCGCCAAGCTCTATGATGTTGATGGGAATGTGTACACCGATTACTGGATGGGGCACGGGGCCTTGTTGCTGGGCCACGCGCCTGGGGCGGTGGTCGAGGCTGTGAAGACCCAGCTCCCCCTGGGGACACACTATGGCTTCAGCCACCCACTGGAGGTAGAGATGGCGGAACAAATCGTGAAACACATCCCCTGCGCCGAGATGGTGAGATTCACCAACAGTGGGACCGAGGCCAACATGTACTGCCTCCGCCTGGCCCGCGCCTACACGGGGAGGTGGGGGGTGGTCAAGGTGGAGGGGGGTTGGCACGGGGGCTATGACGGGCTACACGCCTATGTTTCCAGGCCCTACGGCAGGGTGGAGTCTGCCGGCCTTAACCCCAAAGCCGTGGAGGACGTCAAGGCAGTCCCCTTCAACGATGTGGAGGCTGCTAGGAGGATGGTGAAGGACTTCAAGCCGGCCTGCTTCATATTGGAGCCGGTGATGGCTGCCGCTGGGTTCATCACCCCGGAGCCAGGCTACTTGGAGGCCCTGAGAGAGATCTGCGATGAGGAGGGGGTTCTACTGGTCTTCGATGAGGTGGTGACGGGGTTCAGGATGGGTCTTGGGGGCGCCCAGGGTTACTACGGGGTGAAGCCAGACCTATCCGTCCTGGGCAAGATAATGGGTGGGGGCTTCCCCGTGGGCGCCTTCTGCGGCCCCCAAGAGATCATGGAACTCATAGACCATGAGAAACACAGTGAACCCGAGGAAAGGAGCGCCCACGGAGGCACTTTCACCGCCAACCCCATCTCCATGGCGGCAGGCCTGGCGACCATCAAAACCCTACTAGACGGCAGGGTTTACCGTCACGTCAACGGATTGGGAGAGAGGATTCGAAGGGGGCTGGACGACATCTTCCAGGGCTCCCAACTAGAGGCATCGGTGACAGGTGTGGGCAGTATGTTTGCCGTTCACTTCCAGGCTAACCCCCCCAAATCGGCCGGGGAAGCCGCCAAGGGCGACGTGGAGGCCGCCAGGGCTTATTTCACCTATATGTTGGAGCACAACATAGTGTACCTGACCCCCACAGTTTGCCACTGCTGGGTTAGCAACGCCCACAGCGAGGAAGACGTGGAGGAGTTCCTCTCTGCCACAGAGGAGTTTGTGAAGGGCTACAGGGGTTAGCCCTGGGCCGAGGCCATGGCCTCCTCCAATACTTGGAGGGCGGCCTCCAACTCCTCCTCTGTGATGACCAGCGGGGGGGCAACCCTCAACACCGCCCCCCCAGGGCTACCCATGGCCAGCATAAACAAACCCCTCTTGAAGGCTTCCCGGCAGATGGAGCTGGCTAAAACAGGGTTAGGCTTCTTGGTTTCAGGCGTCTCCACTATATCCACCCCCACCAAGAGTCCCAGGCCCCTGACATCCCCTATGAAGGGGAACCTCTCCCCCATCTCGGCTAACGCTTTCCTTAGCTCCACCCCTTTTTTCTCGCTGGCTCGGCAGAGGTCTTCCTTATCTATGGTGTCCAGGGTGGCGTGTGCCGCCGCCACTGAGAGGGGGTTGGCCATGAATGATTGTGCGTGGATGGGTATGGCCCCGCCTACTTTTGGGTCTAGGAGGTTGCCTGGGATGACGCAGGCTGCCAGGGGCAGGCCGCTTGCTAGAGCCTTCCCCACCAGTACCACGTCTCCCTTCACATGGAAATGCTCCGAGGCGAACCACTTCCCAGTCCGCCCCATGCCCGTCTGGATCTCGTCCACCACGAGGAGGGCTCCCACGCTGCGGCACCAGTCTGCCACCCCTTTCACCCACTCCGCGGGGGGCACATACCAGCCCGCGTCCCCCAAGACGGGCTCCAGGAAGACGGCTGCCACCTCCTCCTCGGCCACCACCGTCTCGGCGGCCCGCTCCAGGAACTCGAGGCAGGCCACTCCACAGGAATCGGGGTCCAGGTGGAGGGGGCAGCGGTAGCAGGTGGCGTAGGGGATGTGGTGGATTCCAGGGATTAGGGGGCCATAACCCCTCTTCATGTCCGGGTGGTATCCGCTAAGGCTGATGCCGGCGTAGCTGGCCCCATGGTAGCTGCCGTGGAAGCATATGACTTGGGGCCTTCCTGTGGCCCTCCTAACGGCTTTAAGGGCGAAGTCGTTGGCCATGCTCCCGGATTGGGTCCAGTAGGCTTGGCAGCCTGGCATACCCAGGAGGCCGCCAAGCCTCTGGGCGAGCCTGTAGGATTCAGCGCCCTGCCAGTGGAAACCCCGCTCCAACTGGTTTCTTAGGGCCTCCACCACTCGGGGGTGGCGATGCCCCGTGTTTACGACACACCTGCCTGAAATGAAGTCTATAAAGACATTCCCATCGGGGTCCTCGATAAAAACTCCCTCGGCTCTCTCCATCAGGGGTGTGTTATAGTCTTCAGGGGCCAAGCCGGCGCCCCGTAGTATTTTAGCAACCTTCGGCCCTGGTGGGCCTGCAACGATCCTAGGGCCTTTCAACTTCTTCCTTCAAACTAATCCCTTTGGGGTGATAAGGATTCTCACAACCATTAAAACATGGGAGGGTTAAACCTCTTTCAGGATGACTGTTGTAATACTGGATTACCCTTTGATTCTCATCAACCTTAAAACATATCGGGAGGGCATGGGCCAGGGAGCCATCGAGTTCGCCCGCCTAGCTGAGAGGGTGAACGAGAAGACTGGGATCAGTATAGCCATAGCCCCCCAAGCCTTGGACTTGGCAGCTGTGGCAGACTCCAGCGAGACCCCACTATTCGCCCAACACATAGACCCCGTCACCTATGGAAAGTACACAGGATACATACTCCCAGAAGCCGTCTCCGAGGCCGGCGCCTATGGAACCCTGATAAACCACAGCGAGCACCCCGTCCCCCTGGAGAGACTGGGCGAATACATCAAAAGGGCGAGGGAGGCAGACCTGGTAACAGTGGTCTGCGCCGATACTGTGGAGACAGCGAAAAAGGCGGCGCTTCACAAGCCCGACGCCATAGCCATCGAGCCGCCCGAGCTAATCGGAAGCGGGGTCTCGGTCTCCTCCGCCCAGCCCGAGCTGGTTTCAGAGGCGGTTAAAGGGGTGCGCTCCGTGGACCCCCAGGTGCAGGTCCTTTGCGGCGCTGGAATCACCAGCGGGGAGGACGCTGAGGCCGCCCTCGAGTTGGGGGCCCGGGGCATTCTAGTGGCCAGCGGGGTGGTGAAGGCCCCCGACCCCTACAAGGCCCTATTGGAGCTGGCCAGGGCTATGCAGAGGCTAGCTCGCTGACCACCTTCTCTATGAGGGCTACGTGCTGGTCTAGCAGCTCTTTGACCCGGCTCCTCTGGGCGGCCTCGGCGTAGACCCTGAATATGGGCTCGGTCCCGCTGGGCCGGAACAACACCCAGCTCCCATCCTCGTAGGTGATCTTCACCCCGTCAAGGGTGTTAACCTGGGCGGCCTTCACACCCTGAGCAAGCCTCTCCAAGGCTTTCTCCTTGAGGTGGTTGGGGCAGGGGGTCTTGGTCTTCCCCTTGTAAAGCCTGGGTTGCTCGGCTATGAGCCTGCTGAGGCTAGTCCCCCTCCTAGCCATGATTTCGAGGAGGAGGGCCATGGTCATGCAGCCGTCCCTCACCGGCAGGAACGGCCCATACATGATTCCCCCGTTCTCCTCCCCCCCCAAGTTGAAGCCGTTGTCCACCATGGTCCGGCTCACCACCACGCTCCCCACCCTCGTCCAGTACACCTTACCCCCATACCTGGAGACCACCTCCTCCAAGCTGTTGGAGCTGCTTACAGGGGTGACAATGGTCTCCCCAGGGTGCTCCTTCAAATACTCCTGGGCCACCAGGCTGAGGGTCCTATCCCCCCATACGGCCTCCCCCTTCTCATCCATCACTATAGACCTGTCCCCATCCCCATCGAACCCCACACCCATGGAGGCGCCGGTTGCCTTTATCAGCGCCCTAAGTCCGCCCAGGTTCTCCGGGGTTGGCTCCGACCCCCTCCCAGGGAACTCGCCGTCTATATCCTCGTTGAGGGTGTAGACCCTGCAACCCAGCCTCGCCGCCACCTTTGGCGCTGTCAGTGAGGCAACGCCGTTGCCCAGGTCCAAGGCCACGGAGAGGCCTGCCCCACGTATAGCCTCCGCGTCCACGTGGCTCACAACGGCCTCAACGTATTCCTCTAGGAACTCCAGGTGGGTTACCCTCCCCACCTGGTTCCACGCCACCGGCTCAGGCCCCCCCTGGGACACCAAGGCCTCGATGCGCTCCTCCAAGAACCGGGGCACCTCCACACCGTCCCCATAAATAACCTTCAACCCGTTGAACTCGGGGGGGTTGTGGCTCGCCGTCACCATTATCCCCCCGTCGAAACCCTTGGACTTCACCATGTATTGGAGGGCCGGGGTGGGTATCTCCCCAAAGTCGTAAACATTGCAGCCCACCGAGAGGAGGGCCGAGGCCACCACATCTCTGAACATGGGGCTGGTGGTCCTTCCATCGCGGCCCAAAGCCATCTCCCTCCCCAAAAGGTGGCCAGCGGAGGCCGCCACAGCCGCCGCAAGCTGGGGGGTGAACTCTTCGTTGGCCACCCCCCTAACACCGTTGGAGCCGAAGAGCCTCATCACATCACTTTTCGGGGCTCTAGTATGCTTTCCTCGATGAACTTGCTTGGGCAGATACTCACCCCCCGGGTGACTGTGACCCCACTAGCTATCTGGGCGAAGTCCCCTATCAAGCTCCCCTCCTCCACCTTCACCCACTTCTCGATGACACAATTCTCCCCCAGGATAGCCCCCTTAACACTACTATAGTCCTCCACCACCGCCCCCGGGAACAAGATGCTGTTCTCCACCAAGCACCCCTTACCGATGGAGACTCCATCCCCCAAGGAGACGTTGGGCCCCACCTGGGAGTCCTCCCCCACCGAGACCCCCTCCCCTATTATGCAGGGCTCCATCAACTTGGCGGTGGAGGCCACCTGGGCAGACTCGCACTGGTGGTTCCCCCCCATCCTGGTGAGAACATGGTGGTTGGCCCTAAGGTAGTCCTCTGGGGAGCCCACATCCAGCCAGAAACACTCTTTCTCGAAGCCATACAACTGGCCCTCCTCCACCAGCACTGGGAAGGCCTGGGTCTCTATCCGAATCTTCCCATCCTCCGGAATATAGTCCACAATCTCGGGCTCGAACACATATATCCCCGCGTTCACCAGATTGCTGGGCGCCTTCCCATACTCGGGTTTCTCCACAAACCTCTTGATCAATCCATCCTCCCCAAGCACCACAGAGCCATATATGTGGGGGTTCTCAACCCGCGTTAAGGCCACGGTGGCCACCCCTCCAAACTTCTTGTGGCGCCTCACCAGCTCCCCCATGTCGAAGTCGGTGATTATGTCCCCATTCATAACGGTGAAGGTCTCCTCGTTGAGTAAATCCAAGGCCTTCCTAACGGGCCCCCCCGTGCCCATGGGCCTCTGCTCCCGGGAGTAGAGGATGCCTAACCCATTCTTGGTGGGCCCCAGATACCTCACAATGTCCTCCGCCATATAGTAAACCCCCATTACCACCGTCTCCACCCCGTGGGACTTTAGGTACTCCAACACGAAGTCGATGAGGGGTTTGTTGGCTATGGGGAAAAGAGCCTTGGGCCTGGTGCAGCTTAGAGGTCTGAGCCTGGTCCCGAACCCACCCGCTAGGACAAGGGTCTTCAACTCGATCAGTCTTAGAGGACTTGGCTGGAGTTAAGAATCTATCGAACTATTGGAGGAAGCCCATCTCCCGAGTGAAGACCTCAGGGTCCAGCCTCTCAAGCCTCTCAACGCTGCCCACATCGTACCAGAAGGCGTCGGTTACGTAGGCCCCCACCCTCTCCCCTTGCCCCACCAAACCCTGGATGACGTCCCCCATGAGGTCCAGGCTCCCCTCCCCCGCCCCCATGGATTGCAGCGAGGGCAAGACCTCTCCCTCCAGGGCCAAGACGCCTATGGTGGCGTTGAACTCCAGGGTAGGCTTCTCCCGGAACTCCTTGACCAGCCCCCCCTCCACCTTGGCCACGCCCTCATTGACCTTGAGCCCCTTGGTTAAAGCTAGGGTGGCCTTGCAACCCGTCTCCCAGTGGTGTCCCAGCATGGACCTAAGGTTGAGGCTGCTGAGAATATCCCCGTAATAGACCAGCAGGGTTTCCTCCTCCGATAAAACCCCCTCCAAGTAGGCGTTGAGGAGGGCCATCCCGCTACCCTTCCAACCCGGCCTGTCTTCTACATAGGTGAGTGTTAGCCCCAGCCTGGAGCCGTCGCCGAAGTAGTTACGTATTTGCTGGTGTTTGTAGCCGACGAGGAGGGTGATGTCTCGGATGTGGTGGTGGCGGTATAGGCGTAGGATGTATTCCAGTATGGGTTTTTGTTGGGGGCCTACGGGGACCATGCATTTCTGGAGGTAGTAGGTGAGGGGCCTGAACCTGGTTCCCAGCCCCCCCGCCATGACCACTCCCTTAGCCTTCAAATCTGACCCCACCAATCCATAGCAGTATTACGCCTGCCAGTATTTCGAGGGCTGCCAGGGCTTTCAAGGCGCCCAGGCTGGTGGGGACCGCTGTGCTGGATGCATGGGCCAGGAGGAGGGCCCCCGTGGCTATGAATACTATGGCCCCTAGGATGGAGGCCAGGTTGTCCAGGCTTAGTCGGATTGATGGCATCGCCCTCTCCTCATCTCGGCTTCAGGGTTTAAATCATTGCCCCCCCAGCTTGTCTGGCAGGTACTTCTCCACTATGTAGTTCAACCCGTACCTGCTGAAGGCCTCAAGCTCTGCTTTCTTCTCCAGCTTAATGTAGATGTCCAACTCCCTCTGCCAGAGGTCGTCCTTGTAGCGGGGGTCGTTCTTAAGCTCCTGCAGCCTCTTCTTGTCGAACTCGGTGAGGGGTTCGGTGGGGAGCTTGTATTTGATTATGTCGGTGCCCCAGACGCCGATCCACTTGGCGTCGGGGGTGGTGAGCCCCCTCAGGTGTGCGGCGTTGGCGGAGCCGCTTATGATCACCATGGCTATGTGGACGCCCCAGGGGTCTCCGTCGGTGAAGATGTAGACTGGTAGGCCGTATTCTTTGTTTAGCCTGTTGATGATGCTGCGGGTGGACCTGGGGCTCTGCCCTGCGGTGTGGATGAGGATGGCGTTGAACCTCTTGTGGGCCTGCTCCTCCACTAGGCGTGTGAACATGGCGCCTTTCTCGATGACCAGCACCTTGTCTGCGCTGGTCTCCACGAATTCGGAGCTGGTGACGGCGGGCCCAATCATGATCCCGTCGGGGTGGTCCGTCAGGTTGGTTCGCCTCCCCTCGTACCCTGGCACGGTGTACTCTATGGTGAGGTCGCCGAAGATGGCCGACCTCTCCTCTGGGAATATGTGGAAGTCTTCCCTGGCCCTGTTAAGGGCCACCTCCAGGTCTGTGATGATGCTATCCGACTCTTGTTGGCTGCTGTACTCTATGTCTCTCTGGCCTCTGGCGGAGTAGTAGACCTCCCTCAGGGTGCTGGTCTTTCGATGTTTCACCAGCTCCTTGGCGAACCAACTGGTCCAGATGAGCTGGGTGAAGGGCCTGATGTGTCGGATGTTCCGGCTGTGGCGCCTAATCATCCTGGGACCCAAAACATACTGCCGCTCCTCGGGGTCGTAGATGATGTTGTCGGTGCTCCTGCTCTGCATATGAATCCAGGGGAACTCCTGGTTCTGTATCTGCTCGCATATGAGGAGCCCCAGCTGGGTCAGACTCTTCTCCATGGCCAGCCTTTTACGCTCGGCCTCACTCTGTTTCGACAATCACGGGCACCTCCTCCAGTTTCTTCTCCACCTCGGGCAGGTTGGCGCTAACCATCCTCAGCAGGGGCTTCACATCTGGGGGCTCCTCGAGCTCTGCCAACCTGGCGCTGAACTCGGCTATCTTCGGCAGGTATTTTGCGAAGGTGTTGAGCCTCCTGCGCTCCCTCTGGAGCCTGGTTCTCCGCCTTATGAAGGCCCTGACTCCACGGGCCGCCTCCCTGATGGCGTTGGTGATCTCCCTCTCCACCTCGGGCTGGTCGGCCATAAACTCCTTGCCCACGCTCTTGTAGGGGATCTTGGTGCTGCAGACGTGGACGGCCACCAGTAGTGGGGTCTCGGGCTCCACGCTGTAGGTCTTCCAATTGATGTTCTTGTTGACGGCTTTCCATATGACCCCGCTCCCCTCGTCGAAAAGTAGGGGGATTCTGTTGGCGAACCTGTATATGGTTATGCCTGGGCCCAGGGTTTTCCTGATGGTGGGGCCGGTGGCCACGGCTACCTCAACTATGAATGGGAACCCAAGGTATGTGCAGGGTTTGCGGGTGACAACGTTTATGTAGTCGTCTTGGGTGAGGCCCAGCTCCTTGGTGATCCCGGTTTTGAGGAGTTCCTCGCCTATGGGGCTGAGGCAGCTGGCGATGGGGCGCTTGAAGTCTTTGAACTCCTTGGTGGTTCTGACTATCCGGACTATGTCCTCGGGTTTCAGCTTCTCGGGTTTGGAGTTGGGCTTCACCCCAGCCATCTCCAGGAACCGCTCCGCCGTCTTGGGGCCCACCCCCTGGAAATTCGACACCATGAACTGTTTCATGGTGGCAGACTTGTCCGCCGCCAGCAGCCTCTTGAATGTTTCCACATCCACCCCGTGTGGGTGGGGTAGAACCGATTTAGGTAGGGGAGGCATCTTCTCGGTGGCCCTTTCAAACTTGTAGAGCCTCCCCTTGGGGTCCACATATGTTATGTCGGCGTAGGGCACCACCATGGCCGTCTGTTTAAGGTATTCTATGAGTCGGTACATCACACGGCTGTAGTCGCCGTCCATCTGGAGTTCTATGGCTGTCCCATGCCACTTGGAGGGGTTCTCCTCCACCACGTGTTCGAGTATGTTGGCCCGGTTGTTCTGGATGTCTATGGTGAGTTGGAACTTGTGGATGACTTTGCCTGTGCTGCTCACCACCTTCACGGGTTTATTGGTGGTGATCTGCCCGTAGAGGACGGCCATGGTGCCTCCCAGGCCGAAGGTTCCCCGGGCCTGCTTCAACTCATACTTGGTGCCGTAGAAGACCTGGCCGAAGGCCTTGGGGATGTGCTCGGGGGGGACGCCGATGCCATTGTCCTCCACCCTCAGCTTGTATATCTTGGTCTCGGTGTCGCGGTGGTCTTCCACCTCTGTTATCCGGAGGAAGATGTCTGGGGGGGTTCTCCCCGTCTCGCAGGCGTCCAAGCTGTTCTCAAGGAGCTCCCGAACGGCCGTGTAGGTGGCCCTGCTGGGGTTGCTGAAGCCCGCTATCTCCCTGTTTCGGTAGAAGAAGTCTGAGGGGCTTATAGACTGGTATTCAAGCTCATCCACTACGGGCCCTTCTCCTCGGCTCAAACCAGAGTTCTCCTCTCTCCTTCTTCAATTTACGCCTATAGGAATAAAGGTGATTCCATACTGTTTTGTGGAAGGCGCCCCCTATGAGCATCTCCACGGCTTCCTTGGCCACCGGCAGCCTCTCATATGTTCCGATGATGGCCACCGTCCCCCCGTAGACGCTTATGGCGCACTCGGTTAGCTCCTCCAGCATGGCCCGGCTCTTCCCCCTTTTACCTATGATCCTCCCCTTCACCCTGTTTTGGGCGTTCCTGCTTCTACCCACATAGTCCTCTAGGTCTAGGATGAGCAGCTCATTGTCCTCATCCCTCAGCCTCCAGGCCCTCCAAGGCGAAAAACCTCTCCCAATAGCCCTAACTATGTTGGAGGCCGCCAGAAGCACGGAGACATCGCTCTGGTTGGGCCTCACCCTTATCTCCACATCCCCGCTTTCCCCATCGACCTTCAAGTCTACTTGAAGGGTTTCCTCGATCCTCTTCTTGGTCTCCCCATGGGGGCCTATGAGGACTCCAACCCTCTCCATGGGGATCTTAATATGGGTCGAGTGTTCCACCGGTTATCCACTCCCTCAACTCGTCATGGGGCCTGGTCTCCACTCCCAGCCTGGAAAAGAAGCCGTTTACGTTAGATATGTCCCGTTCAAGTAGGCTGGGGGCCAGGTCGCTGTTGGTCAGCATGGCTTGGCTTACGTCGAATATCACCGGCTTGTTCTCCCAGTTCATAATGTTGTACTCGCTTAGATCGCCGTGCACTAGGCCCGCTTGTGTCCACATGGTCCTCATATCCTCCAGTATGGCTTGGTAAAACGCCTGGGCGTCCTCTGGGGGAGCCTCCTTTAAGAGGGGTGCGGGGGTTCCCCCCTTCCCGATGAACTCCATGACGAGGATGTTTCTATAGAAGTCTATGGGCTTTGGGACTTTGACGCCTGCCTCTTGGCAGAGCTGGAGGTTGTTGAACTCCTTCTGGTTCCAGGCGTAGACCAGGCTTCGCACGTTTCTTCTTATCCTCTTGAAGCGGGGATCCCCAACGATGTACTGAACCATCCCCTTTCTGAACTCGGCGGTATGGGTGTAGTATATCTTCACCGCCAGGTCCTCCCCCTGGGGGTTGGTGGCGTAGTAGACGCGGGCCTCCTTCCCGGACTTGACCACCCCGTATAGGTCTTCTATGACGCCGCGGTTGAATAGCTTGTAGATACCCTGGAGGGTTAAACGGTCGAAGACCTCCTCTATTACACGGAACTCTTCCTTGTTCTTCTCCTTGAAGAGGGCTTCCTCCTCGTATCGGCGAACCAGCTTCTCGCCTCTCTCCTCGAACTCCTCGTCTCTCGACATTTCTGGCTCCACCGGCTTAATCTATGAGTAGAATGCCCTTCCTTCTGAGTTCCTCCACCTGGTTGGCGGTGTAGCGGTGGAAGATCTCACCCCTCTCCTCGCTCTGGAAGTCCCAGGGACTGACGAGAACCACGTCCCCCTCCCTTATCCAGGTCCGCCTCTTCATCTTTCCCCTTATGCGGCAGGTCCTCACATGGCCGTCCTGGCATTTGACTAGTACCCGGTCGAAACCCAGTAACTTCTGGACCACCCCCAGCACATCGTTCTCGCTGGGGTAGACCATCTTCCTGAGATTCTTCTCGCTGAGTACCTTCTTCTTACCCATGGGGGCGGCCTCTTTCGATTTAATCCCCTTGGAGGCTTAAAAATCATCTTATAGAGGGAGGGGGGAAATCCCCTTGTTTCGACTCTAATTGGGTGTTGAGTTGCTTTTTCAACCGTTTAGTCGAACCGGGACAGAGTCTTGGACCTCAACCCCCTCCAGGGTTACCCTACACTTGTAGGCGTAGGCCTCGACCCCCGCGGCCACGGCTTTGCGCAGGCTTCTGGCGAATTGGGGGTCTGTTTCATCGTTGGGTTGGAATTGGTGGGCGTCGGGGCGCTGAACCACGAAGACCACGGCGGCCCTGGCTTTGGGCGCCAAGCCCAGCAGGGCCTCCATGTGGTGGACCCCCCGCTTGGTGGGGGCATCTGGGAATAGGGCCACCCCTCCCCTCACCAGGGTGCAGCTCTTGGCCTCTATGTAGACTCTCCCACGCTTGTTCGTTAGAAGGAGGTCCAGCCGTCTACTCCCCACCGCCGGCTCGGCCTTCTCAAGGCGAAGCCCCTGGAAGGGCTCTAACGCGCCCCTCTCCAGCGCCTCGGCGATGAGCTTGTTTGGGGCCCTGCTGTCCACGCTCACCAAGACCCCCTCGTGGTCCACCAGGACCAGGTCGTATCTTGTTTTCCTCCCCTCCCCCTGCCTGGGGAGAAGGTAGACTCGCTTCCCCGGGGTCATGAGCTCCACCATCCTGCCTGGGTTGGGTAGGTGGCAGGGGGTGGGGGTTCCATTCAACTGGACGATGGCGAGGAACCTGTTGGGCCTCTCAACCAGGGTTGCGGGTAGGGGGGTGGTGGGGTACCTCAACCCATGGTCTCCTTGATCTCTTTTAGGAGGCCGGGTCCGCTGGCGGCCACCAGGCTGCACCTGGAGTCCTCGGCTAGCTCGAGGTCGCCCATGTCCACCCCGTTCAACCAGTAGACCCCCCCCGCCTCCCTCAGGATGAACAGCCCCGCGCTGACATCGGTGGCCCTCAACACACCCCTCAAGTCGATGTGGGCGTCCAAGGCCCCTGCTGCCACCTGGCAGATGCTGTGGCTACAGCAGCCCTCCATACGGGTGTGCCTGCTTCTCTTGAGGAGTTGTTCAGCCTTCCCAGGCCCCGTCTTGCTGGTGTCGAAGCCCAGCATGGCCTTCTCCAGGGGGATGGGTGGAGCCACCTCCACGGGGGTGTCCCCCAGCTTGGCCCCCCTCCCTAGTTGGGCGGTGAAGCTCCTACCGGTGTATAGGTTGGCGACCAGGGCGGCCTGGACGGCGCTTTGGCGGGGGGCCGTGGCCACGCTGATGCTCAGGGTGGCGGGGTTGAATCCCCGGGCCAGGTTGGTGGTGCCATCCACGGGGTCCACCACCAGGATGGGGCCTCCTCGACCCAAAACCAGGGAGCCCTCCTCGCTCACAACATCGGCGTCCACCCCCAGCCTCCTAAGGGAGTCCTCCACCCCCATCTGGGCCACCTGGTCCAACAGGTCTTTGAACCCGTCTACATCCAGCTCCCTCCCCGCCGGGTAGGCCTCCCAAACCCTGCGGCGAACCTCCTCCGAGACCTGGAGGAGAACCCTCAACCAATCCATTGAAACGCCCCAACCCAAATGGGGTTGAAGGGTTTTAAACCCTTGACCACGGATAAACCCCCATGGCGCCATTGGGGAGGGCCTTCTACACCCGCCGCACCGAGGTGGTGGCCCGAGAGCTGCTGGGCAAGACCCTGCTGAGGAGGCTCGGGGGGGAGGCCTTAGGGGGGCGCATAGTGGAGACCGAGGCCTACTTCGGCTCTGGCGACCCGGCTAGCCGGGCCCACAGGGGGTTGAAGCGGTACAACCGGGCCATGTTCGGGGAGCCGGGCAGGCTCTTCATATACAATGTGCACAGGTATTGGATGCTCAACATCGTGGCCCACAGGGACGGTGTGGGGGCTGTGCTGGTGAGAGCCCTGGAGCCCACCCTGGGGGTTGAAGCCATGCGGAGGAACAGGCCCACGGGCAGGCTCCGGGACCTTACTCGGGGCCCTGGCAGGCTCTCCCAGGCCCTAGCCGTGGATAAGTCGTTGGACGGGGTGGATGTGACCCGGGGTGAATCCCCGGTGGTGGTCCTGGACTCGCCTCCCATGGGTCCTGTGGCCAGGAGCCCCAGGGTGGGGGTCACCAGGGACCTCCCGGAGCCCTACAGGTTCTATGTGGCGGGCAACCCCTGGGTCTCAGGCTAGCCCTTCCACTGGTATATGACGCCCTGCTTCTCCAAGGCGTCCAGCCTCTCCTCGCTGAGCCCCAGCCGCTCCCTCAACACCTCCCGGGTGTGCTGCCCCAGGGTGGGGGCCGCCGAGACCACCCTTCCAGGCGTCTCCGAGAAGACCACGGGGAAGTTGGGGACCTTGTATCTCCCCGCCACGGGGTGGTCCACCTCCACAAACATGTTACGGGCCTGGAGGTGGGGGTCCCACATGGCTTCGTAGGCCTCGTAGATGGGGGCGCAGGGGAAGCCCAGCTCCGCCAGCCACTTGAAGGCCTCAGCCCGGGTCATATCCTTCACCCTCTCCTCCACCAGCTTCTTGTTCACCTCCTCCACCCCCAGCTCCTGCTTCAGGTTCTCGATGGCCTTTCCCCGCTCCCCGGCCACCTGGATCCACCCGTCTCGCACCTGGAATATGCCCCAGATCCTGTTGGGGTCCCTGGGCCTCTTAGCCCTCCTCTCGATGGGGCTCTCCCCTATGAGGTCGTAGGCCACGGTGGCGCAGCAGTTGAAGGCCACCATGGTGTCCACCTGGGCCACATCGATCATCTGCCCCCTCCCCGTCTTGTCCCGGTACCTGAGGGCTGCGACTATGGAGAAGGCGGCGTACATGGCTGGCCCCAGGTCGCCGAGGGCTCCCGCCATGTTCACCGGCGGGTGGTCCAGGGATATGCCCTTGCCCGTGGCGTAGGTGTGGCCGCTAATGGCCTCGGCTATGACGGCGTAGGAGCCGTATCGGCTGTAGGGCCCTGTTTGGCCGAACCCGCTGAGGGCTGCGTAGATGATGGAGGGGTTCCACTGCTGGAGGGTTTCGTATCCCAGGCCCAGCCTCTCCATGGTGCCGGGGGCGAAGTTCTGGACCACCACATCGCTCTGCTTCACCAGCTCCTTCACAATCTCCTTGGCCTCGGGCTTCTTGAGGTCGAGGCTTATGTCCTTCTTGTTGAGGTTGAGGGCGTAGAAGGTGGTGCTGGTTCCGTGGTGTAGCTCCCCCGGCCCTAGTCGGCCTATGGTGCCCCAGGGGGGCTCCACCTTGATGACCTTGGCCCCCATCTCGGCGAGCATCATGGTGCAGTAGGGGCCGAACCAAACGTGGGTGAAGTCGAGTATGGTCACGTCTTCCAGAATCTGCTTCATCCCTGTTGTGAGCTTCAACGATGGTAATATTGTTTATGGTTAGGTGACGGTTGGCTTCTCCTTGCTGAAGGACAGGTGTTCCCCGCGGTCTATTATGGCCTTCATGTGGTGCACCGTCCTCCAGACGTCGTGGTAGCTGGTGTAGAGGGGGACGGGGGCGAGGCGGATGATGTTGGGGGGCCTGAAGTCGGGCACCACGCCTCGGGCTATGAGGGCCTGGTTCACCCTCCAGCCGTCGGGGTGGGAGACCCCCACGTGTCCCCCCCTCCTCTCCGGGTCTCGGGGGGTGACCACGTGGAAGCCGTATTCCTCCTCGGGGAGCAGCCCGTCAACCAGCTCTATGAGGTAGCTGGTTATGGCCTTGCTCTTCTCCCTGACCCTGTCGATGCCTGCCTCGTTAATCAGCCTGAGGCTCCCCTCCACCGGGGCGGCGCTCAGTATGTGGGTGGTCCCTATCTGCCAGGCCGAGGCGTCCCCCGCGGGCTGGAACTCTAGGCGCATATCGAACATGGTGGACCGGTCGTTGCCGAACCATCCGGCGAGTCCCGGCCTCCTGCCCCAGTGTTTCTGGTGGACGTATAGGCCGCCGATGCTGCCTGGGCCCCCGTTGACGTACTTGTAGTTGCACCAGAAGGCGAAGTCCACGCCCCACTGGTGGAGCCTGTGGGGGACCACCCCCACGCTGTGGCCCAGGTCGAAGCCTATGGTGATGCCCCTCTCATGGGCCTCCCGGGTGAGGCGTTCCATGTCCAAGAGCTGGCCGCTTCGATAGTATACGCTGGGGAGGAGGGCCAGCTGGACGTCCTGGTCCATGGCCTCTACGACGTCGTCCTCCTCTATGGTGTGGCCGTCTCGGCTCCTCACCAGCACCAGGTCCTCCCGGGGGTCTCCGCCCCTGAGAGCTATCTGGGAGGCCAGGGCGTAGAGGTCGCTGGGGAAGTTCAACTCGTCGGCTAGAATCCTCCTCCTCTCCCCCTGGGGGTTGTAGAAGGTGGCCACCAGGGCGTGGAGGTTTATGGTGGTCCCGCCCGTGGCCACCACCTCCCCGGGCTCCGCGCCCACCAGGGGCTCGGTGAGGCGGCCCAGCTCCTCTGCGAAGCTGATCCAGGGGACCTTGGCCTGGGTCCAGCCGCCTATGCCCAGGGTCCTCCACTCCTCCACCACCCTCATAAGGCTCTCCTCGGCCTCCCGGCACATGAGGCCCAAGCTGTTCCCATCCATGTAGATGGCCCCGTCTATGTGGTGGAACCTGTGTTTGAAGGGTGCCAGGGGGTCCCTGGCGTCTAGCTGGAGGGCGTAGTCCTCGCTTAGCTTCCCACTCTCCATACCGGGAAATAGGGTGGCCGGTGGTTTAAAGGCTGTTAGATGTGTAGGAGGGTGACCTCCACGGTTTCCCCCTCCTCCAGCACCCACCTGCCTGGGGGGAGGGTGATGTATCCGTCTGCGTGGGTCATGCTGGTTATGTCGCCGCTTTTCTTGTAGACCACGTAGGCCTTCCCCTCCTCGAGTCTTACGGTGATGAACTGCTCTCTCCCGCTGCTGGTCTCCAGCCTCCCGGCCAGGGGGGCCTCCACCTTGACCCACTTCTTAGGGGGTAGCCGGGCCAGCTTTCTGAGGGCTGGGAGGAGGTATACGTAGGCGTTGTTGAGGCAGCTGGTGGGGTATCCAGGCATCCCAAAGACGGGGACCCCCCCCACCTCGCCGAAGAGGGTGGGCTTCCCAGGCTTGGTCTTGACGCCGTGGAAATAGACCCAGCCCCTCTTCTCCACCGCCCGGGCGAAGAGGTCTTTGACCCCAACGCTGCTGCCGCCGCTGAAAACCGCTAAATCATACTTGGACGCCTCCTTGAGGCAGGCCTCCACCCTCTCCCAACTATCCTCCATTATCCCCATGCGCAGGGGGACCCCCCCGTTTGCCTCGACGACGGCTGAGACGGTGTAGCTGTTGATGTCGTATATCTGGCCGGGTTTTAGGGGTTGGCCCTGGGGGGCTATCTCTGGGCCGCTGCTGTATATGGCCACCCTGGGCTTGGCGTACACCTCCACCTCGGATAGCCCCAGGGCCGCCAGGGCCCCCAATACACCCGGCGTAACAAAGGTCCCCGCCTCCACCACAACCTCCCCCCTGGAAATGTCCTCCCCGGCCTTGGCCACGTTCTCCCCGGGGGCCACCTCCCTCCTCACTAAG
Source organism: uncultured Candidatus Bathyarchaeia archaeon (assembly GCA_964462185.1). Lineage (GTDB taxonomy): Archaea > Thermoproteota > Bathyarchaeia > TCS64 > TCS64 > RBG-16-57-9. Next base: position 38,444 of record CAYWWV010000001.1, on the reverse strand, counting down.
ACCTCCCCCTTCCCGGGCTGGGTGTCCTCCACCTTGACCACGGCATCCGCCCCCTCAGGTATGGGGCTCCCCGTGGCAATCTCCAAACACTCACCCGGCCCCAGGACGCCTTTGTAGGTCATCCCCGCGTGTATCTCACCCACCTCCCTCAGGGTGACAGGTGCTCCCCGGGTGTCCCCAGCCCTTACGGCATACCCGTCCATACTGGCCCGGTCGAAGGGGGGGACATCGAACCCGGCCTCCACATCCCTGGAGACCACCCTCCCACACGCCTGCTCGAGGGGGATGATCTCAACCCTCTCGATGGGTTTGATGTTCTCCAGGATTAGGCGCATGGCCTCCTCCCTGGGCACCAGTTCTCCGAATGGCCTCATCCTCACCTTCGATCCAACTCCCACAGCATGTGCCCCACACCGGGCAAGATAATCTCCTCCAAAGCCGTCTTAACGGCGTTCCTCGACCCCGGGAGACAGAAAACCAGCTTCCCTTGTGCTACGCCCGCCGTGGCTCTGCTCATCAATCCAGGCACCCCCACCTGCTGGTAGCTTAGACGCCGGAAGTGCTCCCCGAACCCTGGGAGCTCTTTGTCGAACAACCCCCTCGCCACGTCCACGGTCACATCCACCCTTCCAATCCCTGTGCCCCCGCTGGTGATCAACACCCTGGCGGGGCCAGCCAGGGCTTCCCTCAGCCACCCCTCGATCTGGGCGGCGTCGTTGGGGAGGAGGCTCCTCTCCACCACTCGGTGGCCATCTGCCTCCAGTAGGTCCACGGCCACCTCCCCCGTCTGGTCCTCCTTCAGAGTTCTGGTGTCGCTGGTCACCAGGATGGCGAAGGTGGTCTTAACCCTCTGGTCTCTAGGGTGGCTCAACACTCTTCACCTTCTCCACGACCCTCACATCGGTGATCCGGGTGTAGGGGTACTGGCCGCCCTCATCCTTCTCCAGGTATTTCACCATGTCCCAAATGTTGAGGAGGGCCACCACCACCCCCGTCAAGGCCTCCATCTCCACCCCCGTAACGGCCACCGCCTTCACGGTGCAGGTGGCCTCCACACCCCCATCCACCACCCTGTAGGAGACATCCACCTTGGAGAGGGGGATGTTGTGGCACAGCGGGGCCAGCTCCGGGGTTTTTTTCGCTGCCAGTATGGCGGCGACCTCAGCCACTTGGAGGGGGTCTCCCTTGGCCACCCCTCCCTCCCGGATGGCTTTAACGGTCTCCGGCTTCAGCTTGATGAAGCCTCTGGCGGTGGCCAGCCTCTGAGCCTGGGGCTTCCCCGACACATCCACCATCCTAACAGGGTCTTCAGCCAGGTCTAACCCCCTCCACCCAGTGCTCCCCGTCGGGGGAGACCTCCTTCTTCCATATGGGAACCCTCCTCTTCAGCTCCTCCAGGATATACCTGCAGGCCTGGAAGGCCTCCTCCCTGTGGGCGGCCCCCACGGCTATGAACACGATGTTGTCCCCCACCTCCAAGTCGCCGTACCTGTGGACCACCACCGCCTCCTCCACCTGGAACCGCTCTAGAGCCTCGTCCCTTATCTTCTCCAACTCCGCGGCGGCCATCTCCTCGTAGACCTCTATGCTCATCCTCTCCACCCTCCTCCCCTGGGAGCTGTCCCTTACGCAGCCTAGGAAGCATGAAACCCCACCAACCCTGGGGCTCTTGACGGCGGACAGCAGCTCCCCAATGTCGAAGTCTTCTTTTTGAACTCTGATCAACTCAACCACCACTCACCGGGGGGAAGAACGCCAGCTCGTCTCCCTCCCTCACCTTATCCCCTAGGTCTCCGAAGCTCCCGTTTAGGGCTACCAGGATCTGCTCCTTGGAGGCCAAGGGGGGGTGCCTCTGTTTCACCAGCTCCCTGGCCTCCGCCACGGTGCAGCCCTCAGGTAGCTCTAGGAACTCTTCCTCTAACCCTGTTAAATCCTTGAACTGGCCGAAATACCTGACTCTAACCCTCATCCCTCACCACCCAGTATGGCTCTCTTAGAGCCACACACCGTTTAAAGGCCTCCACCAGCTCCCATTCCTCAGCCCCCCTCCTCACCAGCTCCACCACGGGGACCAGGTTGTCGTTCCTCATCAAGCAGGGCTTCAGCTTCCCATCGCTGGTGAGCCTTATCCTGGTGCAGTTCATGCAGAACTCCGTGTTATGCATGGGGCGGACCACCTCAACCCTCGCCCCGCCCTCCAGATGGTATATCCTCCTCCGGTGGAGGGGCCTCTCCACCACCCTGGTGGACCTTTCTTGGAGCCTCCTCTCCAAGGGCGCCAAGTCGTAGTATAGGGAGCCAGCCAACCCCTCCCCCCTCTCCAGGGCTTGGAACTCGATGAGTTGCAGGACTGCCCCTGCTTTGCGGCTGAACTCTATCAGGTCCTCCACCCGGTTGTCGTTCACCCCCCTCATGACTACGGTGTTGATCTTCACGGGGGTCAGCCCTTGGGCTGTCGCCTCCTCTATGCCCTGGAGGACCTTCTCCAATGCGTTGGACCCAGTGATCCTCTGGAAGCCCTGGGGGGATAGGCTGTGGAGGCTCACGTTAACCCTGTCCAAGCCGGATTCCTTTAGAGGCCGCGCAGCCTCCGCCAGGAGGACTCCGTTTGTGGTCATGGAGACCTCCTCCACATGGGGTCTGATCCCCTCCACAATCTCCAGGATGTCTGGCCTGAGGAGGGGCTCCCCCCCTGTGAGCTTCACCTTCCTTATGCCTAGTTTGGAGGCCGTCTCCACTATTTTGGAGACCTCCTCTGGGGCCATCTCCCCCCCTGGGCTGTGCTCCCCCTCTTGGTGGCAGAAGAAGCAGTCTAGGTTGCACTTTTGTGTAAGGCTTATTCTGAGGCTTTTGATGGGTCTTCCGTAGGGGTCTGTTAGGGTCAACGCTTCCATATGGGTGGGGTCCACCTAAATAGGTTATGTTTACAGATGCATAACGATTCGTTATGAATAAATAGGCATATCGACCATGCTTCCCCATGCGCCACCCCAAGCAAATAACCCTCACAATCCTAGTAGCCACCCTAATAGCCGCTCCTATGGCCCACGCAGACACCCAACGCGTCATAGTGGCCACCACCACCAGCCTCTACGAGACAGGCCTACTCGACCAGTTGAAGACGGCCTTCGAGGCCACCCACCCAGACATCCGCGTTGACTTCATCCCCCAGGGAACAGGCCTGGCCCTCGAGACCGCCCGAAGGGGAGACGCCCACATGGTCATAGTCCACAGCCCGGCTCTGGAGGCCCAGTTCTTAAGAGAGGGGTACGGCTTGGATAGGCGCATACTGGCCTACAACTTCTTCACCATAGTGGGCCCCGCTTCAGACCCAGCTGGGGTGGAGGGGTTGGACGCCTTGGAGGCCCTCAGGAGGATAGCTGGGGCAGGCGGGCGGGGGGAGGCCTTGTGGGTGTCAAGGGGGGACCGTTCCGGCACCCATGTTAAGGAGCTGGAGCTTTGGGATGCTGCTGGTGTTGGCTCCCCCGCTGGGGGCAGCTGGGTGGTTGAGACGGGGAGCGGTATGACCAACACGCTGAGGGTGGCCAACGAGCTTGGGGGCTACGTGTTGACGGACAGGGCCACCTACCTGAGGAATGCGGCCCAGGGGCTGGTAAGCCTCATCGAGCTGGTTCAACCCTCCAAGGAGATGCTCAACATATACAGCTCCATCCTCGTCAAACCCCCGGGCCAGCAGCCCCCCGAGGCCGCCAGGCTTTTCCACGGCTTCCTCGTTGGAGAGGAGGCCCAGAGCATAATAGAACACTACGGCGCCGAGGAGCTGGGGGCCAACCTGTTCAAGGCCTGGGTCCCCAGGGCCGGGGGTGGCGGCGAGGCAGCCTGGGTGGAGGAGCTGGGATACATAAACGGCTCCGAGTGCCCCCCCACACACCGACTACCAGCAAACCCCTCCAACGGATGGGCCACCCTAACAGCCAGCCTCAGGAAGGCCGTCACCCTCCTCATAGGAGGAGACCCCACGGTGGCCAGGATAACCCTACGAAGCATATACACCTCGGGGCTGGCCACCCTCACGGCCTCTGCCCTGGGCCTCCCCCTGAGCCTAGCCCTCGCCGTCTACAAGTTCCCAGGCCGAGGCAAGGTGAAGCTCCTCCTAAACACCCTGGTGGGCCTACCAACGGTCACCCTGGGCCTCATCCTCTACACCCTGCTCAGCACTAGCGGGCCCCTGGCCCCCCTGGGGCTCCTCTACACCCTGGAGGGGGTGGCCTTGGGGCAAGCCCTGCTGGTGCTCCCACTGGTCTCCAGCTTCGCCCTGGAGGTCCTGGAGGCCAAGGAGAGGGAGGTGGGGGAACTCCTAGCCACCCTGGGAGCCAGCAGACTACAGTCAAACCTGGTGCTCCTCCGCGAGGCAGCCCCAGGGGTACTACTCTCAGTGCTCACAGGCTTCAACAGGGCCTTCGCCGAGCTGGGCATAGCCATGATGCTGGGGGGCAACATCAAGGGAGTGAGCCGCGTCCTCACCACCACCATAGCCCTGGAGTCCTCCAAGGGAGACCTGGCCACCAGCTTCGCCCTCAGCATCGTCCTCCTAGCCGTGGCCCTAACCCTAAACGCCCTAGCAGAGGAATTCAGGAGGGCCAGGCTCTGAGCCTCTACCAGTTGAAAGGGGTCTACAAGTCTCTGGGGGGCACACCAGTCCTCAGAGGCGTCGAGCTGGAGATGGGCGAGGAATACCTGGGGGTAATAGGGCGAAGCGGGGTGGGTAAGACCACCCTCCTCCGCATTATGGCGGGGCTGGAGCGGCCCGACAGGGGCCGGCTGTTGTTCAGGGGCAGGGAGATTAGCTGGGACGGGGTGGGGGAGCTGAGGAGGGAGACCACCATGGTGTTCCAGAGGCCCGTGTTCCTCCGGGGGAAGGTCTTCGACAATGTGGCCTTCGGCCTCAGGGTTAGAGGGGTGCCTGAGGAGGAGGTCTCTGAGAGGGTTGGGGAGGCCCTGGAGCGGGTGAGGGCTGAGGGCCTGGCCAGCAGGGACGCCGGGGGGCTCTCCGGGGGGGAGCAGCAGCGGGTGGCCCTGGCGAGGGCCCTTGCCTTGAGGCCCCGCGCCCTTCTCTTGGATGAGCCCACATCCAACCTGGACGCCGGCAGCGCCAGCATCATCAGGCAGGTCATAAAGGAGGCCTCCAACGAGATGGCGGTGGTGGTGGCCACCCATGACGTGGGCTGGGTTTCGAGGGATGCCGATAGGATTCTCTACTTGGAGGAGGGGCGGGTGGGGGAGCTGGGGCCCTCAGGCCTCGTGGAGGCGGTGAACCGTTTCAGGGACAACATCTTCTCGGGGGTTGCCGTGGAGCGGGGGGGTGTCTCGGCGTTGGAGGTGGGGGGCGTGGAGATCTGCTTCACCCAGCCCATGGCTGGGAGGTGCTCCATCCATGTGAGACCCCAGGACATCATCCTCAGCAAGAGTCGGGTGGAGACCAGCGCAAGGAACCAGTTCCGGGGAACCATCGTATCGGTGGAGGGCGACGACCGGGTGGTCCATGTGGGGGTGGATGCGGGGCCTGTATTCAGGGTTCAGATAACCCGTCGGAGCTTCCAGGAGATGGGGCTGGGGATTGGGGAGGAGGTTTACATCAGCTTTAAGGCCTCCAGTGTTGTGGTGCTCTAGCAAGGGTTAATAGCGGCGGTTAGAGAAAAACTGGGATGAAGCCCCTAAGGGTCTCCGTCTTCCCCAGGCTCAACCTGGACACCTGTGGGACGGGCTGCGGGGTCCACTGCAGCCAGTGCACGGCCTGCGACCGGAGATGCAGCTTCCTGGAGTGGGAGAGGGAGGCCTTAGACGACCTATACTTCCAGTTGGAGGAGGTCTTCCACACCTGGCCCGGGGGCTTCCAGGTGGAGTTCGTCGACCTCCGAGACATCGACTACGCCCTTGAACGGCTCAACATGGTGTTGGTCACCAGCGGCGAGAAACCCCTAACCCATTATACCTACGGCGAATACATGACTAGGAACGCCCCCCTGATGGCCATCAACGATGTGTTGGTCTGCCGAGGGGGCATCCCATCCAAGGCCGCGTTGAAGAGGATCTACCAGGAGTTCCTCAAGACAAGTCCTCACGGATCTTCTGCTCCAGGCTCTTAAGCTCCCCCTTCTCGCTTATCCGTATCCTGGTCTCAAGCCTAACGGGTAGGCCTAAGCGCCTGAAGAGGCCCATGAGGGAGGCTCCGTCGATCTTGGATGTGATTCGGCCCTGCTTGATGGCGTTCACCAGTACGGCCTCCACCTGCTGGGAGGCCTGGGGGTACTGGTGGCGGGCGGCGTTGAAGACCTCCCAAGCACGGTCGACGAAGAAACGATCCAAGAGTTCCTCGTTGGAGGGCTCCTCCTTCTCCTGGGCTTCCTGGCTCTCCCTCAGCTTCTCCAAGAGGAGCCTCCTCCTAAGCTCCTCCAACCGCTTCTCCTTGAGCCTCTCCAACTCCTCATCCATGGCGGGTTCAAAGAACCCCCGCAGATGATTTAATCCTTACTCAAGGCGTAGGGGGCTAAACAGCTTTTAACACTCAGCCACCCTTTCTATCCTTATGGCGAGTACACCAGGGTTCCGGGTTATCGGCAGGGATACCATCCGTCAGGACGGCGTGGCCAAGGTGACGGGGAGGGAGGTGTATGCCTCCGACCTCAGCCTCCCCGGCATGCTCCACGCCAGGCTCTTGAAGAGCCCCCACCCCCATGCACTCGTGAAGGGGGTGGACTCCTCAGGGGTTTCCGATCCCTCGGCGGTGGTCTTGACTCCCTGGGAGGTGCCCGATGTCTTGTTCTGTCCAAGGCTGGTGAGCGTCCCCAGCAGCACCTACAAGGACTGGAGGGTCCTGGCCAAGAAGGCTAGGTATGTGGGTGAGCCTGTGGCTGCCGTGGCGGCGAGGAGTGAGGAGGCCGCCCAGAGGGCGCTGGAGGAGCTGGTGGTGGAGTGGGAGCCCTTGCCGGCGGTCTTCTCGGTGGAGGAGGCCTCGGAGGAGGGAGCCCCCCAGATCCATGAGAAGCTGGTCTTGGGGGATGAGCCCCGCCAGGTGGAGGGGAATCTGGCCTGCAGCCTGGACATAGTGGAGGGGGACCCCGAGGAGGGGTTCCGGGAGGCCGATGTGGTTGTGGAGAACGTTTACCGCACCAACAGGAGGTACCACACCCAGCTGGAGACCAAGTCGGTCCTAGTGCGACCCGAGCCCGGGGGAGGGGTGACCATCTGGAGCACAACCCAGACCCTCCACAACACCCGCATCCTCCTCCACGAGATCTTCGGGATACCCATGGGCAAGATCAGGGTGGTCAAGGTCCCCATAGGGGGGAGCTTCGGATCCAGCATCCAGGTGAACCCCCCCATCCCCATAGCGGTGGCCCTGGCCCTCAAGGCAGGCCGCCCCGTTAAGCTGAGCTACACCCGGGAGGAGGACCTACACGACCACTGCAGCTACCAGATGGTCTTCAGGTTGAAGATGGGGGCCAACAGGGAGGGCAGGCTCACAGCTGGCAGCCTGGACGCCTACCTGGATATCGGGGGCCACCAGATCCAGGCCTACCCCCTGCTGGGCTGCGTGGTGGGCTGGTGGGTGAGCCTCTACAAGCTGCCCCACAAAGAGTACCATGGCCGCGCCTACTACACCAACAAGGTGCCGGCCTGCGCCTTCAGGGGCTACGGCAACCCCCAGATCACCTGGGCCGTTGAGACCACCATGGACGAGCTGGCCGAGGAGCTGGGGATGGACCCCGTGGAGTTCAGGCTCCTCAACTATGTGGGCCAGGGAGACCTCTTCTGGGGTCAGGGCCCCAGCGTCCAAAGCGTCATCAACAGCTGCGGGGTGGAGGAGATTCTCAAGAGGGGCGCCGAGATGATCGGTTGGGATAGGAGGCCCAAGCCGGGGAGCCAGAGGGGGAGGTTCAGGAGGGGCATAGGCATGGCCCGTGGGTACCACACCAGCAGCGCTGGGGCCCCCGTGCCCGGCAGCGTCATCGACTTCGGCGGCGCCATGTTGAAGCTCAACGAGGATGGGACCTTCGACTACGTCTCGGCCCTCATGGACCACGGCGGCGGCACCCTGGATGCCCACGCCAAGATCATCGCGGAGACCCTGTGTGTGCCCCCTGAGATGGTTAACATCGTTAGCGCCGACACCTCCACCACGGTCTACGATGTCTGCACCCACGCTTCCCGGGGGGTCTACAGCGGGGGCGGTGCGGCCCTGAAGGTGGCTCTCCAGGTCAAGAAGAAGATTCAGGAGGTGGCCGCCAGGCTTCTGGACGCCTACCCCGATGCTTTGAAGATGCGGTGGGACCCCGATAGGGGGCAGGCGGTGGTCTACGCTGAGGGGATTGGGGGGCGGGAGCTGTCCCTCAAGGAGTTGGCCTACGAGATGAGGCATAAGAACCTGGGGACGGTGGCAGCCGTGGACAGCTACCGGCAGCCTGCTTGTCCCCCCCATTTCACGGGTTACTTTGTTGAGGTGGAGGTGGACACCTGGACGGGTAGGGTGAGGCCTTTGAGGGTGGTGGCGGGGGCTGACATCGGCACCGTGATCAACCCCAAGCTGGCCATGGGGCAGATACACGGGGGCTTCGCCCAGGGTTGGAGCATGGCTGTGAACGAGGACACCCCCTACGACCCCGAGACGGGGGACCTGCTGTGCCACGGCTTCCTCAGCGACTACAAGGTGCCCACCCCCATGGATATGCCCCCCTTGGAGGACTTCCAGGTCTTCTTCGTGGAGACCTACGAGCCCACCGGGCCCTTCGGGGCCAAGGGCATCGGGGAGGGGGCTTTGAACCCTGTGGCTGGAGCTGTGGCCAACGCCATCCACAACGCTCTGGGGGTGAGGTTCTACGAGCTACCCATCAACAAGGACCGCATACTGGCGGCCCTCAAGGGAGGTGAAGAGTAGGTGTTGGACGTGAACAAGTGGAACACCCGGGTCCTAGCCCACCCCTTCCAATACCACAGCCCCACCACCGTGGAGGAGGCCTGCAGCCTCCTCTCCGAGTTGGAGGGCGCCATGGCCTTCGCAGGAGGCACAGACCTCATCCCCAAGGCTAAGCAGGCCCTGATCCGCCCCCGCCACCTGGTGAACCTGAAGAGGATACCCGAGCTTACGGGGATTCGGGAGGAAGACGGCTTGGTGTGGATTGGGGCGGCCACCAAGCTGAGGGCCCTTGAGAAAAGCAAGCTGGTATCTGAGAGGCTGCCCCTCCTACACCAGGCGGTCTCCAGCATCGGCAGCGTCCAAATCAGAAACATGGGAACCCTGGGGGGGAACGTCTGCAACGCCTCGCCGGCGGCCGACGGGGCCCTCGCCCTGGTGGCCTTGGGGGCTGAGGTGGAGGTGGCTGGGGCCTCGGAGCGTAGGAGCCACCCCATAGAGGAGTTCTTCAGGGGGCCGGGTAAGACCATCTTGGAGCGGGGGGAGCTGGTGGTGGGCTTCCGTGTGAGGCCCCACGACGGCTACGGCCAGCGCTTCACCTCCATAGGCCGCATGAGCCTGGACATCAGCACCGTCAGCGTTGCCGCAGCCCTCAAGCGCAGAGGCGACCGCGTGGAGGAGGCCCGGCTGGCCATGGGTAGCGTGGCGCCCATACCCCTGAGGCTCCACGGCGTGGAGGAGTATCTGCGGGGACGGGTGCTGGACGATGGGGTTGTTTGGAGGGCCGCCGAGTTGGCCTCCCAGGAGATACGCCCCATAACCGATATACGGGGGACGGCCGAGTACCGTAGGGAGGCGTGTAAGGGCTTGGTGATGGATGCCTTGAAGGCCTGTTGGCTGGAGGCGGGGGTGGAGTAGTTGGAGATAAGCCTCTACGTGAACGGGGAGCTGCACCGCCTGGAGGTGGAGCCCAACACCCTGCTCCTCAACCTCCTAAGAGACCGGCTGGGCTTGACGGGGGCCAAGTATGGCTGCGGAATAGGGGAGTGCGGTGCCTGCACCGTGCTGCTGGACGGGGAGGCGGTTCTGGCCTGCATGACCCTGGCCGTGGACTGCGATGGAAGGAGGGTGGAGACGGTGGAGGGCCTTAGCCAAGGGGAGGAGCTACACCCCATTCAGAGGGCCTACTTGGAGGAGGCCGCCGTCCAGTGCGGCTTCTGCACCCCAGGATTCATACTAACCACCAAGGCCCTGCTCTCAGAGAACCCCCACCCCTCGGAGGAGGAGATAAGAGCCTACCTCAAGGGAAACCTGTGCAGGTGCACCGGCTACGTGAGCATAGTTAAAGCAGTGCAGAGGGCGGCCCAGGAGCTGTCATGAAGGTAAAAGCCGTGGTCCTGGCGGCGGGGGAGAGCCGCCGCATGGGGGCCAACAAGCTGCTTCTACCCCTGGCTGGGAGACCCCTCCTGGACCACGTCTTGGGGCGCCTCGAGGCTTACCCCACCGTAGTCGTCACCGGCCACAAACCTGAGGAGGTGGAGCCCCTGGCCCTGAGGAGGGGCGCCCAGGTGGTCCACAACCCCCGCTACAAGGAGGGGATGACCACCAGCTTCCAGGCCGGCTTGAAGGCCGCCGTAGAGGCAGACGCCGTTTTCCTCTGCCTGGGGGACAGCCTTGGGGCAAGCCCCGGGCTACTGGCCCGCATGGTGGAGAGGATGGAGGAGTCGGACGCCCTCCTGGTGAGCCCCCTCTACCAGGGGAGGAGGGGCCACCCGGTGCTGGTCTCAGGCAGGCTCTTCCCCCAAATCCTAGCCCTGGGCCCCGGGGAGACCCTTAGAGACCTCTTCCAGGCCCACGACTCCCGCCACCTGCACGTGGAGGGAGACATCTGGACCGTGCTGGACCTGGACACACCCGACGACTACCAGAAGGCCCTCCGCCTCATGGAGAGGGCTCCAAGCCCCTCCTGACCCGAATAAGCTGGGCGACGATGCTGACGGCTATCTCCTCAGCGGTCTCAGCCCCAATCTCCAGCCCTATGGGCCCGTAAACCCTCTCCAACTCCCCCCTCGGGAAGCCCTCGGAAGCCAGCTGCTCCAAGTGGCTCCTCCTCTTGTTGGCGCTCCCCAGCAGCCCTATGAAGGCCGGCCGGGCCCTGAGGGCAAACCTAAGGGCCTCCAACTCGAAGTCCGTCTCCCCGTGGAGGACGGCCACATAGTCTCCCGGCCTCACCTCCACCCCCTCCAGGGACTGGGGGTAGGGACCGTTTACCAGGGTGGCCCCTGGGAAGTTCTCCTGGGTGGCCGTGGGGGCGTCGTCCACCACCGTGACTTGGAAGCCGCATAGCTGCGCGACCCTGGAGGTGGCCTGGGCTATGAGGCCGCTCCCCAATATCACCAGCCTGGGGTCGGGTCGAACAGGGTCCACCAAGACCTCCACCTCCCCCCCGCAACGGCTATCCACAGCCAAAAAGCCCTCCCGGGGAGGCACCCCTAGGGCGAACCTGACCACCCCGGCCCTCCCACTCCGCAAGGCCTCCAGCGCCTCCCCCACCAGAACCCTCTCCATCCCCCCACCCCCCACCGTACCCACCAGCGATCCATCGCACAAGACCAACATCTTGGAGCCCACCCCCCGGGGGGCTGAACCCCTCTTACCCACCACCGTGCAGAGAGCCGCAGGCCTCCCCGCCTCCAGCTCTCGGAAAAGCCTCTCAACCACCTCTTGCTCACTCAGTGGCCACACGCTCCGCTGCTTCCAGTACGGCGTCGATGATCTTGGTGTAACCCGTGCAGCGGCATATGTTCCCCACCAGGGCCTCCTTGACCTCCTCCGGGGTGGGGTGGGGGTTATCCCTTAGGAGGGCGTAGCTGCTGATGAGCATGCCCGGGGTGCAGAAGCCGCACTGGACGGCGCCGCCTTCTATGAAGGCGTCCCTGAGGTCCAGCATGATGGGGTGGTGCTCCAAGCCCTCCAGGGTGGTCACCTTGGCCCCCTCCACCTGGGGAGCCAACACCATGCAGCTGGGCACCGCCTCCCCGTTCAACAACACGGTGCAGGCACCGCACTCACCCTGCTCGCACCCCTTCTTGACGCTGAGCACCCCCAGGCCCTCCCTCAAGAGGTCCGTCAGAGTAGTCCAGGCCTCGGCCTCCACCGAGACCCTCTCCCCGTTTAGCTCGAACTCCACCTTCAAGCCTACACCCCCAGCCTCCCGAGGGCCTTCTCCACCGCCCTCCGAGTCAAAACAGGGCACATATCCCGTCTATACTCGGCCGTCCCCCGTATATCGGTTATGGGGTTGACCAGCTGGGCTGAGAGGGCGGCCGCAGCCTCCACCCTCTCGGGGGTTAAGGGGCCCCCCTCCAGGGCCTCCCCCACCTCCTCCAGCTTTAAGGGGGTGGGGGCCACACTTCCATAAGCCGCCGAGGCCTCCACGCACACCCCGTCTTCCACCTCTAGGTAGACAGCCGCCCCCACCACAGAGAGTGTGAAGCCCTTCCTCCTCCCCAGCCGCACGTAGGCGCTGGAGGAGCCCTCGGGGGGGATGGGGGCCCGCACCTCCACCACCAGCTCGTTGGCCTCCAGGCAGCACTTCTTAGGCCCCGTGAAGAACTCCTCCAAGGGAATCACCCGGGAACCCTCCACCGAGGCAGCCACCACCTCCCCCCCGTGCACCAGGAGGGGGCAGGCTGTGTCCGCAGCCGGGCTGGCGTTCACCAGGTTCCCCGCCAATGTGCCCCTGTTCCTGATCTGGGGGCTCCCCATCACCCTCAGGGCGTCCAGGAGGGCGGGGAGCTTGGCGGCTGCGGGGCTTGAGGCAATCTGGGCGAGGGTGGCCGTGGCGCCTATCCTCACGTAGCCTTCCCCCTCCTCCACGTAGGAGAGCTCGGGTATCCACCCCAGGTCCACCAGGTGGCCGGGGGCCTGCTCCCCCTCCCTCATAGCCACCAGGAGGTCTGTGCCACCCGCCAGGGGCTTGGCGTCTTCAAGCTCGTCCAGGAGCTCCAGGGCTCCCCGGAGGGTGACGGGGGAGTGGAGCTGGAACCTGGGTAGGGGCCTCATGCTCCCGCCTCCTTCAAGGCCTTGTGGACCACCCACGGCTGTAGGGGCAGCTTGTTGAACCAGAGGCCGGTGGCGTGGTGGACGGCGTTGACGATGGCGGGGACCACGCTTATGATGGCTGGCTCCCCCACTCCTTTGGCGCCGAAGGCGCCGTATTTGTATGGTTCCTCTACGATGATGCAGGGCTCCACCTGGGGGGTGTCTAGGGAGCATGGGATGACGTAGTCGGTGAGGCTGTCGTTGAGCACCTGGCCTTGGGGGCCGATCTCCAGGTTCTCGGTGAGGGCGAAGCCCAGGCCCTGGCCTATGGCTCCCTCTATCTGGCCCTCCACCATGAGGGGGTCTATGGCTTTGCCGCAGTCCATGGCCGGCCAGATGTGGGTCACCGAGACCACGCCTGTCTCAGTGTCAACCTCCACCTCGGCGACGCTTGCCGCAAAGGTGTAAACGCTGTAGTTGACCCCCAGCCCCGTCTCGGGGTCGTAGAACCGTTTGGGGGCCTTGAAGAACCCGTAGGCGCCTGGCTGGTATCCCCGGGCGTACATCTCCTCGGCGAGCTCCCCCACGTCCAACCCGTTCCCAGGGTTTCCCCTCTCGTAGGCCCTGTTGTCCCTCAGCTCCACCCGGTCCTCGGGTATCCCCAGGAGCTCGGAGGCGCAGGCCACCATGCTCCGCCTCAGCTTCAGGGCTGCGTCGGCGGCGGCCGTGCCCCCCAGCATGAGGCCTCTGCTGCCGTGGGTGGGCTTGGAGTTGGGGCTGCTGTCGGTGTCGGGGGGGTCCACCACTATTCTGTCGAGGGTTATGCCCGTTATCTCGGATACGATCTTGATGTGGCCCATGGGGCTGCCCTGTCCCAGCTCAACTATGCCTGTGCGGTAGTTGAGGGTGCCGTCCTGGTTGAGGAGGAGGCTGGCGGCGCTCCAGTCGGGGGTGCTCCGGCTGGTGCTGATGCCGTGGTAGGCCAGGCCCACCCCTACGCCCCTCACCTTGCCTCCCTGTTGGACGGGTTTGCGTCTTTGGTGCCACTGGGAGGCGTCCCTCACGGCCTCCAGGCACTGGGCCATCCCAACGCTGTGGTCCAGCAGCTGGTCGCAGGTGGTGCGGCTCCCCACCCTCAACACGTTCTTGAGCCTGAACTCCACGGGGTCCATGCCCAGCTCCTCGGCCAGCTTGTCCATCTGGAGCTCGGCGGCGAAGTGCATGGCCACGTCGCCGAAGCCCCTGAAGCTCCCCCCGTACACCTTGTTGGTGTAGACTGCTCTCCCATCCACCCAGCAGTTCTCCACCTCGTAGGGGCCTGCCGCGTGGGCCGTCTGCCTCCAAAGCCAGAAGGGGGCTCTGTTGGCGTAGGCCCCGCACTCCAGGGTGATCTCCACCTGTATGGCTGTCACCTTTCCCTCCTTGTTGGCGCCGCTCCGGTAGTCTATGCGGGCTGGGAACCTCTTGTTGCTGTAGGCCAGGCTCTCCTGGCGGGTCCAGACGTTTCCCACGGGTTTCCCCAGTTTGACGGCGGCGAAGGCCGCGTATGCTGCCACCAGGGGCCCCTGGTCGTCTTTCCCGCCGAAGGCTCCGCCGGTGAGGGGCTGTATCACCCTTACTTGGTTGAGGTTCCACCCAAGGACTTTGGCCACCTTCTCCCGGGTGAGGAAGGGGCTTTGGCCTGTGACTACGACGGTGACCTTGCGGCCCTCGGGGACGGCGTAGGCTGCCTCTGTCTCCAGGTAGGCGTGTTCCTGGTAGGGGGTTTCGTAGGTGTCTCTCACCTCGACGTCTGCCTCTTGGAAGCCTTTCTCGGCGTCTCCCTTCCTTATGCGTGTGGTGACGGCTATGTTGCCGCCGGGGTGTATGGGCTCTGCGCCTGGGGCGAGGGCGGAGTCCACGTCCAGGTGGGCTGGGAGGGGCTGGTAGTCCACCTCTATTAGGTCGAGGGCCTCTTGGGCCGAGTATTCGTCCCGGGCCACCACTAGGGCGAGGGGGTCTCCCACGTAGTGTACCTTCTCGTGGTTGAGGAAGGGCTGGTCTGGGAGGGCGTATCCTATCTGGTTCTCCCCCGTCACATCCAGCGCCGTGTAGACGGCCTCCACCCCAGGGGCCTTGAGGGCCTCCTCGGTGTGGATGGCCTTCACCAGGGCGTGGGCCTGGGTGCTCCGGAAGACTTTAACCACCCGGGTTCCCGGGGGGATGTAGTCGGGGGTGTACCGGGCCCTCCCCAGGGCCTTGTCCAAGGCGTCCACCCTGGCCACCTGGGTCCCCACCACTAGGTACTCGTCTCGGCCCAGGGCCTCTCTCAAAATATTATGGTACTCCAAGGCTTCCTCCACTCAGTGGGATTAAGGAGGTCCAAAGGTTAAATAAAAGAATCCATAGCCCGGGCCAACTCCTGGAGGTCTCCCACCTCCACCGTGGATACCCTCCACCCTGGAGGCAGGGACGATAGGAGTCCTTGAAGCCTCTCCGCCCTGCAGGTCACCAGTAGTCGGCTCCCCGGCGCTGGGTTTCCCAGGGCCTTCCTCAACCCCGGTGCCAGCCCCAACCCCTCTTCCTCCAGGTGGCCGTACTCGTCCACCACGGTGAGGGTGTGGGGGCCTTGCCTGCGGGAGGCCTCGAAGAGGTGTTGGTTGGCCCTCTGGAATCCCTGGGGGTTGTATAGGTAGGGGCCCCTCAGGGGGATCCACTCCCCCGGGGGTTGGTGGCCTCTCCGGTACACCAGGGGCAGCGTCTCCCCCACCCCCAGCAAGACTCCGCGGTAGCCGACGGTGAGTGCTCCCTGGCAGACCCTGGGGGCGGCCACCCCCCAAACCTCCAGGCCAGCCCCCCTGCCCCTCTCCACGGCCCGGAGGGCCGCCGCGGTCTTTCCTGAGGCTATCCCCCCCAATAAAACTAGGAGCCTGGGCACGCTTCTGGGGCTGCGGGTGGGGTTAAAGGCTTTGCGATCAGGGGAGGGTTTTATTCTTGGAGGGGGCTCAGGTTAATTGAGTTGAGCTTCCCCGGCTTTGTCAGGAGCAAGATAGTCTGCACCATCGGCCCCGCCTCCTCCCACCCCCGCGTCTTGGACCGCCTCCTGGAGGCAGGGATGGATGTGGCTCGCCTCAACATGAGCCACGGGAGCCCCGAGGAGCATCGCAGGGTTTTAAGGTATCTCCACCGGGTGGGGGGTTGCGCGGTTATGGTGGACCTCCCCGGCCCCAAGATAAGGCTGGGAAGACTCCCCACCCCCATGGAGCTGGGGGAGGGGGACCAGGTGGTCTTCGCCCCCGAGGGGCGTCACCAGCCGGGGGAGCTGCCCCTCACATACCCCCGGCTTGCCTGGGAGGTCTCCCAGGGGGGGAGGCTCCTACTAAATGATGGGGCTGTGGAGGTGGAGATCACGGATTTGGATCTGGACCGGGGGGCTATCCATGGAAGGGTGGTCTCCGGGGGGGTGGTCTCCACGGGTAAGGGGGTGAACGCGCCTGGGGCGCGGCTCTCGGCTCGTCCCCCCACCCCCAGGGATTTGGAGGCCATCGCCTTTGGGGTGGAGGAGGGCTGCGACTGGTTCGCCGCCAGCTTCGTCCGGGGGCGGGGCGATGTGGAGGCGGTTAGGAGAGCCATCGAGGAGGCTGGGGGGGACCAGCCCGTGGTGAGCAAGGTGGAGCACGCCGAGGCCGTTTTCAACCTCTCCGAGGTTGTGGAGGCCAGCGACGGGGTTATGGTGGCCCGGGGGGACCTGGGGGTGGAGATGCCGCCATGGGAGGTGCCCCTCATCCAGAAGCGGATCATCGAGGCCTGCAACAGGGCTGGGAAGCCGGTGATAGTGGCCACCCAGATGCTGGAGTCCATGGTCTCCAACCCCCTCCCCACCAGGGCAGAGGCCAGCGACGTGGCCAACGCCCTACTGGACGGAGCCGACGCCGTGATGCTGAGCGCTGAGACGGCCGTGGGCCAATACCCCGTGGAGGCTGTGAGGGTTATGAACAACATCGGCCAGGTGGTTGAGCAGCGGATATCCCGTGTGGAGTGGGGGGAGCCCCGGGGTATGCCTCTCCCAGACGTCATCGGCAGCCTGGCGGCCCGGGCGGTGGAGGCGGTGGAGCCCAGCGTCATACTGGTGGCTACCCGCAGCGGGTTCTCAGCCCTCATGGTGAGCAAGCACCGTCCAAGGGCCAGCATATTGGCCTTCGCCCCCCACATCCGCATACTGCGGAGGATGCATCTGTATTGGGGGGTTAAGCCTGTGGAGGTGGATTGGAGCGACGACAGGGACACCCTGCTCCTGAGGGCTGTGAGGCGGAGCCTGGAGCTGGGGTATATCTCCCGCGGCGACATCGTGGAGATAGTCTCGGGCTCCACCCTAACCCCTCCTGGGCAGACCACGACCCTGGAGATTCTCAGGGTGGACGACATCTTGGACCAGGCTGGTGCATAGCCTTTATCCACTACTCGCCCCCCCTGGTAAACCATGGAGTATTCCAAGCCCAAAGTGGAGCCCCCCAAGCCATACGGCCCCAAGGAGGTGGCCCTGGTGGCCAGCGGCGACCTGAGGCATTCCGCCAACCGGGAGGGTTGGCCCGCCCAGGCAGCCATGGAGGAGAAGCTGGCCCAGGTCTTCCAGTCGAAGGGCTACACGCTGAGGAGGGCCCACCCCTACAACCCTGAACTGGGCCACGGCTTCATCTGGAGCCAGAGGATGGGGATGGACGTATTCAAGCAAATACCCCGAGACGCCCCCGTGGTGGTGGCCGAGGCCGTCTGGCAGTACAGCCACCATGTTCTAGCGGGTTTGAGGGACCACCGAGGCCCCATACTCACCGTAGCCAACTGGAGCGGCCAGTGGCCAGGCCTGGTGGGGCTCCTCAACCTCAACGCCTGCCTCACCAAGATGGGGGTCAAATACAGCACCCTCTGGAGCAGAGACTTCGACGACCCCTTCTTCCTCAAGGGGGTGGACCAGTGGCTCCGGGAGGGCCACGTCACCCACGACACCAGCCACGCCAGGCCCCTAGACCCCTCAACCCTCCCAGGGGAGGAGGCCGAGCTGGGCCAGGCCCTGGCCGAGGAGCTGAGACACGAGAAGGCCATCATGGGGGTCTTCGACGAGGGCTGCATGGGCATGTACAACGCCATCATAGAGGACGAGCTCCTCAACCCCCTGGGGGTCTACAAGGAGAGGCTGAGCCAGAGCGCCCTCCTAGCCGAGATGGAGCGGGTCTCCGAGGAGGAGGCCAGGGAGGTCTACCAGTGGCTCCTGGACCGAGGAATGGTCTTCCACCTGGGCCGAGACGAGGCCACCGAGCTCACCGAGAACCAGGTGCTAGGCCAGTGCAGGATGTACATAGCAGCCGTGCGAATAGCCCACGAGTTCGGCTGCGAGGCCATCGGCATCCAGTACCAGCAAGGCCTCAAAGACATGGCCCCCGCCAGCGACCTTGCCGAGGGCCTTTTGAACAACACGGAGAGGCCCCCCGTCTACCATCGGGAGAAGGGGGAGGAGCTTTACCCGGGGAGGCCCTTGCCCCACTTCAACGAGGTGGATGAGGGCTCGGGGCTGGACGCCCTCGTGACCTTTAGGGCTTGGAGGGCCATGGGGTTGAGGCCGGACACAACCCTCCACGACGTGCGTTGGGGGGACTGGTACGACGGCCAGTTCGTATGGGTCTTCCTCATCAGCGGCAGCGCCCCCGCCAGCCACCTCAAAGGCGGCTACGCCGGCGCATCCAGTATGCGGCAGCCAGCCATGTACTTCCCCAAGGGAGGGGGCACCCTGAGGGGTGTGAGCAAACCCGGGGAGATCGTGTGGAGCCGGGTCTACGTAGAGCCCAGCGGCCTAAGCGTGGACCTGGGGAGGGGCACGGTGGTGGACCTGCCCGAGGAGGAGTTGGAGAGGCGGTGGAGGGCCACCACCTACGAGTGGCCCATCATGAACGCCGTCCTCCACGGCGTCAGCCGGGACCAGTTCATGGCCAAGCACCAGGCCAACCACATCCAGGTGGTCTACGCCCCCGACGCCGAGACAGCCGACAGGGCGTTGGCGGTGAAGGCAGCCTTCTTCCACGCCCTGGGGGTCCGGGTGAACCTCTGCGGCGAGGTGAACCTATAGCCGCCTCCACCGGGGGCCCTGGGGGGTGTCCTGGAGCTCCACCCCCAGCTCCCTCAGCCCCTCCCTGATCCTGTCGGCCAACTCGTATTGGCGCTGGGATCGGAGTTCCTCCCTCAGACCCGCTATGAAGCCCAGCAGCCTCTCGGAGAAATCGTCGGCCCTGGCTGGGCGGTCCTCGAATAGACCCAGGGCCCAGAGAAGCTCCCTCAACTGGAGGTATGCCTCCAGAACCACCCCCTTGTTGGGCGGTCCCTCCAGGTACTCGTTGAGGGCCGCCACCATCCGGTGGAGGTGGCTGAGCGCCACCGGTGTGTTGAAGTCGTCGTCCATGGCCTCCTCGAAGGCCTCCTTCTCGGCGTAAACCGTCTTCAAGAGCCGGTCCTCCCTCTCCCCATAGTCCAGGTTCACGTCCTCCCCCCCCAGGGCCTCATCCACCCTGTCCAGGGTAGACCTCAATCTGCGAACCGTGTTCTCCGCCGACTCCATGGCCCTCCACGTGAAGTTGAGGGGCCTCCGGTAGTGGGTGCTCACGTAGAAATACCTGAAGGCCTCGGGGCTGTGCCTCTCCAAAACCTCGTCGAAGCCCACATAGTTCCCCAGACTCTTACTCATCTTGCCCCCCTCAATCATTAGATGCCTCATGTGCACCCAATACCTGACGAACTGCTTCCCCGAGAGGGCCTCACTCTGGGCCACCTCGTTCTCGTGGTGGGGGAAAACCAGGTCCTCCCCCCCCGCATGGATGTCTATGGTCTCCCCCAGCAACTCACGGCTCATAACACTGCACTCAATATGCCACCCCGGCCTACCCGGCCCCCAAGGCGAGTCGAAGTAAATCCCCCTCTCCAACTCCTCCGGTGTGGACTTCTTCCACAGGGCGAAGTCCTGGGCATCCTCCTTGTCATACTCATCCACCGAGACCCGGCTCCTCCTCTCCCCAGCCCCAGGCCTCAAACCACTCAGCTTCCCATAGCCCTCAAACCGGTCCACATCGAAGTAAACCCCGTCCTCAGCCTCATAGGCGTACCCCAACTCCTCCAGCGACCGTATGAAATCCACCATCTGGCCCACATAGGCCGTGGCCCGGGGGTAGGCGATGGCCCTGCGGATGTTCAACAGGTCTATCCCCCTCAGGAAGACCCTGGTGTAGTACTCGGTGAACTCGCCCAGCGTCTTCCCAGCCGCCCCGCTATCCCTAATGGTCTTGTCGTCGATATCCGTGATGTTCATCACATATTTGACCCGGTAGCCCCGATAGGTGAGCCACCGGCGAATCAAGTCGCCGCTGACAAAGGTCCTCAAATTACCAATGTGGGGCTCCCCATACACCGTGGGTCCACACACATACATACTCACCCACGGCGGGTTCAGAGGCTTGAAGACCCTCTTCCTGCGAGTCATAGAGTCGTATATCTTCACCTTGTGCTCCACAACATCACATCCATGTAGGCGGCTAGAGGGGGTGTTCTCCAGGGTTTAGCTAAACTCGACACAATAGTCTCAGTCTTCCCTTCTAGCTGGTATCAAGATTTGGCTCCAACCAATATAAACCATCCCCAGACCCAGGGGGGAGGGGGGGTCACCCCTCCCAGCCATTTCAAAGCCCCCAGAGACTGGAGAAGCCGTAAAACAACCCCAACTGGTCACCGTTTAAGCCAAAAAACCGGGCCTAAACCCCCCTTTTACCCGCCTCCTCCAGCAGCCTCCGAAGCCTCTCCCGGCTGGCCTCCACCGCCAACTCGGCGGCAGTCCTCTCATAAACCCCCCTCGCCACATCCATCTTCCTCCTGAACCCCCTCAAAAGGAGGCTGAACTCCTCGACCCTGGAAAGCTCCTCGTAGACCCGCCCCATCCAACCCAGACACTCCTCCGCCCCCTCCAAACGGCCAACCCTCAACAAGTCCAACGCCCTCCGCCTCAACTCCCCAGGCACATCCGCCAAACCCTGCACATACTCCACAGGGCTCAACCCCAACTCCCCCGGAGGGGGAAACCCCCTGCCCTGCACCAGGGATAGGAGTATGCCCGCCTCCCCATACTCCTCCAAAGCGGCCCCCACCGCCTCCAACCCCTCCAAAACAGGGCTGCCCTCCACCAAACCCCTCAACCCCTCCAAGACCACCCGCGCCTCACCCAACAACCCCTCAGCCTCCCCCACCTCCCCCCGATGAACCAGCAAAATGGCCCGCTTACTCAAAACCCTGAGGCGCCTGGCCTCGGCCAGAGCCCGCTCCCGCCTCTCCCCCAGGGCCTTAAGCTCCCTGGCGGCCTCCTCCACGAAACCCTCCAACACGGTGTTAAAGGGGATTAACCCTGTTTAAACCCCTCCGTCGCACCCCAGACACTTGAGAAGCTCTCCGAACTCCAGGTTCCCCCCGCTCAACACCAGGGCCACCCGCTTCCCCTCCAACCTATCCCGCAGCTTCACCGCAGCCGCCAGACTCGCAGCCCCCGCCCCCTCGGCCACCGTGTGGCAGTGCTCCAAGTATAGCCGTATAGCCCTCCTCATCTCCTCGTCCGAGACCAGGACAAAATCATCCACATACTCCCGTAGAAGCCCCAAGGGGAGGCGGAAGGCTTTTCGAGTCGCCAAGCCGTCGGCGAAGGTCTCCGCCCTAGGGGTGCTCTCCAGCCTCCCACTCTTGTAGCTCTGGTAGACGCTGGGAGCCCCCTCAGCCTGTACGGCGATGGTCTCAACCCCCGGGTCCAGGGTCTTCACCGCCAAGCTGGAGCCCCCAGCACCCGTCCCACTCCCCACAGGACTTATGAAGGCCTCCAACCCCTCCACCTGCTCCATCACCTCCAACCCGATGGTGCCCACACCCGCCACCAAGAGGGGCTCATCCCCACTACTGATGAACCTATACCCATGGGTCTCCGACAACTCCACCGCGTGCTCCACAGCCTCATCAAAGTCCCTACCATACTCATGGATCACCGCCCCATGCATCTTAATGGCCGCCACCTTCAACGGGTTGGCCCCCACCGGCACACAGATATGAGCCTCCACCCCAAACAACTTGGACGCCAAGGCGATGCTCTGCCCATGGTTACCAGTGCTCGCAGTCACCACACCCCTCCCACGCTCCTCAGGGCTCAACTGGCTAACCAGGTTGAGGCCCCCACGAATCTTGAAAGCCCCCGTAGGGTTATAGTTCTCGTGTTTGATGTAGGCCTCAAACCCCAGAAACTCGTTCAACGTGGGATAAGTGTAACAAGGCGAAGGCGCCAAATAGGGCCGAATCCTGGCCGCCGCCTTCACAATATCGTAGAACCCGACCTCCATGGAGTCAAAAAGCGCCCAGGTTCTTATCTCTCTTTCTGGGCGCCTGGAAGACATGGATCTCCTGGCCCCTGGGGAGAGCCTCACGGGTGTAAACCCTCCTCCCCCCCACATGGACCACGTTGGGCTTCCCCCGCGTGAAGTCCACCACGGCCTTCAAGTGGTAGTAGGGGAACCGTATCCCCGGCGTGTAGTAGTGCATGGGGATGACCACCCTAGGCCCCAGCAGGTCCACCGTGTCCTCCGCCAACGCCAGGTTCCCCCCCGTGTTCACCATCAAGAGGTCGGGGAACCCCACCTGGAACATCTGGGAGGATGTGAGGTAGTGGCCCAGGTCCCCCAGGTGGGTCGCCTGCAACCCCCCCATATACACGCTCCAAACCACATTCCCCCCCAGCCGAGCCCCCCTCACCCCATCATGCCAACAAGCCACACCCCTCAACCTGGCCGAGCCCACAACCACATCCACCGCCTCCCGATACACAGGACAACCAAACAACCCCACCCCCCCAGCATGGTCCTCGTGGCCATGGCTCACCGTAACAACATCAGCCTCAACCCTGGGCGGAGGCAGGTTCAGAGAATCGCCGTCATGGGGATCCATAACCACGGTGGTCTCCCCATCGCTCAAGGCGAAGCAACTATGCCCCAGCCACCTCACCTCGAGCATGGTTTCAACTCCCCACCAAACCTTAATACCCTTACGCCCACCCCACACGCAACCATTAAAGCCTCTTGAGAGTAGGTTCAACCATGCCCGAGAAAGGAGTATTATCCAAGCACTGGATAACCGAGTTGACCCGCCCAGCCTTCGAGGAGTGGCTCCAACACGAGGAAAACCCCGTGGTCATCATCGGCATCGGATCCATAGAGCAGCACGGCCCCCACCTACCCCTGGGGATGGACTCCCTGGCCGTGCAGGAGATAATCCACCGAGTGGCCAAGCGCACCAACAGCGTCTGCGTCCACCCCTGCTGGCCCGGATACAGCCCCCACCACATGGGCTTCAAAGGCACCATCACCCTCAGCTGGGACACCCTCATGGGGGTCCTCATGGACACCATCGGCTCCCTGGCCTACCACGGCGTCAAACGCTTCGTCATCATCAACGGCCACGGAGGCAACACCGCCACCATGAACCTGGTGGCCCAGCTAGCCAAGCGCGAGTACGGGGTCATGGTGGCCACCCCAAGCGGACCCAGCGGAACCGAGCTGGCCAAGAGGTTCACCGAGAGAAGCCAGAGGTATTGGGACGTCCACAGCGGAACCAACGAGACCAGCGCGGCCCTGGCCCTCTTCCCCGAGCTGGTGGAGATGTGGAGGATACCCGACGACTGGGAGCCCACCAACAACATGAGCCAGGAACTCAAAGCCATGAGGGACCCCGACAGGGAGGACTGGGAACTCGTCTCCCAACTGTTCACCGCCTGCGCCCCCCCAGACACCGACGACTTCTCCCGCGACGGAATATACGGGTGGAACAGCCCCAAGGACGCAGACCCCGAGGAATACCGTAATAGGCTGGAGGAGCGGGTGGAGTTCCTCGCCGAGTTCATAAACAGGTGGAAGAAGATACCCACCCCCCCGGCCTTCAAGCCTTAAAAGCCCCCACTACTCATAGAGAAACATGGGACTAAAGGGCACTAAGACCGAGAAAAACCTCTTGAAGGCCTTCGCGGGGGAGAGCCAAGCACGAAATAGGTATATGTTCTTCGCCAGCGTTGCCAAGAAAGAGGGATACGTCCAAATTCAACGCATCTTCGAGGAGACCGCTAGAAACGAGGTGGAACACGCCAAGGTCTTCTTCAAATACTTGGAGGGGGGAGGGGTGGAGATAACTGCCGAGTACCCCGCGGGAAAGATAGGGACCACGGCTGAGAACCTCCTGGAGGCTGCAGAGGGGGAGAAACTGGAGTGGGGCACCCTCTACCCCGACTTCGCCAAGACGGCGCGGGAGGAGGGGTTCCCCGAGATCGCGGAGAGCTTCACCGAGATAGCCGAGGTGGAGGAGGAGCATGAGAAGAGGTTCCGCAAGCTCTTGGCCAACATCGAGGCTGGGACGGTCTTCAAGCGGGACCGGGAGGTCAAGTGGCACTGCCTCAACTGCGGGTACATCCACCATGGGAAGGAGGCCCCAGAGGTTTGCCCCGCCTGCAAACACCCCAGGGCCTACTATGAGTTGATGCCAGAGAACTACTAGGCCTACCTGGCCAGGTTCCCCAATACGTCGAAGACCATCTCCCTGGGCTCCCCCAGGACCTCTAGGCGGCCCTCCAACCCCCCAGCCAAGGCCTCCTCCAACAAGGCCTCCGAGACATACATAGTCTCCAGCTCCAAGGTGTTCTTTATCCTCACCACCCTAGCCCTCCCAGGCTCCACCGGCCCACAGATGCGTATAGCCGTGGCTATGGCGTCCCTGTCGCAGGGGAGGAAGGGGGGAATCCTACCTGTCTCGCTGCTCCCCTGGGTCAAGCAGTTCACGAAGGTCTTCTGGAAGTCGATCTTCTCGAAGACCCGCCTCGTGGTGAGGTCGGCCAACCCTATGCCGATGGCGTTGCCATGGGTCTCCTCCGTTAGGTCCAGCACCACTATCCTCTTGATGTTGGGGGCCCTAGGGTCTGACTCCCCCGGCATCCAGAACCTGCCGGTCACATTGGTGTCCATCCCCACGCCGCTGATGTTCTTCCCTATCTCATCCACCACCAGCACATCTATCTCGCCGAAAGGAAGCCTTGGAAGCATCTCCTTAGCCTTCTCCAGCAGAGCCTTCTCGGCCTCCAGAAACTCCTCGGGGAGGAGGGCATGGACCTGGGAGAGGTTATGGTGGGCGTCCTCCAGGAGTGCCAGCCCCATCACCACATTTAGTTTCTGGGCCAACAGCAGCCCCGCCCTGGGCATAATAGTGTGGTAGCCCTCGTATCTGTGCCAGTGTATCATCTCCGCCCCCTTCTGGTTCCCCAGCCCAATGGCCAGCATCTTCAACAGCCCCGACTCCACCTCCCCCTTGAAATCCGTGTGAGGCTTGACACGGCCCACCACGAAAACCCCATCGGCCTCTAACGCCAACCTGCTGGCATATATGGGGGCCCCGCAGACCTCCCCCACCCTCTCCACCTCCAGGCCAGCCACCACTGGAGCCCCCACCGAGTCCTCGGTAACCCCCAGGCTCCTCAAAACCTCCAACTGCCCCTCCGGAGTAGCCCCGCCGTGGCTCCCCATGGCCGCCAAGACAAACGGCTCCGCCCCGGCCAAGCGGAGCTCATCCACCACCGTGCGGAGAACCAGGGGAATCCGGCTTATCCCCCTGCTACCCGCCGTCACCGCCACCCTCATACCCC
>CAYWWV010000001.1:10892-12710 GCA_964462185.1 uncultured Candidatus Bathyarchaeia archaeon | reverse complement strand
ACAGGGTTGGGTTGGTGGAGAAACATACACTCAAGGCATCGAACAACCCCCACACGTGCTTGAAGCCTCTCAACCATAATCCCCTACCCCGAACTAAACAAGTTCCTAATGATTAAAACCGTGATTGTGTCCTAAACAGGGACACAACTCCGAGAACGCCTATAAACCAAAGACCCAACCAAATACCATGCAGGTGGAGAAAGTCCCCGTAGAGCTCCACAGAGCCGGGGGAAGGGTTGAGAACATACTAGACACAGTGGCCGTAGACACCGCCTTTTGCATATTCATAAACCATCACCCCTATCGAACCCTGGTGGCCTCCCCCACCCACCTGGAGGAACTAGCCCTGGGCCACCTCCTCTCAGAGGGAGTCATCAACAAGATGGAGGATGTAACCCACTTGGAGGCCACCCCAACCCGCTGCGACATATCCCTCCGCAACCCCGTAGACCCCCAGGAAGCCCGATGGAACAAAGAACGGCTCATAACCACAGCCTGCTCCTCCACCCCCACCAGAGGCCTACTGGAAAAACACCGTCTCCCCCCCACTCCCCCCCTCCCAGAGCAAATGGTTTTCAAGATAGCCAAAACCCTCAACACAAAGGCCTACACTTTCAAGGCCACCGGGGGAACCCACTCCGCCCTGCTAATCTCCCAGGACACAGGGGAGGCCGTCTTCGCCGAGGACGTGGGGCGACACAACGCTGTGGACAAGGTCCTGGGCATGGCTTTGAAAAAAGGGATAAGCCTCAAGGCCTCCGCCATAGGCACCAGCGGCAGGCTCTCAGGGGAGGTGGTGCTCAAGGCAGCAGTGGCAGGCGTCCCCCACCTCGTGAGCCTATCAGCCCCCCTATACTCGGCCCTCAAGGCCGCCCAAGCCACGGGGATAAGCCTAGTGGGCTTCGTACGGGGAAGCCGGTTCAATAAATACACGTAGGCTCGACCCTTGTTCCTGGGATGTGGGCGCTGGGAACACACAAGCCAATAAAAAGAGAGTGGAAGAGAGCTACCCACGGTTACCCCTATGGTGGTCCAACTCCAGTGTGAATGCGGCAGCGTCAACATAGTAGAAGACCCCGCTACGGGAGAGCAGATTTGCGCCGACTGCGGGACAGTGCTGAACAGAGTTCTCTTCGACAGGGGTCCAGAGTGGAGGGCCTTCGACCCTGCTCAGAGGGAGGCCCTCACCAGGGTTGGGGCCCCTCTCACACCCCTCATCCACGATAAAGGGCTTAGCACCACCATAAGCTGGAGAAACCAGGATGCTACGGGTCGCAGGCTCACCGCAGAGGAGCAGGAGCTCCAATATCGGCTGAGGAAGTGGCAGAAAAGGACCGCCGCCAGCGACAGCATACAGAGAAACCTAGCCCAAGCCCTTAGCGAACTAACTAGGATAGCTGACGAACTGAACCTGCCGCAGGGCACCCGGGAGACGGCGGCCATGATTTACAGGAAGGCGGCCACCTCGGGGCTGATCAAGGGGCGGACAATACAGGCTGTTGTTGCCTCGGCCGTCTATATGGCTTGCAGGCAGTGCCATGTCATCAGGAGTCTGGAGGAGGTGGCTAGGGCGGCTACCATTACCCGTAAGGAGGCTGCCCGGAATTACCGCTACCTATACAAGAAGATGTCCCCCCAGGTTCCCCTTGTAAACAAGGATCACCTGATAACCAAGTATGTGAACCATCTTCGCCTCTCGGGGGCCACTGAGCGCCTATGCCGGAGAATCATGGAGGCGGCGGCCGAGAAGAGGTTGACGGTTGGAAGGGCGCCTGAAGGTCTAACAGCGGCCAGCCTCTACATCGCCTGCAAACTCAA
>CAYWWV010000001.1:9291-10792 GCA_964462185.1 uncultured Candidatus Bathyarchaeia archaeon | reverse complement strand
TCAGGGGGGTGGTCGATCTCTACAAGGTTTTCCGCTACACCTACTCCCCTGGTTTCAGGCCTCAACAAACCCCCATTGGGGAGCTGGTGGATGAAAACATTGTGCTGGCGAGGCCTGAGACCAGCCTAGAAGACGCCCTCACCATCATGGTGGAGTCTAACTGTGATGCCCTGCCCGTGGTGGATGAAGGCTTGGTGGGGGTGGTGGACATCTACGGGGTTTTGAAGGCCCAACCCAAGGCTAGGCCCAAAGAAAAACCTGTTTACATGGCCTAGTTTTATCCGCTCCAACCCCATTAATCCCCCGTGTATGAGGACTAGGGTAGCCATCACGAGAACCGCGAATGGGGTGGAAACAGCCGTCGAGGAAGCCGTCGAGCTCTTGGGCGGGATAGAGCGATTCATCCATCCAGGTGAGAAGGCCTTGCTGAAGCCTAACCTATTTAATACTGAGCCCCCTGAGTCTGGGTGCACCACCGACCTGGAGCTGGTTTTGGCTCTTGGGAGGCTGATCCAAGAGGCTGGAGGGGAATGCGTGGTTGGCGAGTGCCCAGCCACGGCTGCCTATGCTAGGCCCGAGATGGTTTACAAGGCTCATCGCCTGGAGGAGAGGTGTGGCGCCCAGGGAATAGGGGTTAGGGTCCTGGACCGGGATAGGCCTGTGGGGGTGCGGGTTAAGGGGGTGGTGAACCAGCTCTACCATTTCCCAGAGACGGCGCTCCAGTGCCCAATATTCAACATCCCCAAGCTCAAGACCCACGCCCTCACCACCCTCACGTGCGCCGTGAAGAACCTCTTTGGCCTCCAGCAGGGAGGCATAAAGGCCCACCACCATGTCTCCGTTGCCAACGACCCCGAGTCCTTCAGCCACCTCCTCCTAGACATATACCAGGCCATTGGCTCCAGGGTGAGGTTGAACCTGGTTGACGCCCATGTGGCTATGGAGGGGGAGGGTCCGGCTGGAGGCAGCCCTGTGCCTCTGGGGTTGGTGATAGCTGGGGCTGACGCCGTGGCGGTGGATGTGGTGGCCTCCATGGTTATGGGGTGGGACCCCTATGGGGATGTGGGCACCAACTACCTGGCTAGGGAGAGAGGCCTGGCCCCCCAGGAGATTGAGGTGGTGGGAGTGCAGGTGGCCGAGGTGGAAAGACCCTTCAAGAAGCCCCAGATCCACAGCGACGGTGAGATGTTCATCCGGGTTAGGATGCCCATAGAGCTTAACGAGGAGCGCTGCACCTCCTGTGGTGTCTGCTCCCAAATATGCCCCGCGGGTGCCATCGAGGCTCGAAGACGCCCCCTTTTCCACATGGAGAGGTGCATACAGTGTTTCTGCTGTGTGGAGTTGTGCCCCAACAAGGCATTAACGGTGGTTAGGAGGGCCACCAAGTGAGATGCGTATTCTGCGAAATACTTGAGGGCTCTGCGCCTGCGCACATAGTGTATGAGGACGAGCATAGCGTGGCCTTCTTAGACATTAACCCCATCTCCGACGGCCACACCTT
>CAYWWV010000001.1:0-9191 GCA_964462185.1 uncultured Candidatus Bathyarchaeia archaeon | reverse complement strand
CCCATGGGCTATTCCCTTGATCTTGTTGTCGAGAGTGTTAGCAGCGTGGGCCAGTGCGTCCTGGGCTGTGCTGTAGGGTGGCGCATACCCCAGGTCCATGTTCGCCACTTGTTCCAAGGTGGCTTTCATGGAGATGGCTGTGGCCGCCACATCCACCCTTTTAACCACCTCCCCCGGCCCCACACCTTGGAGGCCCAGGATCCTACCCGTGCCCCTCTCAGCCACCAGTTTCAAGAATACCCTGGCCGCCCCCGGCATGTAGGAGGGGATATCATACCTTGGGACCAACACCGAGATTGCGTCGAAACCTTTCTCCCTGGCCTTCCCCTCCGTCAGCCCAGTGGCGCCACAGTTGTACCCGAGGGACTTGAACACAGTGGTCCCACAGACCCCTGGGAAGGTTGAGGGTATCCCCGCAATGTTGTCGGCTATGACTCGTCCATGCTTGTTGGCGGTGCTCCCCAGAGGCGCGTAAACCTTCTCTCCTGTAACCAGGTGAAGGTTCTCCACGCAGTCCCCCCCGGCGTATATGGCTGGGTCGCTGGTTTGAAGCCTCTCGTTCACTGCTATGGCCCTCGTTGGCCCGGTTTCAAGGCCGGCGGCAACAGCCAACTCCACATTGGGGCGGACACCCACACAGACCAGGACCATGTCTGCTTGGATCCTCCGCCCCCCACGGGTCTCCACGGATGAAACCCTCCCCCCTTCCCCCTCCAGCGATGTAACGGGCTCCCCAGTGTAAACCCCCACGCCGTTGGCTTTGAGATGGTTCTCAAGGAGCAATGCCAGCTCGGGGTCCAGGATACCCGGCACCAGGTTTGGCATCATCTCCAGTATGGAGACCTTACAACCCTTTTTCAGGAGGGCCCCTGCAGCCTCAACGCCGATCAACCCTCCGCCCACTATGGCTATGTTCCTGTAGCCTTCCTCCACCTCCTTGGCCACCTCCAGGGCGTCAAGGGGTGTGTGGAGGGTGTGTACCCCCTCCAAGTCTATCCCCTCTATAGGAGGGATGAGGGGCCTGGCCCCCGTTGCCAGCACAAGGTAGTCGTACTCGAGCTTGCGGGTCGTACCCGTCCTCAGGTCTCTGATGGCCACTGTTTTTTGCTCTCTGTCGATGGAGGTGGCTTCGGTCTCAGTGTAGACTTGGACTCCCTTCCTTTCCTTGAAGTATGTGGCGTCTCTTGGGGTGGCTCCACCCAGGAGTTCCTCCCATTCCCCCACGGCCCCCTCGAGGTAGAAGGGTATGCCGCACCCCGCGTAGCTGGTTAGGCTCTGGCGTTCGACAAGGGTTATGGAGGCCTCGGGGTCCAGCCTTCTAAGCCTGGCTGCCGTCTTTGGACCGGTGGCCACCCCCCCTACAACAACTATTTCAGGCATCTTTGAAGAGGAATCCACCAACAATATATCAGTTGCTAGAGGGTTGAGAAGAAAGCCTTCAGCCGCCTCTCCATGGCCTCCCCCTCTCGTAGGTGTTGTGGCCGACGCCTGGGAATATTTCCTTGGCTTATTGTGGGGGTGGGTGTTTAAAGCTTGGGCGTCCACATCATCTGGTATGGTAGACCTATTCGCACCCTACACCATTAGAGACCTCCAGGTCCGCAACAGGTTCATGAGAAGCGCTACTACAAGCGCCTACGCCCGAGAGGACGGCACCGTCCACCAGGAGATCATAGCGCTCTACCGGGGTTTGGCGAGGGGAGGCGTGGGCCTCATAGTCAAGGGACACCTGTATGTCTCCGAGGATGGGAAGGCTCACCGGGGGATGGCTGGAATCAGCAGCGACATCCACATCCCTGGGCTGAGGAGGCTAACGGATGCGGTGCACGAGGAGGGGGGCCATATTTTCGCCCAGTTGAACCATGCCGGGGTGGTCTACGAGCCCGATCGGAAGGGGCCCAGCAGATACGCTGAGGATGACTGGGTTGCGAGGGAGATGACTGAGGATGAGATATGGGGCGTGGTGGAGGCCTTCGGGGATGCCTCCGAGAGGGCTCTTGCAGCCGGCTTCGACGGCGTGCAGATACATGGCGCCCACGGTTATCTGATAAGCCAGTTCCTCAGCCGCCGCGTTAACCGCCGGGAGGATGAGTGGGGTGGAAGCCTGGAGAACCGTATGAGGCTTCTCCTCGAGGTTTACGATGAGGTTAGGGGAAGGACTGGGAACTCTCCTGTGGCCGTGAAGATCAATTGCGACGACTTCAATGGAGACGCCTTCACCGTGGAGGACTCGGTCGAGGTGGCTAAAGCCCTCTCAGACCGCGGGGTGGACTTGATAGAGATCAGCGGAGGGGGGAGGGGGGCTAGACCCGAGGAGCGGGGTAGGGCCCAGGACCCGGAGTTCCCCGAGCTGGCTTTCGCAGGCCACGCCAAGCAGATAAAAAAGGCTGTGGGGAGGACGCCGGTGGCCCTGGTCAATGGCTTTACGTGGCTCTCCACCATGCGGAGGGTTGTGGAGCTTGGGCTGGTCGATGTGGTTAGCCTTAGCAGGCCTTTCATAAGGGAGCCCGACTTGGTGAAGCGTTTGGAGGGGGGGCAGGAACGGGTTTCGTGTGAAAGGTGTGATGCTTGTCGGGCTAGTTTTGGTGTGGAGATGCTTTGGTGCCGCCTGGAGGGCCGCGGAGGAGCCTCCTAGCAGCCTCCCGAACCTCCTCCAGGTTTAGCCCGGTGGGGCCGAATACGCCGTTGGGGAACACCATTAGGGCGGCGACCAGGAACCCCACGGGGAGAAGCCTCGCCCACCTCTCAACCCCCAGCCGCAGAAACACGTAGAAGAAGTCCTTCAAGAGGTCTTCCGCCACCGCCACGAATAGTCCTCCAACTATGGCTCCGTAGAGGTTGTTCACGCCTCCCAGCACCGCCCCCGCCATTATGGAGATTATGAGGCCGTCGGGGCCTGCTATGCCCACGCCTTTGTGGATGGTCATTATGCTGCCCACGAGGGAGGCGAGGGCGCCGGATATGAACCAGCTTAGGGTGTGGGCCCTCAGGGTGTTGACTCCTATTGTGGCTGCCAAATCGGGGTTCTCGGCCACGGCTCTCAGGCTTATGCCTGTTTTGGTTTTGGTGAGGAATACTCGGAGAGCTATGATGAGGATTAGGCAGGCCAGGGTGCTCACAATGGTTATGCCTTTGAGGCCGTTGTATGTGAAGTCGAACCTCCTAAGGTTGTATCCCCTGGTGGGGGCGTTGGCGAAGTATCTTGCCCAGAAGTTGAATATGTAGAAGAAGCTGGGTAGCACGGTGGCTAGGACTATGAAGGTGAGGGTGAGGGTTATCTCCTGGTATCCCCCGTTGCGCTTGATGGGGTGGACCACCAGCCTGTAGAGGAGGACTCCCAGTGATCCCCCCACTAGGGCTGAGGGGGGGATGGTGAGGTAGGGGTTTAGTTTGAAGAAGGTGGTGAGGTAGAAGCTGGTGATGGCTCCTACGCCGGTGTAGGTGGTGTGGGCGAAGTTGGGGAAGCCCTCCATCATGTAGGTGAATGTGAAACCCACTGTGAGCATAACCATGAGGTTGATGTTCACCAGGGTGTCTACATTCAGATACAGTTTCAGGCTCTCCTAGGGGGTCTCTACTTTCTTCCCCCAACGAATTATTTCACATTAACTCTCCGGGATTCCAAGGGTGCTCTCTGAAGGTAGTGGTGCTTTTCGGAGCTTGGGCAAGTTTTTTCCCTTTTTGTTGGGGTTTGTTGGCTAGATATGGTTGGGACTAAGCTCCTCTACCTGGAGGACAGCTACCTGCGGGTCTTCTCCTCCAAGATAGTTGCCAGTGGCCCCCGGTTCGTGGTCTTGGAGGCCACAGCCTTCTACCCCGAGGGCGGGGGCCAGCCATGCGACCAGGGGTGGCTGAGGTGTGGGGGTGAGGAAGCCCGTGTGGTCAAGGTGTTGATGCGGGGTAACCTGGTTTACCACTATCTTGACCGGAACTTGGGTGAGGTGGGCGGCGTGGTGGAGGGGGAGTTGGACTGGGGTAGACGCTACCGACACATGAGGCTTCACAGCTGCGAGCACCTGCTAACAGGCCTCTTCGAGGCGGGGGGGAGCGGGCCCAAGGTCTTCAGCAGCTTCACCCAGCTAGACTTCCAGCCCAGCAACCTCTCCGAGGGAGATGTGGAGCGGGTTTGGAGGCAATACCACCGGGTGGTGGAGGAGGATGTGCCCGTGGAGGTGTACTACGTGGACCGCTCCGAGGTGGATGTTGGGGGAGACAGGCGCAAGAAGGCTTTCCTGGAGAAGATCCCCCCTGGGGGGAAGATTAGGATGGTGCGTATAGGGGAGTATGCCGAGACGTTCTGCCGGGGAACCCATGTGGCCAGGACGGGGGAGATTGGGGGGCTCTCCGAGCTCAGGGTTGAGCCCAAGCGGAAGGGGAGGAAGGTGGTCTACTTCCGCCTGGCTGAGTAGGCCTCCCTATATAGGGTTTATTAAGGGGCCTGTAGTGTGGTTGTTTGGTGGTTGGTTTGAACGGTTGGCTGCTTGGACTGGCTGCGGTGGTAGTGGTAGTGGTCTGGCTCTTTGTGAGCTACTACAATAGGATTAGGGTCCTGGAGAACAGGGTGGAGGAGGCGTGGGCCCAGATAGATGTCCAGCTCCAGAAGCGGTACGACCTGGTTCCCAACCTAGTGGAAACCGTGAAAGGCTACGCCAGCCACGAGAGGGAGATATTCGAGAAGGTGAGCGAGGCCAGGTCGAGGCTGCTGGAGGGCAGCCGCCAGTCCCGAGTGGCCGCAGACGCCGAGCTCAGCCAGGTCTTGGGGAGGCTGCTGGCGTTGGCCGAGGCCTACCCTGAGTTGAAGGCCAGCGAGAACTTCAAGCTACTCCAGGAGCAGCTGGAAGGCATTGAGAGCAAGATCGCCTACGCCAGGCAGTACTACAACCAGGCTGTTCTGGACTATAACAACTTGATCACCACCATCCCAGGCGCCTGGTTCGCGGGTGGTAGGAAGAAGAAGGAGTTCCTGGAGATACCCGATGAGGCTAGGACGGCTCCGAGGGTAGAGTTCTAGGATGGGTGTGCGAAGCTTCCACGACGAGCAAGCCAGGAACAAGCGGGACAGCTTGCTGCTGTTGATAGTGGTGGGGGTGGTGTTATTCGCCCTCATCCTCTCCATCAGCTATCTCTGGGACCCAGCCAGCGTCTACATTATGGTGCCGTTGGCCGCTTTAATCACCGCGGGCTACACCTGGGGGAACTATATGTTCGGGGACCGGATCATTCTAAGCTATATGAAGGCCCGGCCGGCTGAGGGGCCCCAATTCACCTACCTCCACAACACGGTGGAGGGGTTGGCCATCGCCGCTGGCATACCCAAGCCCAAGGTCTACGTGGTTCCCAGCGAGGAGTTGAACGCCTTCGCCACGGGGCGAGACCCTGAACACGCAAGCATAGCTGTGACTACAGGCCTGTTGCGCCGCCTCGACCGGTTGGAGTTGGAGGGGGTGGTTGCCCACGAGATCAGCCACATCGCCAATAGGGATGTGCAGTTCATGACCTTGGTGGCCGTCTTGGTGGGGTTGGCTGGCATCTTGAGCAATTGGATTCTTAGGAGCTACTGGTGGGGGGGCTCTAGGAGGGACAGGGATGAGCGGGGGAACCTAGGGCTGATCCTGGTAGTGGTGGGCATGGTTCTAGCCGTGGTGGCCCCCCTAGTCACCAGGCTTGTCCAGATGGCTGTGAGCCGGCGCCGAGAGTTCCTGGCCGACGCCTATGCGGCGGAGTTGACGCGGTACCCCGATGGGCTGGCCGACGCCTTGGAGAAGATGGCTGCGTTGAACCGGGGGAATATGAAGGTGAGCGAGACTGTGAGCCACCTCTTCATCAGCGACCCCAACAGGTCCCCCCTGGACGCCCTTTTCAGCACCCATCCCCCCATCGAGGAGCGGATTAAGCGGCTTAGGGAGATGTAGGCCCTTCCGGTGAATCTTTAACCCTGGTGGGCTAAATAGAGCCTGGTTGGAATGGTTAGGGCTGCTAACGGTTTGGCCAGGATACTGGCCCAGGAAGGGGTGGAGAGGGTTTTCACCTTCCCCACCACCCCAATAAACAACGCGGTGGGGGAGGAGGGAGCCCCCGAGCTCTTCATGTTGAGGGATGAGCGGTACGCCGTCTCGGTTGCCGATGCTGTGAGCAGGCTGAGCGATGGTGAGAGCCTGGGGGTTTGCACCGTTATGGGGGGTTTGAACGCTGCAGGGGTTCAGATGGCTTACGGGGCGCTGGCTGAGGCCTATGAGGACTCGGTGCCCCTGCTCTGTTTGACGGATGGGGTTCCCTCCAAGTGGCTGGGGGTTGAGAGGTTTGATATTGGGGAGGGGCTCCGACCCGTGGCCAAGTGGGTGGGGTATGTCAACAAGGCTGAGAGGGTTCCTGAGTTCATGAGGAGGGCCTTCACGGCTCTGAGGTCTGGTAGGCCCAGCCCTGTGTTGCTCCAGGTGCCCCGGGACTTGGGGGAGTATGATGAGGAGGCCCATCCCTACAAGGCGGTCAAGGGGTGGCGGAGTATGGGTGACCCTGGGGATGTGGCGAGGGTGGTCCGCGCCCTGGGGGAGGCTGAGCGGCCCCTCCTGTGGGCTGGTCAGGGGGTGTTCTCCGCGGGGGCTGTGGAGGAGTTGAAGGCCTTGGCTGAGGAGGCCCACCTGCCTGTCTTGACCACGTTGAAGGCTAAGAGCGTATTCCCCGAGGACCATGAGTTGAGCCTGGGGGTGCGGGGGGTTGCGGCGGAGAGGTTTCTGAGGGAGAGCGACCTGGTGTTGATGGTGGGGGTGGGCCAGACCCCCAGCGAGTTCATGCATTACATACCTGACCCCTTTTCCAAGAGGGTGGTGCAGGTGACCAACGACCCCATGGACCTCAACAGGATGTATTGGGTGGACTATGCGGTTCTTGGGGACGCAAAGCTGGTTTTACGGCAGCTCTTGGAGGCCATCCGGGAGGCAGGGCCGCCTAGGAGGCGCCCCGGATTGGTGGAGGAGATAAGGGCTGCCAAGGAGGAGATGTGGGCCCAATACCGGCCCCTCTTGGAGTCGGGGGAGAAGCCCATCAACCCCTACAGGGTTTACGGGGGGTTGATGGAGGTCCTGGACCCGGGGAACTGTCTGGTCACCCATGAGTCGGGCAACACGCGGGACCAGTTGAGCACGGTCTTCACGGCCCGGCTCCCCCACAGCTTCCTGGGCTGGGGGAACGTGACCACGCTGGGCTACGGCTTGGCGGGGGTCATCGCGGGGAGGCTGGTGTTCCCGGGTCGCCAGGTGGTGGGTGTGGCCGGCGATGCCGGGGTGGGGTACCAGATGGGTAACTGGGAGGTCTTGGTGCGCTACCGCCTGGGCGTCACCCTGGTCCACATCAACAACGACGGCTTCGGCGGGTACGGCCCCGGGTTCTGGGGTAGGGGCCACAGCCCCTACACCTACGAGGTTACCCCCAGCACGGTGCAGAGCTCGGCCAGGGTGGCCGAGGCCCTGGGGATGGAGGCGGAGAGGGTGGAGGACCCTGATGAGGTTGAGCCGGCTCTCAGGAGGGCTTTGAAGGCCAACGAGGGGGGTAGGCCCTACTTGTTGGAGTTCATCTGCAGCAAGTATCCTGTTTATCCGGGGTGGTTGAAGGAGTGACGGCTCTGAACGGCATAAGGGTCCTGGATTTGACCCACGCCCACGCGGGGCCCATCTGCACCCTGTTTATGGCTGCCATGGGGGCGGAGGTCTTGAAGGTGGAGCCCCCGTGGGGGGATATGACTCGGATGTTTCCCCCCTTGGTGAAGGGCCAGAGCCCCTACTTCGCCTTCCTGGGGCGGGGGAAGAAGAGTGTTACCATGGATTTGAAGAAGCCCAGGGCGAAGGAGTTGTTCCTGGGGTTGGTGGAGCGGTCTGATGTGGTGGTGGAGAACTTTAGCCCGGGCACCATGGATCGGTTGGGGTTGGGGTGGGAGGTTTTGAGGGAGACCAACCCGGGGATCGTCTACGCCAGCATAAGCGGGTTCGGCCACACGGGTCCTTGGAGGGATAGGAGGAGCTTCGACCCCATAGCCCAGGCCACCAGCGGGTATATGTGGCTGATGAAGGACGCCATAGACCCCGAGGGGCCTCCCCTCCAGGCTCCTGACGCCATTGCGGACACCATTCCCGGCCTCACCTGCCTGGTGGGCATCCTCTCGGCCTTGGTGCGCCGCGATAGGACGGGGAGGGGTGAGAGGGTGGACGTGGCCCAGATGGACAGCATGATGGCGGTGATGCAGAGCTTTTCCTTCTGGAACATGGCTGGGACCACCTTCATCCGGGCGGGTAGGACCCACCGGGCCGGGGTGGGGGGGTTGAGGAGGACTAAGGATGGGTGGGTGATGTTCACCCTGACGCCTGGGCGGATTACGGACTGGTTCCGGGAGCTACTGGGGGTGGAGGAGTTGGATGAGGAGGCCGTGGCTGAGTGGGCCTCCCAGAGGACTTCCGCCGAGGTGGTGGAGGCCCTGGTGGAGGCAGGGGTTCCCGTGGGGGAGGTCTTGGACCTGGAGGGAGCCCAGGCCTCCCCCCAGGCCCGGGCCCGGGAGATGTTCGTGGAGGTGGAGGACCCCAGGGTGGGCCGGGTGGCGCTCCCCGGCTTCCCCATCAAGTTTGGGGAGGCTGCGGGGCGTTTGGATGTGCCGGCTCCTTTGCTGGGGGAGCACACCGTCGAGGTTCTGACGGGGGTGCTGGGCCTGGGGGTGGAGGAGGTGGAGGAGTTGCGGCGGGAAGGGGTGGTTTAAACCCCCGTTTTTGCACGTTTCCCAACCACCATCCAAGGCGTTTTACAACCCCTTTAAGCCGGAGGGCCCGCAGAACGGCTGGGACGGGTGACCCCCCCTCCCCCCCTGTTTTCAAACCCTTGGCTTCAAGGGGCTTGGCTGGGTTGGAGGGCCTCCAGTCAGACCCCTTGAGGGGTTTAACCGTGTTTGAAGAGGCGGCCATAGCCCTCTACGGGCTGGGTGGGCTGTTTCCCGGGGGTATGTTGGTGATGAGCAGCTCGTTGACCCTGCCCCTGGTGTGGGCCTTGGAGCCTATGGACCTCCTACCCCTCACCACCACCACCCTAAACCCCTCCCCCCCGTAAAGCTCCCTTATGGCCTCCACGTCGGAGTTGCTCAAGACGAATAGAACCCCCCTCTCATGGAGTTCAAGGCACACATCCCTCAACCGCTCCTGCTGGTCCATGTCGAA